>CAKUHV010000007.1 GCA_934659445.1 uncultured Oscillospiraceae bacterium | reverse complement strand
CGGTGTAAAATACCTTCTATACTCCCCGCGCATCCCGCCGGAATTGTACGAAATTATACATTTTCTGGAAATTACAGGACCGTTGCGTCGTTTTTTAATTTCCTTCCCGCCCGAGCCCCCCTTTGGCAAGGGGGGCTTTGGACGTGGCGCAGACACAAAAACATCCCCCGGCGCTATGCGCCGGGGGATGGCTTGCTCTATTTGCTTATTTGGTGGCCCAGTTGCCCGTGGCCTCGCAGGTGAGGTAGGCGTTGATGAAGCCGTCCAGGTCGCCGTCCATGACGGAGTTTATGTTGCTGGTCTCGTAAGCGGTGCGGTTGTCCTTTACCAGCTGATAGGGCATAAAGACGTAGGAGCGGATCTGGCTGCCCCACTCGATCTTCAGCTGCACGCCCTTCAGGTCGGAGATCTTCTCCGCCTTCTCCTGCATCTGCAGCTCCACCAGCTTGGCCCGCAGCATCTTCATACAGTTGTCCTTGTTCTGGAACTGGCTGCGCTCCTGCTGGGAGGCCACCACCACGCCGGTGGGCTTGTGGATCAGGCGGACGGCGGAGGAGGTCTTGTTCACGTGCTGGCCGCCGGCGCCGCTGGCGCGGTAGACCTGCATCTCGATGTCCTCGGGGCGGATCTCGATGTCTGCGTCCTCGGGCAGGTCGGGCATGACCTCGACAGAGGCGAAGGAGGTCTGCCGCCGGGCGTTGGCATCGAAGGGGGACACGCGCACCAGACGGTGGACGCCGTGCTCGCCCCGGAGGTAGCCGTAGACATTCTCTCCCTCGATCATGATGGTAGCGGACTTGATGCCGGCCTCGTCTCCGTCCTGATAGTCCATGATCTGATAGGTGAAGCCGTGACGCTCGGCCCAGCGGGTATACATGCGGTAGAGCATCTGGGCCCAGTCCTGGGCCTCGGTGCCGCCGGCGCCGGGGTGGATGCTGAGGATGACGTTGGAGGCGTCGTACTCCCCGGTGAGCAGGGTGGCCATGCGGGCGTCCTCCATCTCGGTCTGGAGCAGGGCGAAGCCCTCCTCCAGCTCGGGCACCAGAGACTCGTCCTCGAACTCGTTGCCCATCTCGCACAGGGCCATCAGGTCGTCCCACTGGCGCTGGCGCTTGGCCTGGCCGTCCACCTTGGTCTGCAGGTTCTTGATCCGCTGCTGGATCTTCTGGGCCTTGGCCAGGTTGTCCCAGAAGCCGTCGGAGGCGGACTCCGCCTGCAGCATGTCCAGCTCCCGCTCGGCGCTGTCCAGGTCGAGGGCCTGGGCCAGCTCCTTCAGGGCGGGGGCAAGGTTGTTCAGCTTTACCTTATATTCGTCGAATTGGAGCATATCCAGTCCTCGCTTCGTTAAAACTCCCCCGCCGGGCGGGGGGTCAATGGGTTCGGCCCAACTATTATATAGGAAGGGCCGGGAATTGTAAAGGGCATCCAGCAAAAACGGCTTTCTGAATCCGATGCTCCTTGATCGTCATTCCGAGGCAGTGACCGATGTCACTGCCGTGGGAATCCGTATTCCGGAAAGTCAAGAAAACGGATTGCCGCGCCAGTTTGCGAACTGGCTCGCAATGACAAAATTCCAATAAAAAACGGTCTCCATAGGAGACCGTTTTTTATCGTTCGCTGATCGTCCAATGCTCGCCTTGAAAGATCAGGTCGTCCAGATCGGGGCGTTCCTGGCCCTGACCCTCCTGGGCCGGCGCAGACTGTTTTCTCTCCTCCATAGCGATCCCTCCGTCTGTAAGAAATAGGCAAGCCCCGGCGGTGCGGTCCGCCGGGACTCCATACCAGTATATGCCGCCGGGGCGGAAAAATGTGTCGGTTTTCGTACACCCAAGAATTTTTTAACGGTTGGGAAAACAGCGAACGCCCCTGACCTTAGAGTCAGGGGCGTTCGCCTGTGTGTGTTGTAAAGGAGAGGGAGAAATGGGAGATTCATCATTCATTCTGGGTACGGTCATATACTATCGTATAAATAAGGCAAAACAATGACGGTCCTATGAATTTTCTGTAAACTCCCCCCGCAGGAAAAGAAATATCTGTGAACAAAACGTTTTCACCGCCCTTGACGGGAGAAAACTCCCGTGGGATAATGGCCCTTGTATGAAGGCTCCCGTCCCCCTTCTGCACTGCCCGCGGGGGAGATGGGAGCTCGGGAAAGAAAGGGTGTTTTATTTTGACAAAGCTGCTGATGCGGCTGTTCCTGCCCAAAGGGGCCGCCCCTGACGATCCGGAGGTCCGCCGCCGCTGCGGAACGCTGTCCGGCGTGGTGGGCATCGGGCTGAACCT
This sequence comes from uncultured Oscillospiraceae bacterium, assembly GCA_934659445.1. Lineage (GTDB taxonomy): Bacteria > Bacillota > Clostridia > Oscillospirales > Oscillospiraceae > Lawsonibacter. The sequence continues at coordinate 27,812 of CAKUHV010000007.1, read as the reverse complement.
GCTGCTGTCTCTGGGCAAGCTGCTGTCCGGCCTGCTCACCGGGTCGGTGGCCATGGTGGCCGACGGCCTGAACAACCTGTCCGACGCGGCCACCTCGGTGGTCACGCTGGTGGGCTTCCATCTGGCGGGACAGAAGGCCGACCGGGAGCACCCCTTCGGCCACGGACGCATGGAGTACGTCACCGGGCTGATCGTGGCCCTGGCGGTGCTGCTGATGGGCTTTGAGGTGGGCCGCTCCGCCGTGGAGCAGATCGTTTCTCCGGCAGAGGTGGCCTTCTCTCCGGCGGCCTGCGGGGTGCTGCTGGCGTCCATCCTGATCAAGCTGTGGATGTTCCTGTTCAACCGCCGGCTGGGGAAATACATCGACTCCGCCGCGCTGGAGGCCACGGCGGCCGATTCCCTGTCCGACACCATGTCCACCGGGGTGGTGCTGCTGTCCGCTCTGGCGGGGCACCTTCTGGACTGGCAGATCGACGGCGCTGCCGGACTGCTGGTGGCGGCCTTTATCCTGAAAACCGGCTGGGGTGCGGCGAAAGAGACGCTGGACCCCCTTCTGGGCCGGCCCATGGACCCCGCACTGGCGGCGGATATCGACCGGCTGGCGGGCCAGTATGACCACATTCTGGGCATCCACGATCTGGTGTATCACGATTACGGCCCCGGCCGGGCCATGATGTCCTTCCACGCGGAGGTGCCCGCCGACGGGGACATGCTGGAGCTGCACGACATCGTTGACACCATCGAGCGGGATCTGGAGAAAAAGCACCACATCAAAACCGTGATCCACATGGACCCCATCGTCAACGATGACCGCACCCGGCAGCTGAAGGAGCAGGTGGCCCGGCTGGTGCAGGAGATCGACCCCGGCATCTCCATCCACGACTTCCGCACCACCCAGGGCCCCCTGCTGACCAACCTGATCTTCGACATGGTGGTGCCCTATCACTTCCGCCTGACCGATCAGGAGACGGCGGCGGAGATCGACCGTCTGGTAAAGGAGCGGCTGGGGGAGAATTACTATACCGTGGCCACGGTGGAGCGGTCCTATGTGTGGTCGGGGGACTGATATTTACAGATTATTCACCCAAGAGGGGTGGGATCGTTTATAATAAGAGGTAACGATACCAAAGGAGAGCAGGTGTTTTCTTATGGCAAAAAAGGTATTGATCGTAGAGGACGACAGCAACATCGCTGAGCTGCTGCACCTCTATCTGGAAAAGGAGGGGTTCGAGACCCAGGTGGCCCGGGACGGGGGCAAGGGCGTGGAGCTGTTCCGCTCCTTCCAGCCCGATCTGGTGCTGCTGGACATCATGCTGCCGGTGATGGACGGCTGGGCCGTGCTGCGGAAGATCCGGGAGGGGGGCAAGACCCCCGTTATCATGCTCACCGCCAAGGGGGAGCTGGAGGACCGGGTGACCGGGCTGGAGAGCGGCGCCGACGACTATATCGTCAAGCCCTTTGAAATGAAGGAGGTGCTGGCCCGCATCCACGCGGTGCTGCGCCGCTCCGGCGTCGAGGAGGAGTCCGGCGCCAAAAAGCTGACCTATGACAAGCTGGTCATCAATCTGGACTCCTATGAGCTGCTCATCGACGGCCGCCGGGTGGATACCCCCCCAAAGGAGCTGGAGTTGCTGTACCATCTGGCCGCCTCTCCCAACCGGGTGTTCACCCGCAATCAGCTGCTGGACGAGGTGTGGGGCTTTGACTACTTCGGCGACAGCCGCACCGTAGACGTGCACATCAAGCGCCTGCGGGAGAAGTTGGAGGGGGTCAGCGACCAGTGGCGGCTGAAGACCGTGTGGGGCGTGGGCTACAAGTTCGAGGTAGGGGCCCCCGCCTGAGCGCCCGAAATTTCATCTGCAATGGGGTGAGCGCACCTTGAAGAGTATTTACAAACGACAGCTGGTGATGATGATCAGCATTGTGGCCGTGTCCTTTACCCTGCTGTCCGCGGCCTTCATGCTACTGTCCTATCGCTATATCCTAAGCGAAAAGCGGCAGGCGCTGGAGCGCAACGCCGAGGACATCGCCTCTCTCACCACCCGCTACATCAGCAGCGCATGGGGGGGCGACATTCAGGGAGAGGCCTTCCGCAACTCCCTGTATCTGATCGTCCGCTCCTCCGACAGCTATGTGGTGCTGTCGGACGCCGCCGGCGCTATGATCTACGCCTGCGACGGCGACACCTATTACGCCGTGGACAAAATGGTGCCCGAGAATATCGCCCGGCAGGTCATCGAGCAGGGCAAGTTCACCGGTATGTCCGATCTGGGGGGGCTGTTTGAGCAGAACTGCTATGTGGTGGGCGTGCCCTTCTTCCTGACCCGGGGGAACAGCGCCGTGGCCCAGGGCATGGTGCTGCTGTCTACAGACACCGCCGCCGTTCACAGTATGTGGCAGGACACCGTGTCCATTTTCTTCTTTGTGGCCGTGGTGGTGCTGATGATCGCCGTGGTGGCCAGCTCCCTGTTCGCCTCTTACCAGTCCCGGCCCCTGAACGAGATGGCAGAGGCCGCCCGGAAGTTCGGCCAGGGGGAATTCGACACCCGGGTCACCGGCTATGAGAACCGGGGGGACGAGATCGGCGCCCTGGCGGAGTCCTTCAACTCCATGGCCAACTCCCTGGAGAAGGTGGAGAGCCAGCGGGCGGACTTCATCGCCAATGTGTCCCATGAGCTAAAGACCCCCATGACCACCATTGCCGGTTTTGCCGAGGGCATCCTGGATGGCACCATCCCCCCGGAGCGGCAGAAGGAGTCTTTGCAGATCATCGTGTCTGAGACCCGGCGGCTGTCCCGTCTGGTGCGGCGGATGCTGGATCTCAGCCGGCTGAACGCTCTGGCGGAGACCAACGTCACCGCCCAGGAGCAGTTCGACCTGACGGAGGTGATGCGCCGGGTCATCGTCAGCCTGGAGGGCAAGATCACCGGGCGGAAGCTGGATGTGGACGTGCAGATGCCCGACGAAAAGCTGATGGTGTGGGGCGACCCCGACTCCATCACCCAGGTGTGCTACAACCTGCTGGACAATGCGGCAAAATTCGCCGCAGAGGGCACGGTGATCACTATCCTCATCACTAAAAAGGACGGCAAGGCGTATACCACGATCCGCAACCTGGGGGCCACCGTCCCCAAGGACGAGCTGCCCGTCCTCTTTGACCGCTTCCACAAGGCGGACTACTCCCGCAGCATGGACCGGGAGGGCGTGGGCCTTGGCCTTTACATCGTCAAGACCATTCTGGGCAACCTGAAGGAGGACATCCACGTCACCAGCGAGGACGGGGTGACCGAGTTCACCTTTACCCTGACCCTGGCATAAGATAGAGACAGACCCGCGCCGCCGGAAAAGCTCCGGACGGCGCGGCAGACAGAAAGGAGGGGCGGATATGGCGGATCAGCTGTGGACCGGGGGACCCTGGGAACAGGAGGACCCCCAGTGGCCGGTGCCGCCCAAGGTAACGGTCCCACCGCCGGGGCTGCTCGCTGCCGTCCCCCGGCCCCGCCGCAGACGGAAAAGACTGTGGAAGGGCGGTGCGATCCTGCTGGCCGTGGTGGCGGTCATCACGGGACTGACTCTGGGCCTGAACCGGCTGTTCAACGACTACTTTCCGGAGGACGACCTGCCCGATGACGACTACAGCTTCTATTACGGAGAGGACGACGAGCAGTCCGACACACCCCCCTCCATTCCCAAGGCGGCCGCCCGTGCGGACTTCAGCCTTGCGCTGGAGGGCGCGGGGGAGCAGGAGCTGGACCTCCGGCAGATCTATCAGAAGCTGGCCCCCTCCATGGTGTCCATTCAGGCGGAACAGAAGGATGCCTATTATTACACCACCGGCGCGGGCATCATCCTCACCGAGGACGGCTATATCCTCACCAACGCCCACATCGTGGCCGGGGCGGACAAGGTGTCCGTGACCTTTTCCGACAACAACACCCGTTCCGCCCGTCTGGCGGGCTTTGCGGCGGACGAGGACCTGGCGGTACTGAAGGTAGAGGCCAGCGGCCTTGTCCCCGCGGACTTCGGCGACTCCGACTTGCTGGAGGTGGGGGAGCCGGTGGCTGCCTTGGGCGACCCCCTGGGCTATCGGGCCACCATGACCGATGGCATCATCTCCGCCCTTGACCGGGATATGGATGTGGACGGCCACACCCTCAGCCTGATCCAGACCAGCGCTGCGATCAACTCCGGCAACTCCGGCGGGGCGCTGATCAACCGGTACGGACAGGTGGTGGGAGTCACCACTGTGAAGATCGTCGCCGGGGACGGCTCCAGCGAGGCGCTGGGCTTTGCCATCCCCTCCCGGCGGCTGAAATACGCGGCCGACCGGCTGATCGCCGGAGAGGAGGTCAGTCAGGGCCGCTTCGGCATCACCGTGGACACCCGGCCTCTGGCCGGGGGCGGCGTGGCCGTTCTGGCTGTAGATGAGAACAGCGATGCCGCGGCCCAGGGCATCGCCCCCGGGGACGTGATCCTGCGGGCGGACGGCATGGAGGTGACCGGCGTCTCCTCCCTCAGCCGGGTGCGCACCCGGTGGGGCGCGGGGGATCCCGTGGAGCTGACCGTCCTGCGGGGCGGACAGGAGTTGACCGTCACAGTCAAGCTGATGGAAGCATAAAACAGAGCGCCCCGGCTGATGCCGGGGCGCTCTGTTTTTCAATGTGTGTAGCCTTGAGGATGGTTTTTGTGCCAGTTCCAGGCGGTGGAGACGATGGTCTCCAGACTGTCGAAGGCGGGCCTCCAGCCCAGCACCTGCTTGGCCTTGTCCGAGGAGGCGATCAGCTGGGCGGGGTCCCCCGCCCGGCGGCCCTCCGCCTGCGCGGGGATGGGGTGACCGGTGACGGCCCGGCACACGTTGATGACCTCCTTCACCGTAAAGCCCACGCCGTTGCCCAGGTTGAACACGTTGTTCTCTCCGCCGTTCAGCAGGTAGTCCAGGGCCAGGATGTGGGCCTGGGCCAGGTCGCACACGTGGATGTAGTCCCGCACGCAGGTGCCGTCCCGGGTGGGGTAGTCCTCGCCGAAGATATAGACCTTTTCCCGCTGGCGGTTGGGCACTTGGAGCACCAGGGGGATCAGATGGGTCTCCGGCTGGTGGGCCTCGCCAATGGCGCCGGAGGGGTGAGCTCCGGCGGCGTTGAAGTACCGCAGGGCCACATAGCGCAGGCCGTTGGCCCGGCTGACCCAGAACATCATCTGCTCCATGGCCAGCTTGGTCTGGCCGTAGCAGTTGGTGGGCACGGTGGGGTCGCTCTCCTGAATGGGCACCCGCTCCGGCTCGCCGTAGGTGGCGGCGGTGGAGGAGAACACGATCTTATCCACCCCGTGGGACGCCATGGCCTTCAGCAGGCAGGTGGTGCCCCAGAGGTTGTTGTCGTAGTACTTCAGGGGGTCGGTCATGGACTCCCCCACCTGGGAGGAGGCGGCAAAGTGGATGACCCCCTCGATGTCCTCCTGTTCAAAGATCTGATCCATGGCCGCCCGGTCCCGGATGTCCGCCCAATAGAAGCGGGCCTTGGGGTGGACGGCGGCCCGGAAGCCGGTGACCAAGTTGTCGGCCACCACCACGTCCCGGCCGGCCTCCACCAGCGCGTACACCGTGTGGGAGCCGATATATCCGGCCCCGCCCAATACTAAGATCGCCATAAGCTGTTCCTTTCCCTTGTGTGATATTGGTCCTTCCGCCCCGGGCGGAAGGTGAAAACGCGAAAAGCCCTACGGCTCCCGCACCGAGCCGCCGTCTACTGTGACGGTGCCGTTGTCCGTCACCAGGCCGTCCAGCCCGCCGGGAACGATGACCCGGCCGCCGGTGATGACGATGTCCCCCTCGCCCAGCCACAGGCCCTGGGACAGGGTGACAGTGCCGCCGCGGATCTCCACCCGGCCCTTTTCAATGGACACGGTCCCGTCGGCCCGCAGAGAGCCGCTGCGCACGGACAGCAGACTGTTCTGCAGCCACACGTCCCCCCGGCAGGTCAGCTCGCCGCCGTCCACCAGGAGAAGGCCCTCGTCCCCCTCGTTGCTGCCCATGGTGAGGCATTCACCCTCGCCGTACAGGGTCACGGCGGTGCCCCGGCCCTTCACGGCCATCAGCGGAGCCCGGGTCACCCCCCAGCCCCATATCCCGATCTTCTGGGCGGTGACATTGCCCGCCCCGGTGAACAGCAGGCTGGTGCCGCCCACATCGCCGGTGATGATGTTGTTGCCGGACAGTGACACGCACAGGCCGCCCCAAGGCAGCAGTTCCGGCAGGTTGGCGTTCATCAGGGCCAGCTGGCCGCTGAAATACCGCCCTCCCGCCTCCATGGCGGTCAGGTCCTCCCAGGCGGTGCCCCCCACGCTGGGGGCCCACTCCTGGCTATAGACGGTGGCGCAGTACATGCTGCCGTCCTCGGCGGCGTTCAGAACGGCGGCGTCCCCCTTGTGGATCTCCGCCTGGTCCAGCCCGTCCGCCGTCAGACTGCCGGCCCCGGCCTGCACCACGCAGCCCGCGGGCAGGGCGGAGGACACATAGCCCGCGCCGCCGCTGAGCAGGATCTCCGCCGCGTCCGCCAGCTCGTCGGTGAGCAGGACGCCGTCCCGCAGCACCAGACGGCCGTTCTCTCCGATCTGCCGGGCCAGCAGGGTGCCGCCGGCGGCCATGATGTCGCCGCCCCCGGTCCAGAGCCTTTCGGTATACAGGGCGCCGCCCAGCATGACCACGGAGGGGGCCTGCCGCTCCTGGCCCCCGGCCAGATACAGGTATTTGCACCGCACGGTCACGTCGCCGTCGATCATCAGGGCGGGCAGGGCCAGGCTGCTGCCCCCGCTGCCCAGTCCGGCGGTGTTGGTCAGGGTCAGGGTGCCGCTGCCGGTGATGTAGACGCAGTCGAAGCCGCCGAAGCACTCATAGTCCGGCCCGCCGCCGTCCACGGTGCAGTCCCCCATGATGTTCAGACGGAGCACCCCCCGCCCCTCGTCGGGCATCAGGTTGGGGATGGCGCAGTCCCGGGCGCTCAGGGCGAAGGACCTGTATTTCTCCCCCGCCCATACCACCTCGGTGCGGTCATCCTCCTTTAGCAGCCGGTCCTCCGGCGCAATCTCCCGCAGGGGGACGTTGCCGTGCACCATCCCCGCGCCCCACTCCAAGCCGCGGAAGCTGCCGTCGGCCATGCGCACGTTGTAGCTGACCCCCAGTCCCTGCATCCCATAGGGGGACATGGGCGCGTTGGGGAAGTCCTCCCCCGCGCCGGCCTGGGCCGACTCCTGGGCGTACAGGCGGCAGGAGCGGGGCAGCTGCTCCGGATCGGGGACCCCCTCCGGGACGGACAGATCCCCGGCGGACGGGACGGAGGAGACCGAGGAGGGCTGCTCCCCCTGCTGGGGAGCGCTGCCGCAGGCGGACAGGGCAAATAGCGTGCTCAGGGTCACAAGGATCGCCAGAAGCCGTTTCATACCGTTTCTCCTTCCATATGTTAAGGGTCCGGCCTTGTACTGAGATTTTAACCGCTTTCCCCGGAAAATGCAAGCCGCGGGCCGGAATTTGGGAATTGAACAACGGCGGGAGATATGCCATAATAAAAGACAGCCGCCCATTGGGCGGAGGATACCCATAAACACAGAGACACAGAACAGGAGACCGCCATGAAAAAGCTGGTCATTGGAATATTAGCCCACGTGGATGCGGGCAAGACCTCGCTGACCGAGGCCCTTTTGTACCGCGCCGGGGTGCTGCGCAGGCTGGGCCGGGTGGACCACGGGGACGCCTTTCTGGACACTGACGCCATCGAGCGGGACCGGGGCATCACCATCTTCTCCAAGCAGGCCCGGCTGACCGTGGGGGACACGGAGCTGCAGCTGATCGACACCCCGGGCCACGTGGACTTCTCCGCCGAGACGGAGCGGGCCCTTCAGGTGCTGGACTGCGCCGTTCTGGTCATCAGCGGCACTGACGGCGTTCAGGCCCACACCCGCACCCTGTGGAAGCTGCTGGAGCGCTACGGGGTGCCCACGGTGCTGTTCGTCAACAAAATGGACCTGCCCGGGGCGGACCGGGCTGCCCTGCTGGACGATCTGCGGCGGCATCTGGACGGCGGCTGTGTGGACTTCTCCCTGCCCCCGGCGGAGATCCATGAGGAGGCTGCCGCCCTTGGGGACGAGGCACTTTTAGAGCGCTATCTGGAGCGGGGCTGCCTGTCCGATGGACAGCTGTCCGCCCTGATCGGCGGGCGGCGGCTGTTCCCGTGTTGGTTCGGCTCCGCCCTGCGGGATCGGGGGGTGGAGGAGCTGCTGGCCGGTCTGGCCCGGTATGTCCCCGCCCCGGAGCACGGCTCCGCCTTCGGCGCGCTGGTCTATAAGATCTCCCGGGACGGGCAGGGGGCGCGCCTGACGTGGCTGAAGGTCACCGGCGGCGCCCTGCGGGTGAAGGACACCCTGTCCAACGCCCGCCCCGGGCTGGAGGAGAACGCCCTCTGGTCGGACAAGGCCGATCAGCTGCGCCTGTACTCCGGGGAAAAGTATGAATTGGCGGAGGAGGCCCCGGCGGGCACCCTGTGCGCCGTTACCGGCCTGTCCCGCTCCCGCCCGGGGGACGCTCTGGGGGCCCAGCCCCCGCTGCCTGCCCCGGCGCTGGAACCGGTGCTCACCTGTCAGGTGCTCTTTGACCGGGATCCCCACATCGTCCTGCCCCTGCTGCGGCAGCTGGAGGAGGAGGACCCGCAGCTGCACCTGCGCTGGCAGGAGCAGACGGGGCAGCTGTTCCTTCAGGTCATGGGTGAGGTGCAGCTGGAGGTGCTCTCCCGCCTGGCCCGGGAGCGCTTCGGGCTGGAGCTGTCCTTCGGCCCCGGGGCCATCCTGTACCGGGAGACCATCGCCGCCCCGGTCATCGGCATCGGCCACTTCGAGCCCCTGCGCCACTACGCCGAGGTCCATCTCCTGCTGGAGCCCGCCCCCCGGGGCAGCGGCCTGACCCTGGCCAGCGCCTGCTCCACCGACCAGCTGGATCTGAACTGGCAGCGGCTGATCCTCACCCATCTGGCGGAGCGGGAGCATCCCGGCGTGCTCACCGGCTCCCCCATCACGGATATGAAGATCACCCTCATCGCCGGGCGGGCCCACAACAAGCATACCGAGGGGGGCGACTTCCGCCAGGCCACCTACCGGGCCGTGCGCCAGGGGCTGATGCAGGCAGAGAGCATCCTGCTGGAGCCATGGTACGACTTTCGGCTGGAGGTGCCCTCCGCTCAGGTGGGCCGGGCCATGGGCGACCTGGAGCGCATGGGCGGCCGGTATGACCCTCCCGCTGCTGTGGGGGAGGAGGCCGTGCTCACCGGCAGCGCCCCGGTGGCCGCCCTGCGGGACTATCCCCGGGAGGTGGCCGCCTATACCCGGGGGCTGGGTCGGCTGCAATACTCCCCCGGGGGCTTCCGCCCCTGCGCTGACCAGGCGGCCGCCGTGGCCGCCCGGGGCTACGATCCGGAGCGGGACGCCGCCAACCCCGCCGACTCCGTGTTCTGCGACCACGGCTCAGGGGGAATCGTTTCATGGCGGGACGTGCCCGCTATGGCCCATGTGGACAGCGGCCTGTCCCTGTCTCCCGCGGAGGAGAACGCTGCCCCCGCCGCCCCCCGCGCCCCCGCCGGGGCCGGACTGGCCGGGGACAAGGAGCTGATGGCCATTTTTGAGCAGACCTACGGCAAGGTGCAGCGCCGGGACTTTCAGCCCCAGCGTCCCCCCGCCCGGCGGGAGCTGGCGGACAGCTACACCATTCGGGAGCAGAAGTCCGGCCCGGACTATCTGCTGGTAGACGGATACAACATCATCTTCGCCTGGCCGGAGCTTCAGGCCGTGGCCCGGGACAGTCTGGATGCCGCCCGGAAGCTGCTGCTGGACGTGCTGGCCAACTACCGGGCCTTCCGGGGGGACGAGATCATTCTGGTCTTCGACGCCTATAAGGTGAAGGGCAATCCCGGCAGTTTGGAGCAGGTTAACGGTGTCTATGTGGCCTACACGAAGGAGGCCCAGACCGCCGACGCCTACATCGAGCGGGCCACCTATGATCTGGCGAAGGAGCACCGGGTGCGGGTGGCCACCTCCGACGGGCCTGAGCAGCTGATCATTCTGGGCCACGGGGCCCTGCGCCTGTCCGCCCTTCAGCTGCGGCAGGAGATCGAACAGGCCCGGGGGCAGATCTCCGCCATCCTCTCCGCCCGCATGGACCGCCCCAGCCGCTCTCACCCGGTGAAGCACGCCATGGAGCGGGCCCGGGAGAGAAAGGAGGGAGAGCAGTGATCCTGACCGCTTTGATCGCCGCAGCGGTGTTCGCCCTATGCGCCGTTCTCCGGAAAAGACTGACCTGTGCGGCTCCCCGGCCCCTGTGGGGCGGCCGAGCCGCTCTGGAGCCCATGTATAACTGCGGAGCTGCCTTTGGCCTGAAGCTGACAGGCCGCCCCCTGCGCGTCCTGACCGCCGGGGCGCTGGCTCTGCTGACCTGGACGGCGGCCCATCTGGACGGCCCGGCGGCCAGACTCGGCGGCGGGCTGGCCCTGGGGGGTGGAGCCGCCAACCTGTATGAGCGCCTGCGGTACAAAAGGGTGCTGGATTATCTGCGCTTTCCCCGCCTGCCGGGAAGGGGGAAGACCCTTGTGTTCAACGCCGCCGACTTTGCCATTTTTGCCGGGCTGCTGCTCCTGCTGCTGGGCGGCGGGCGGCGGGGAAAATGATCCCGCTGGGGCTTGTTATTTTCCCGGGATCGTGTATAATGGGGATAGGGGGCCGAGGATCTCGGCCCCGCTGTTCCTGTAAAGGAGATCTTACTATGGAAAAACCTGTTCTCGTCGTGATGGCCGCCGGCATGGGCAGCCGCTACGGCGGTTTGAAGCAGATCGACCCCGTGGGCCCCAACGGCGAGCTGATCATCGACTACTCCATCTTCGATGCCCGCCGCGCCGGGTTCGAGACGGTGGTGTTCGTCATCAAGCCGGAACTGGAGGGGGCCTTCCGGGCCGCCATCGGCGACCGCCTGTCCCGGTATATGAAGGTGGAATACGCCTTTCAGGAGCTGAAGGACCTGCCCGCGGGCTATACCGTGCCCGAGGGGCGGGAGAAGCCCTGGGGCACCTGCCACGCCGTTCTGGCCGCCCGCAAGCTGGTGGACGGCCCCTTCGCCGTGATCAACGCCGACGACTACTACGGGCCGGAGGCGTTCCAGGAAATCTATGATTACCTGTCCGCCAACTCCGACGAGGGGGGCGTGTATCAATACGCCATGGTGGGCTATCGTCTGGGCAACACGGTGACGGAGAACGGCACCGTGGCCCGGGGCGTGTGTGAGGAGGACGAAAACGGCTTCCTGCGCCAGATCACCGAGCGCACCCGCATTGCCAAGGACGGGGACAACGCCCGGTATACCGAGGACGGCGGCGCTACCTGGACCGCCCTGGCGGGAGACACGGTGGTGTCCATGAACCTGTGGGGCTTTACCCGCAGCTTTATGGACGAGGCCAAGGTGGAGTTCCCCGCCTTCCTGCGGCGGACCCTGGTGGAAGATCCCCTGAAGGGGGAGTATTTCCTGCCTGCCGTGGTGGCCGATCTGATTGGCGGGGGCAAGGCCCGGGTGAAGGTGCTGCGCTCCGGCGACCGGTGGTACGGCGTGACCTATCCCCAGGACAAGCCCGTTGTGGTGGACGCGCTGGCCCGGATGACAAGGGACGGCCGCTACCCCGCCCCCCTGTGGCAGAGCTGAATACAGCGTCAGCCCCCGGATGGCCTGAAGGACATCCGGGGGCTTTTGTAAACAATTTTTGAATCCCTGTTCTCCCCCTTGACATTTCCTGTTTCCCTGTTAAAATAATTAGCACGTTAATCGTTAACGTGTTTATTATTTGAAAGGAGGGGCCTTATGGACGATAGCTTTCGGCAGCTGGAGCTGCTCTCCCGCCAGATCAATCAGGCCCACCGCAGCGCCATTAACAGTGAGCTGGCCGCCCGGGGGCTGAACGAGGTGGGACACCCCATGCTGCTGTGCATCCTTCAGTCCACAGACCGGGACGCGGCAGACCGCTGCTTTGCCCAGCGGGATCTGGCCGAGCTGCTGCATATCTCCCCGGCGGCGGTGGCAAACTCCCTGAAATCCCTGGAAAAGGGGGGCTACATCACCCGCACCCCCGGACAGGAGGACGCCCGGCGCAACCAGATCCAGCTGACGGACAAGGGGCGGGCCGCCATTCAGGGCTGCACGGAATCCTTCGCGGCGGTGTCCCACCGGATGCTGGCCGATTTCACCCCGGAGGAGCGGCGGCAGCTGCTGTCCTTCCGGATGAGAATGCTAAACAACCTGCGGGGCGGCGGAGAGACGCCCGCCCCGGAAAAGGAGGAATCTTAACTTGTTTTCCCTGTTTATGACCCATCTGGAGGGGTATAAAAAGGAGGCCGTGCGATCCCCCATCTTCATCGTGCTGGAGGTCATCTGCGAGCTGATCCTCCCCCTTGTGATGGCAAAGATCGTGGATGAGGCCATCCCCGCCGGGGACACCGGCCGCATCTTCCTGCTGGGGGGCGGGATGCTGCTGCTGTCCGTGCTGGCCATGGTGTTCGGCGTGCTCAGCGCCAAATATGCCACCTTTGCCAGTCAGGGCTTCGGCGCCAACCTGCGCCAGTGCCTGTTTGACAAGATCCAGTCCTTCTCCTTCGCGGACATTGACCGGTTCTCCTCCGCCTCCCTCATTACCCGCACCACCAACGATGTGAACGCCATGACCATGATGCTGAACATGGGCCTGCGTATGCTGTGGCGGGCCCCGGTGATGCTGGTCGTGGCTCTGGTCATCACCATCCGGCTGAACGCCCGGCTGTCCCTGATCCTGCTGGCGGTCATCCCCGTGCTGGCTCTGGGCATCGGCGTCATCATGAAGATCTGCTCCCGCCTGTTCCAGGTGATGCAGCAGAAGATCGACGGACTGAACAACACCTTGCAGGAAAATCTGGTGGCCATTCGGGTGGTAAAGGCCTTCGTCCGCCAGGACCACGAAAAATCCAAATTCAAAACCGCCAACGACCAGCTGACCCAGGCGGGCATGAACGTGGGCCTGCGGGTGATCACCATGATGCCCCTGATGACCGTGGCCATGAACGGCGCCACGGTGGGGGTGCTCTATCTGGGGGGCAAGATGGTCATGCAGGCCGATTTCGACTTGGGCGACCTGCAGGCCATCCTCACCTATGTATCTCAGATCCTGATGAGCGTAATGATGGTGGCCATGACCCTGCTTCAGCTGTCCAGAGCTCAGGCCTGCGCCCGCCGCATCAACGAGGTGCTGGACACCGAGCCCTCCGTGGAGAATAGCGACCGTTCCGCCGCCCGCACCCTGCCCGCTCCCCGGGGCGAGGTGGAGTTCCGGGACGTATCCTTCAAATATGTGGCCTCCGGCACCGGAGACGACGTGCTGGAGCACATCAGCTTCACCGTCCGGCCCGGCCAGTTCGTGGCCATTGTGGGCGGCACCGGCACGGGCAAATCCTCTCTGGTCAACCTGATCCCCCGGTTCTACGACGTCACCGGCGGCGCCGTCCTGGTGGACGGCATGGACGTGCGGGACTACCCCCTGGAGCAGCTGCGCAGCCGCATCGGCATGGTGCTGCAGAGCAACGTGCTGTTCTCCGGCACCATCCGGGAGAATCTGCTGTGGGGCGACCCCGACGCCACCCAGGAGCAGATGATCCAGGCCGCCAAGGACGCCCAGGCCTATGACTTCATCATGTCCTTCCCCGACGGCTTCGACACCGTACTGGAGCAGGGGGGCGTAAACGTCTCCGGCGGGCAGAAGCAGCGCCTGTGCATCGCCCGGGCCATGCTGCGCCGCCCCGCCATCCTGATTTTGGACGACAGCACCTCCGCGGTTGACTCCGCCACCGAGGCGGCCATCCGCGCCTCCTTCGCCAAAAACCTGAAGGGCACCACCGTCATCATCATCGCCCAGCGAATCTCCTCCGTGCAGTACGCCGACGAGATCCTGGTGCTGGACGACGGGAAGATCGCCGGACAGGGCACCCACGAGGAACTGTTGGCCAACAACACCATTTATCAGGAAATCTATCAGTCTCAGCAAGAGGGGGTGGGGGAATAATGCCAGGACCAATGCGCGGCCGCGGCGGTTTCGCCAAGCCCAAGGACCTGAAAAAGACCGCCCTGCGCCTGCTGGGCTATCTGACCCAGAGTCCCATGCCCCTGCTGCTGGTGCTTCTGTGTCTGGTCACCTCGGTGGCCGCCAACATCGGCGGCACCTATATGATGCGGGGCATCATCAACGACTTTATCTGGTCGGGCTGCACCGACTTTGCCGGTCTGGGGCTGGCCATCCTCAGGCTGGTGGTCATCTACCTGCTGGGCTGCGTGGCCATCTATTTCCAGAGCGCTGTTATGATCCGTCTGGCACAGAGGGGCACCAACCGCCTGCGCAAGGAGCTGTTTGACAAGCTGCAGCAGCTGCCCCTGTCCTACTTCGACCGCCACCCCCACGGCGAGCTGATGAGCCGCTTTACCAACGACGCGGACAATGTGCAGATGGCCCTGGAGCAGAGCCTTGTCTCTCTGTTCTCCAGCTGTCTGATGTTTGTGGGGCTGGTGGCTGTCATGCTGGTCACCAACTGGAAGCTGTTCCTCTCCACCGCCCTGGTGCTGGTTCTGACCATGTGGCTGTTCAAAACCTTGGGCAGCCGGAGCCGGAAGTACTATCAGGCTCAGCAGGCTGCACTGGGCAAGGTGAACGGCGAGATCCAGGAGATCGTAGAGGGACTGAAGGTGGTCAAGGCCTTCACCCACGAGGAGCAGGCCAAGGCGGAGTTCCGCGCCCTGAACAACACCTACCGGGACGCCGCCCAGAAGGCCAACTACTACTCCATTATGATCATGCCCGTGTCCAACAACCTGATGAACATCAGCTACGCCCTCACCGCCGCTTTGGGCGGCGTGCTGTCGGTGCTCAGCGGCTTCGATCTGGGCGGACTGGTGATCTATCTGAACTACTCCAAGCAGATCGGGCAGCCCCTGAACCAGATCTCCCAGCAGATGTCCACTCTGCTGTCCGCCCTGGCGGGCGCGGAGCGCATCTTCGAGGTGATGGACACCCGGCCCGAGGCGGACGAGGGGCAGATCACCCTGGTGCGCGCCCGGAAGGAGGGCGGCCTGCTGACCCCCCTGGCCCCCGATGAGGCCCGCACGGGCACCTGGGCCTGGAAGGTCCCCAGGCACAGCGGCATGGAGCTGGTTCAGACCCTCACCCTGCCCGACGGCTGTGTCCAGGTGGACCACAACGGCACCGGCTGGGCCTGGAAGTACCCCGGACCTGACGGACAGATGACCCTGCATCCCATCCGCGGCGCGGTGCGCAGCGTGGAGGGGGAGGACTTCATCTACACTGAGCTGAAGGGGGCCGTGCGCTTTAATCAAGTGGACTTCTCCTACGTCCCGGACAAGCCCATTCTTCACGACGTAAGCGTATACGCCAACCCCGGCCAGAAGATCGCCTTTGTGGGCTCTACCGGCGCGGGCAAGACCACCATCACCAACCTGATCAACCGCTTTTACGAGATCGAGGGCGGCCTGATCACCTATGACGGCATCGACGTGAAGTCCATCCGGAAGGACGACCTGCGCCGCTCTCTGGGGGCGGTGCTCCAGGACACCCACCTGTTCACCGGCACCATCATGGACAACATCCGGTACGGCCGTCTGGACGCCACGGACGAGGAGTGCATCGCCGCCGCCAGGAGCGCCAACGCCCACTCCTTTATCCGCCGCCTGCCCCAGGGGTATCAGACCATGGTCACCGGCGACGGGGCCAACCTGAGTCAGGGCCAGCGGCAGCTGCTGGCCATCGCCCGGGCCGCCGTGGCCGATCCCCCGGTGATGATCCTGGACGAGGCCACCTCCTCCATCGACACCCGCACCGAGGCCCTGATCCAGAAGGGCATGGACGCCCTGATGGAGGGCCGCACCGTGTTCGTCATTGCCCACCGCCTGTCCACCGTCCGCAACTCCGACTGCATCGTGGTCATCGAGCAGGGCCGCATTCAGGAGAAGGGCAGCCATCAGGAGCTGCTGGAGCAGAAGGGCCGGTACTATCAGCTGTACACCGGCCAGTTCCAGCTGACCTGACCGGCCGGACACAGAAGTCTGCCGGCCCCCGTTCCAGGAACGGGGGCCGGTTTTTCTGTCCTGCGGGCCGGTCCCTCTCCCTACTGCCCCATCAGGGTCAGCACATTCAAAAATCCGGTGATGATCAGGCTGTTGATAAAGTCGATGAACAGCGAGCCCACCAGAGGAACGATGAAGTAAGCCTGAGGGGCGGGGCCGTACTGCCGGGTCAGGGCCTGCATATTGGCCATGGCGTTTGGGGTGGCCCCCATGCCGAAGCCGCAGAAGGCGGAGGTCATCACTGCGGCCTCGTAATCCCGGCCCATGAGCCGGAACACCACGAAGCGGGCGAAGAAGAACATCAGCGCCGTCTGGGCCGCCAGCATCAGGGCCAGGGGCCCGGCCAGCGCCGCCAGCTGCCACAGCTTCAGGGTCATCAGGGCGATGGACAGGAAGATGGACAGAGACACGCCGCCCCAAACCTCCAGCGCCCCGGCGGGCAGGACGATGTGCCGCCCGTCGCATATGTTGCGGATGGCCGCCGCCGTGAGCATGGCCCCGATATAGCTGGGAAAGGTAAAGTGCAGCCCGCCGAGGGATAGGCTGTTCAGGGCGCCGGTCAGCAGGGTGCCCACTCCGGCGGCCATCATCAGCAGGGCGGCGGCGTTGGTAAAGGCCCCGGCATCCAGTCGGTGGGCGGTGGCGCGCTCCGCCTCGCTCTCCCCCTCCACCTCCATCAGCTCGTCCTCCGACTCGTCGGACCTCAGCCCGTAACGGCTGATGAGGGCCCGGGCGGTGGGTCCGCCCATAAGAGAGCCCGCCACCAGCCCATAGGTGGCTGCGGCGATGGCCAGAACGTTGGCCCCCTCAAGGCCCAGCTCCTGCTCCAGCAGGGGGCCGTAGGAGCCGGCGGTGCCGTGGCCCCCCACCATGGGGATAGACCCGGTACACAGGCCCAGGCGCATATCCCAGCCCACCGCCCGGGCCAGCACCGCGCCCAGAAGGTTTTGCAGGCACACCACCGCCACCGCGGCCAGCAGGAAGAGGAACACCTTTTTCCCGCCCCGCTTCAAAAGCCGGAAGCAGGCGGTATAGCCCACACCGGTGAAGAACAGGGTCATAAACAGGTCCTTCACGTGCTCGTCAAAGACAAATTGCAGCGCCCCCGCGGAGTACAGCGCCAGGTGCAGCAGGGCGAAGATCAGCCCGCCCACCACCGGCGCCGGGATGCAGCAGCGCCGGAGAAACGCGGTCCGTTCCGTAAGCCGCTGCCCCAGCAGGAGCAGAAGCATGGCGATCCCCGCCGTCTGAAACATATCAAGGGTAAATTCGGGCATAAGCAGTCCTCTCCTTTGTATCGAGGGATAGCTTATGCATTCGGCGGCATTTCATGCGTTACAGACGGCTCAGCTCCTGCCAGGTCTCCTGAATGGTCTTTTTCGGCAGCCAGACCCCGGCCATCTCCATCAGCTGGCCCAGCGTCAGGGTGCGGGACGCGGCCACCATGGGGTGCTTCATCCATTTGCCGAACCGCCGCTGAAACACCGCCCGGGCCTTTGGGTCGTCCAGCAGCTCCCCCACCGTGATGCGGTTGTTTTTCAGATCCAAAGCGATCACCTCCGGCCCATTCTATACAGGACCGTGGCCCTTTGATACTGCTTTTCCCCTCTTGCGCAAAAATGGGGTCCGGTGGTATACTAAAGTCCCGTTTATAGGACAGGCTTGGGGGTATACTCCGGCCATCTTCGGGAAAGAGAGGAACTGTCCATGCCCAGAAGCGCCAACCAGAAGACCAAGCTGCTGCACCTTGCCCGGCTGCTGCTGCACAGCAGCGACGAGGAGCACCCCCTCACCGTCCGCCAGATCATCGCCGAGCTGGCCAAATACGACATCTCCGCCGAGCGCAAGTCCGTCTACGACGATCTTGAGACCCTGCGCCAGCTGGGGCTGGACGTGCAGTGCCGCAAGGGGGCCAGCCCCGGGTGGTTCATCGCCGGGCGGGACTTTGAGCTGCCGGAGCTGAAGCTGCTGGTGGACGCGGTGCAGTCCTGCCGCTTTCTCACCCGCCGGAAAAGCGAGGCCCTGATCCGCAAGCTGGAGGGGCTGACCAGCGTGTATCAGGCTGGCCAGCTGCAGCGGCAGGTCTATGTCAGCGGACGGGTCAAGGTGATGAACGAGAGCATCTACTACAACGTGGACAAGCTCCACGCCGCCATCGGCCGGAACAGCTCCATCACCTTCCGCTACTTCGACTACGATGTGCAGAAAAAGAAGGTCTTCCGCCGGGAGGGAAAGCGCTACGCCGTATCCCCCTACGGCCTGATCTGGAGCGGCGAGCTGTACTATCTGGCGGCCTTTGACCACGAGCACCGGGAGATGCGCCACTACCGGGTGGACAAGATGGCGGAGATCGCCGTGACGGGGATGCCCCGTCTGGGGGACGGACAGTACGCCGACTTCGACCTGGCCGCCTACGGGCAGAAGCACTTCGGCATGTTCGCCGGGCAGGAGGAGACCGTCCGCCTGCGCTGCCGCCGCCGGATGGTGGGGGTGGTGCTGGACCGCTTCGGCCACGACGTGATGCTGGTGCCCGACGGGCCGGAGCACTTTACCGTCACCCTGCCTCTGGTGGTCAGCCCCCAGTTCTTCGGCTGGCTGTTCGGGCTGGAGGACAATGTGCAGCTGCTGGGGCCCCCGCCGGCGGTAGACGCCTATCGGGCCAGTCTGGCCGCGGCCGCCGCCCTGTATGAGAGCCCTTGACGAAACCGCCGTTTCCCGGTATGCTGTTTCTACTATGACATTCAGGAGGTAACCCTTATGAATATTACGGAGCGCTTCCTCAAGTATGTGTCCTTCCCCACCCAGTCGGACGAGAGCACCAGGGCCTGTCCCTCTACCCCCGGCCAGCTGGAGCTGGGCTACTATCTGGCCCGGGAGATGGAGGAGATGGGGCTGGCCCATGTGCGAACAGACGCCAACGGCTACGTCTATGCCGTCCTGCCCGCCAACTGCAAGACCAATGCCCCGGTGCTGGGGCTGATCGCCCACATGGACACCTCCCCCGACTGCTCCGGTGCGGGCATCAAGCCCCGCACGGTGCTGTATCAGGGGGGCGACATCGTCCTGAATCAGGAGAAGAACATCGTCATGAGAGAGGGCGAGTTCCCCTCCCTCACCCGCAACCGGGGCAAGCACCTGATCGTCACCGACGGCACCACTCTGCTGGGGGCGGACGACAAGTCGGGCATCGCCCTGATCCTCACCGCGGTGGAGGAGCTGATGGCCTCCGGCCAACCCCACGGCGAGGTACGCATCGCCTTTACCCCCGACGAGGAGATCGGCGCCGGGGCCGACCACTTTGACGTGGCCGCCTTCGGGGCGGATTACGCCTATACCGTGGACGGCGGAGCCCTGGGGGAGCTGGAGTACGAGAACTTCAACGCCGCCTCCGGCCGGGTGACCCTGAACGGGGTGAGCATCCACCCGGGCAGCGCCAAGGGGAAGATGAAGAATGCCTGCCTGATGGCCATGGAGTTCAATTCCCTGCTGCCCGCCGGAGAGATCCCCGCCTGCACCGAGGGGTACGAGGGCTTCTTCCATCTGTGCGACATGAAGGGCCAGGTGGAGCAGGCCGTGCTGGACTATATCATCCGGGACCACGACCGGAAGAAGTTCGAGGTCCGCAAGGCGGCCTTCCTGGCCGCGGCGGAGCAGCTGAACGCCAAATACGGCCCCGGCACGGCCCAGGCCGCAGTGAAGGACAGCTATTACAACATGAAGGAGCAGATCCTGCCCCACATGGAGATCGTCGACCGGGCGAAGGCCGCCATGGAGAAAAACGGCGTGACCCCCAAGGTGCAGCCCATCCGCGGAGGCACCGACGGGGCGCGGCTGTCCTTTATGGGGCTGCCCTGTCCCAATCTGTGCGCCTGCGGCGAGAACTTCCACGGCCGGTATGAGTATGTCCCCGTGGAGGATCTGGAGGTCATGACCCGGGTGCTGAAGACCCTGATCTGCGATCTGGTATAACGGAGAACGGGCGGCCGCTTTCTCAGGGGAGAAAGTGGCCGCCTGTCTGTTTTCCGCTATCATGGGGATAAGGACGGCTCCGGCCTTCCATACTACGGGTATCGCTGCCCATTGACGGACCTTCCAAAATCTGATAAAATACCCCTTGCAGATGAAAACGTTTCCAATGGCTGCCCGACCGGCGGCCGATCCAAACCTGACAGGAGGCTCTGTTATGGCTGAATACAACAAATCACAACTGACCGAGCTCATCGTGGGCAAGCTGCAGCGCAACTTTGGCCGCACGGTGGAGGAGGCCACCCCCGCCCATATGTTCAAAGCCTGCGCTCTGGTGCTGCGGGACATCATGTCCCGCCACGCCATGGAGTGCGACAACCAACTGTGGGAGAAGGAGCAGCGGCAGGTACACTATCTGTCTCTGGAGTTCCTGATGGGCCGCTCTCTGGAGAAAAACGCCTATAACCTGGGGCTGCTGGACACCCTGAAGGACGCGCTGGAGGACATGGGCTTCTCCGCCGCCGACCTGTTTGAGAACGAGCCGGACGCCGGGCTGGGCAACGGCGGTCTGGGCCGTCTGGCCGCCTGCTATCTGGATTCCATGACCACTCTGGAGATCCCCGCCACGGGCTACTCCATCTGCTACGAGCTGGGCATCTTCAAGCAGAAGATCATCGACGGCAAGCAGGTGGAGCTGGCGGACAACTGGCTGGGGCTTGGGGACGCGTGGCTGATCCCCAAGCTGGACGAGGCGGAGGAGGTCCGCTTCGGCGGCAAAATTGAGGACTGCTGGGACGAAAACGGGGTCAACCACCCCCGGCACACCGGCTATACCACCGTGCTGGCCATCCCCCGGGATATGGAGATCGCCGGCTATCAGACCCGGTATACCAACACCCTGCGCCTGTGGGACGCCAAGAGCCCCGTGCCCGTGGACATGTCCCTGTACTCCCGGGGGGAGTACCTGAAGGCGGTGGAGCAGCAGGCCATGGCGGAGGTCATCGCCAAGGTTCTCTACCCCGACGACAACCACTACGAGGGCAAGTCCCTGCGGCTGAAGCAGCAGTACTTCTTCGTCTCCGCCACGGTGCAGTCCATCGTCAAGCGCCACCGCGCCCGATACGGCACCCTGCGGAACTTCCACGAAAAGCACGTCATCCAGATCAACGACACCCACCCCACCCTGGTCATTCCGGAGCTGATGCGCATCCTGATGGACGGCGAGGGCTACAGCTGGGACGACGCCTGGCACATCGTGACCCACACCGTGTGCTACACCAACCACACCGTGCTGGCCGAGGCCCTGGAGCGCTGGCCCCAGAGCCTGATCGAAAGCCTGCTGCCCCGGATCTGGCAGATCATCCGGGAGATCTCCGACCGCTACCAGCGCCAGCTGGAGCACCGCTTCTCCGGCGATCTGGAGCGGGTGGCCCCCATGGCCATCATCTGGGGGGGCGAGGTGCGCATGGCCAACCTGTGCGTGTGCGCCTGCCAGAAGATCAACGGCGTGTCCCAGCTGCACTCCGACATTCTGAAGCGGGATGTGTTCCGGGACGCCTATCAGGCCGACCCTGACAAGTTCACCAACGTGACCAACGGCGTGGACCACCGCCGCTGGCTGTCCCAGATCAACCCCAAGCTGGACGCCCTGATCCGGGAGTGCACCGGCGGGGACGGCTATCTGCTGCACCCGGAGCAGCTGCGCCGGCTGGAGAAATATGCCGACGACAGCGCCGTTCTGGAGCGGCTGGCCGCCATCAAGGGGGAGAACAAGCGGCGCTTTGCCGCCTGGGCCGGACGGGAGAGCGGCGTGATCCTGAACACCGACGGCATCTTTGACGTGCAGGTCAAGCGGCTGCACGAGTATAAGCGCCAGCTGCTCAACGCCATGCACATCACCTGTCTCTACCAGCAGCTCCACGACAGCCCCAACATGGACTTTACCCCCCAGGTGTTCCTTTTCGGGGCCAAGGCCGCCCCGGGGTATCAGGTGGCCAAGGAGATCATCCAGCTGATCAACTCTCTGGCCGCCCAGATCTCCGACGACCCCATCTGCAAGGATAAGCTGCAGGTGGTGTTCCTGGAGAACTACCGGGTGTCCATGGCGGAAAAGCTCATGCCCGCCAGTGAGATCAGCGAGCAGATCTCCACCGCCGGCAAGGAGGCCAGCGGCACCGGCAACATGAAGTTCATGATGAACGGCGCCCTGACCATCGGCACTCTGGACGGGGCCAATGTAGAGATGCACCAGCAGCTGGGGGACGAGAACATCTTCCTCTTCGGTCTGACCGCCCAGCAGGTGGCCCGGACCAAGGCCGACGGCTACGCCCCCCTGGACATCTACTCCCACAACCCCGAGCTGAAGCGGGTCATCGACCAGCTGTCCGACGGCTTTGACGACGGTGTGTCCTACGCCGGCCTGACCCGCCGCCTGCTTTTCGGGGCCGGAGGCGCTCCTGCGGACGAATATCTGCTGCTGGCCGACTTCGACAGCTACCGCCAGGCCCACCGCCGGGCGCTGGAGGTCTACGCCGACCCCGCCCGCTGGAACCGTATGTCCCTGATGAACATTGCCCGCTCCGGCATCTTTGCCGCCGACCGGTCCATCCGGGACTACGCGGAGAACATCTGGCACGTGCCCGTGCGGGAGGAGTGATCCGTTGCCGCCCGCGCCGAAAGGCGCGGGCAGCTTTGAAAATCCCCGGAAGCCCTTGCCAACAGGCCCGATTTAAGATAGAATGTGGTCAAATGATGTTTGGAGGGATCGCTATGATTTCCATTGCTGCTGACCACGGCGGCTTTGCCCTGAAGGAGCATATCAAGGCCTATCTCACCGCCAAGGGCTATGAGGTGCAGGACTTCGGCACCCACAGCGCCGACAGCTGCGACTACCCCGATTTTGCCCGCCCCGCAGCCGAGGCCGTGGGCAGCGGAGCCTGCGAGAGGGGCATCGTCATCTGCACCACGGGCATCGGCGTGTCCATGGTGGCCAACAAGGTCCGGGGCGTGCGCTGCGCCCTGTGCGGCGACCCCCTGTCCGCCGAGATGACCCGCCGCCACAACAACGCCAATATGCTGGCCATGGGGGCCGGGATCATCGGGCAGAACATGGCCGAGCGCATTGTAGACGTGTTCCTGTCCACGGAGTTTGAGGGCGGCCGCCATCAGCGCCGGGTGGACAAGATCATGGCGATCGAAAAATAAGAATATTAAAAGGCTCCCTGCGGCGATGCCGCAGGGAGCCTTTTGCGCTTTGGGATGAGATTCAGCCGCCCAGATAGGCCTTTTTGATCTCCGGACTGGCCAGCAGCTCCTGCCCGGTGCCGGAGGTGACGATCTTGCCCGTCTCCAGCACATAGCCCCGGTCGGCCACGCTCAGAGCCGCCTGGGCGTTCTGCTCCACCAGCAGGATGGTGGTGCCCGCCTTGTGCAGCTCCTTGATGATGTCGAAGATCTGCTCCACCAGAATGGGGGCCAGCCCCATAGAGGGCTCGTCCAGCATCAGCAGCTTGGGCTTGGACATGAGGGCGCGGCCCATGGCCAGCATCTGCTGCTCGCCGCCGGACAGGGTGCCGGCCACCTGGGTGCGCCGCTCCTTCAGGCGGGGGAAGCGCTGGTATACGTCGGCGATGCTCGGGGCGATCTCGCTGTTGGGGCGGGTATAGGCCCCCATCTCCAGATTTTCCTCCACGGTCATCTGCAGGAACACCCGGCGGCCCTCCGGCACTTGGGCCAGCCCGTGGCTGATCACCTTGTGGGGGGCCACGCCGTGCAGATTCTGCCCGTCAAAGGTGATGCTGCCGCTCTTGGGGGTCAGCAGGCCGGAGATGGTGTTCAGCACCGTGGATTTCCCGGCGCCGTTGGCGCCGATCAGGGTGACGACCTCCCCCTCGTTCACCTCGAAGGAGACGCCCTTCACCGCGTGGATGCTGCCGTAGTACACATGGATGTCGTTCACTGTCAGCAGTGCCATGATCACGCCTCCTTCTGCTTGCCCAGATAGGCCTCGATGACTGCGGGGTTGGACTGGATCTCCGCGGGGCTGCCCTTGGCGATGACCCGGCCGAAGTTCAGCACGCAGATGCCCTCGCAGATGTTCATGACCAGATTCATG
This sequence comes from uncultured Oscillospiraceae bacterium, assembly GCA_934659445.1. Taxonomy (GTDB): domain Bacteria; phylum Bacillota; class Clostridia; order Oscillospirales; family Oscillospiraceae; genus Lawsonibacter. Next base: position 3,561 of record CAKUHV010000007.1, on the reverse strand, counting down.
TCGTGCTCGATGAGCATGATGGCGATCTGGAAGGTGTCCCGGATCTTGCGGATATTTTCCATCAGCTCCGCCGTCTCAGAGGGGTTCATGCCGGCTGCGGGCTCGTCCAGCAGCAGCAGACAGGGGTTGGTGGCAAGGGCGCGGACGATCTCCAGCCGGCGCTGGGCGCCGTAGGGCAGAGAGCCGGCCTTGGCGTTGGCCATGTCCTCCATGTGGAACAGGCTCAGCAGCTCCAGCGCCCGCTCGTGGGCCACCTTCTCCTCCTTCCAGAAGCCGGGCAGGCGGAGGATGCCGCTGGCCATGGTGTACTTCATCTGGGCGTCCATGGCCACGGTGACGTTCTGCTCCACCGTCAGGTTGCCGAACAGGCGGATGTTCTGGAAGGTACGGGCGATGCCCGCCCGGTTCACCTGGGCGGTGGTCATGTTGTGGGTGTCCTGTCCGTCCAGCAGGATGGAGCCGGAGGTGGGCTGATACACCTTGGTCAGCAGATTGAACACCGTGGTCTTGCCGGCGCCGTTGGGGCCGATCAGACCGGCGATCTCCGTGCGGCCGATGATCAGGTTGAAGCCGTCCACCGCCTTCAGTCCGCCGAAGGTGATGCCCAGATTCACGCAGTTCAGAACGGGGGTCTTGTCAATGTCGCGCTCCGGGATCACAGCGCCGGAGGGTACAGGGACCAGTTTTTCAAACATCTCAGGCCGCCTCCTTTTCGTCCTTCTTGCCCTTCAGCCGGGCGAAGAAGCTCTTCAGCGTGGGGTTATTGGTGGCCAGCATGACCAGGATCAGCACGATGGCGTACACCAGCATGCGGTAGTCAGAGAACTCGCGCAGGGCCTCGGGCAGGATGGTCAGGGCGGCGGCGGCGATCAGGCTGCCCCAGATGTTGCCCAGACCGCCCAGCACCACGAACACCAGCACCAGAATGGAGGTGTTGAAGTTGAACTTGCTGGCCTGAAGGGAGGAGTAGTTCAGTCCGTACAGAGCCCCGGCGGCGCCCGCCAGAGCGGCGGAGGTGACGAAGGCCATCAGCTTGTACTTGGTGGTGTTGATGCCGATGCTCTCGGCGGCGATGCGGTTGTCACGCAGGGCCATGATGGCCCGGCCCGCCCGGCTGTGCTTCAGGTTGAGCACGATGACCAGGGTGATCATCACCAGCACGAAGCCGGCGGTGAAGGAGGCGATGGTCTTGGTGCCCGCCGCGCCCTGAGCGCCCTTGATGATGGCGGTGCCGCCGGCGGCCAGGTGCAGGTCGTCCACCGTGCGGTTGCCGCTCATGTTGAACAGGATGTGCAGGCCGTTTTCGTCATAGCCCACGATCAGGCAGGTGATCAGCTCCTTGATGATCTCGCCGAAGGCCAGGGTGACGATAGCCAGATAGTCGCCGTGCAGCCGCAGCACCGGGGCGCCGATGATCAGACCGGCGACAGTGGCGAACAGGGCGCCCACCACCATGGCAATGGCCAGACGGACGGGGGCGGAGGGGACGATGTCGATCAGGCTCTGGGCGGCGATGATGCCGGAGAAGGCGCCCACGCTCATAAAGCCCGCATGGCCCAGGCTCAGCTCGCCCAGGATGCCCACCGTCAGGTTCAGGGACACGGCCATGGACATATAGCAGCAGATGGGCACCAGAAGGCCGGTCATGGAGCGGTTCAGCACGCCGGCGCTGCGCAGGGCGCACATCACCACGAAGAACAGGACCATGCCCAGATAGGTGGAGAAGTTCACCACATTGGTCTTACTGATTTTTCTTGTTTTCATCCCGCTCACCTTACACTTTCTCGGGCACGATCTTGCCCAGCAGGCCCGCCGGTTTCACCAGCAGAACAACGATCAGAACGGCGAACACGATGGAGTTGGCAAGCTGGGTGGAGATATAGGCCTTGGCCAGCGCCTCGATGACGCCCAGCAGCAGGCCGCCCAGAAAGGCGCCGGGGATGGAGCCGATGCCGCCGAACACAGCGGCGGTAAAGGCCTTGATGCCGGGCATGGAGCCGGTGGTGGGCATCAGCGCGCCGTTAAAGGAGCACAGCAGCACGCCGGCGATGGCCGCCAGAGCGGAGCCGATGGCGAAGGTGGCGGAGATGGTGGTATTCACGTCGATGCCCATCAGCTGGGCCGCGCCCTTGTCCTCGGAGCAGGCCCGCATGGCCTTGCCCATTTTGCTGTGGTCAACAAAGGCGGTCAGGGCGATCATGATCACCACGCACACGGCGATGGTCAGCGCGGAGATATAGGGGATGCTCAGCTGTCCGTCGAACAGCTTCAGGGAGCCGCTGATCACCGGGGGGTAGTTTTTGGCGGCGGCCTTCCAGATCAGCAGGGCGGAGTTCTGAAGCAGGTAGCTGACGCCGATGGCGGTGATCAGTACAGCCAGAGAGGGGGCGGAGCGCAGGGGCTTATAGGCCAGCCGCTCGATGACGATGCCCAGCACCGTGCAGGCCACAACAGCCAGCAGGGTGGCCACAACGGGGGGCAGATTCAGATAGTACATGGCGCAGAAGGAGACATAGCCGCCGATCATGATGACGTCGCCGTGGGCGAAGTTCAGCATCTTGGCAATGCCATACACCATGGTGTAGCCTAGGGCGATGATGGCATAGATGCTGCCCAGGCTGATGCCGCTGATCAGATAGGACAGAAATTCCATGGGGCAAACCTCTTTTCTTTCTGAAAATCAGGGGAAAATGAAAGCATTCCATGGCAGAAATGCGGGCGGAGAACTGCCTCTGCCCGCATTTCCGCCATGGAAACAGCGGAAAAGGCAGGGCCTCAAACGCCGCACAGGGGTGCCGGGGAAATATCCCCGGCACCCGGCCTCTGTGCGGATGATCTGAGATCAAAGAGATCAGTTCTCAGGCAGAACGTACTGGCCGTCCTTGATGACGTAGGCAGTGGGGGCCTTGGAGACCTGACCCTCGGCGTTCCAGGTCATGTCCTTGCCGGTCAGGCCGGAGTAGGAGATCTGGGTCATCTGGGCCACCAGAGCCTCGCAGATGTCGGCAGAGCTCATGTCGGCGGTGCAGCCGGCGGCCTCCAGAGCCTGCTTGACGATATAGACGCCGTCGTAAGCGTCAGCGGCGAACTGGTTGGGCTGGATGCCGTAGGCGGCGACATAGGCGTCGACGAAGGGCTTGTTCTCCTCCACAGTGGCGGAGAAGGGGGTCAGCAGCATCAGTCCTTCGGCCAGAGAGGTGTCGAAGCCGTCCTGGGTCAGGATGCCGTCCATGCCGTCCACGCCGAAGAAGGTGGGGGCGTAGTCCATGTCCTTGGCCTGGCGCAGGATGATGGAGGCGGGCTGGTAGTAGATGGGCATGAACACCAGGTCGGCGCCGGCGCTCTTGGCCCCGGACAGCTGGACGGTGAAGTCGGTGGCGGTGTCCTCGGTGAAGGTGCCCTCATAGACGGGCTTCATGCCCTTGGCGGAGATCTCGCTCACAAAGGTGTCGCGGATTCCCTGGGAATAGGCGTCGTCGTTGCGGTAGATCACCGCCACCTTGGCCCCGGCCATGTGCTGGGCGATGTAGTCGGCGGAGGAAACGCCCTGGTTGGGGTCGG
>CAKUHV010000006.1 GCA_934659445.1 uncultured Oscillospiraceae bacterium | reverse complement strand
AAATTGAGAGCAGAGAAACATCCAGATGCCTTGAAAAGCAAGCAATTTCAGCACTTCCAAGAAAAATGATTTATAAACCCAAATTGGGCGTAGTAGTGGATCAGCCTGTCTTTACAGGTCAGGACCAGCCCTTTCCGGCCCTGCGCCCTGGCGTCGGCAATGGCCCGGCGAAGCAGGCGGCCTGCGCAGCCCCGCTTGCGCCACTGGGGCAGGGTGTTGACCCCGAAAATCATCTGCCAGGCACCGTTCTCATCATGGAGCTGGGCCTGCTCATACATCTCGTCGGTGAGATCAGGCTGATCGGTGACCATGCCGTCTACAAAGGCGATCAGCTTGTCCTGCTGGAACAGAAGCCAGAAGTGGCTGCTGTAATGGGCGAGGCGGCTGGCAAATTCCGCCTTTCCGGCGGCCTCCGCCGGAGGGAAGCACTCCCCCTCCACCGCCGCAATGGCGTCCAGATCCTACGCCTGGGCAGTGCGGATGTAAAGTCCGTCCTCTAAGGTTTTTTCCAGACAGACCAAGTTGACCCCGGGGATCCCGTTAAAGGTGCAGGGGACAATGCCGGCCTCGCGGTATCCCAGGCGGGCGTAGAGCGCCCGGGCATTTTTGTTTTTCTCGTTGGTGTCCATGCGCAGGTAAGGACAGCCCTGTTCCAGCGCATAGGCTTCATAGAAGCGGACAAATGCGCTGCCCAGTCCCCGTCCGCTTTGCAGGGGGTCTACAACCAAGGTGTGCAGCACCATGATCCGCTCCGCGGGGGCCTTGGGACAGGCCCAATTGGCTTGGGCGTACTCCGGGACTTGTTCCCGGTTGATGCGGGCCGCTGCGGCCACGACGCCGTTTTCCTCTAAGACAAACAGCTCGTCGGCTTCCAGAGTGGAGCGGGCGGTGTCCTCCGTGGGATAGACGCCCCGGATCCAGCCGATGGAGACCTGACCGGCCTCCTCCTGGGTGTGGATGCGGTTATAAATAGCGGCGATCTGGGGGAGATCCGCCGCGTTTCCCTTGCGAATGGTGGGCATAGGTGTACACCTCCTGTTGAATTTTCTCTATCATACTACATTCCGGGCGGAAAGAAAATACAGCAGCTTGTCAAAAAGTGGTTTTACCACTTTTTGACAAGCTGCAAACATTTTAACTGCGTTAAAATGTTGTTGATTTCAAGGAAAGGGAACTCTGACGGTTCCCTTTCCAACGATCCTTCCCTCCGAATCCTTTGGGCGGAAGGACGTTCCCGACCGCCTGAATACAGAATCTATTGGTGTGTAAAAGTTGAAACGGGCCAACAAAATGAGCGCTTTGGACAGAGGGCGGACGCGCAAAAATACAGCAAGGGATCCCGGCGATGGAGCGGCTGCCCTGTGCGTTTTGCACCTTGATTTACAGAAAGCCGCCGTGGTATAATGGCACGGGGAAAAGCCCCGGCGGCAAGCTGCCGGACGCTTTTCTACTATTTTGACAGAGTAGAAGCAAGCGCGTTAAGTGCCGGGGGATGGGAAGTTGCCTCCGGACGAAGGCGGAAACCGCCGCGGTGCTGCTTCGCATCCGCTGCCACCCACTAAAGGTACAGAGATGTCCTTTTTTCGTGGCAACGAGAGGAGGACATTATGGTAAAAACAAGAAAAATCGCGCTGGACAGTATGCTGGCCGCCATGTGTGCGGCGCTGGGCTATGCGGCCCTGGACTTCAACAACCTGAAAATCACCTTTGAAAGTCTGCCCATCCTGCTGGGCGCCCTGCTGCTGGGACCGGTGGACGGTATGGCCATCGGTGTAGTGGGTACGCTGATCTATCAGCTGATCCGCTACGGCGTGTCGGCCACCACCTTGCTGTGGATCCTGCCCTATGCCCTGTGCGGCCTGCTGGCGGGCTGGGCGGCGGAACGCGGCTCCTTCCGCCTCAGCCCCTGGAAGAGCACTGTGGTGATCATGGGCTGCGAGCTGATGGTGACCCTGCTGAACACAGTTACCATGTATATTGACAGTAAAATGTATGGCTACTACTTCCCTGGGTTTATTATGGGGGGGCTGGCCCTGCGTCTGGTCATCTGCGTAACGAAGGGCGCTGTGTTCTCTGCGGTACTGCCCCAGCTGACGGCCACGGTGGGCCGGACGATGGACCGGCAGAAGAACTAAATCAGGACTGGACGGACCCTGCCGCCGCACAGCTGTGCGGCGGCAGGGCTTTTTGTATCGAAGGAAAGGAATTTACTTTTTTCAGGGAGTATGCTACCATTGTATATAGAACACAACATGGACGGAGGGAAGCGGGGATGACGGTACTGCTGCTGAGCTTACTGGCAGTGATTCTGCTTGGTCTGGCCGCTGAGAAGCGCCGGGCGGTGCGGGACAGGAAAAAGCTGACACATATAGTCCATGTAAACGGGATCCGAGGCAAATCCACCGTGACCCGGCTGATTGCGGCGGGGCTGCAGGCCGGTGGCTGGAAAGTGTTCTGCAAGACCACGGGCACCGTGCCCATGACCATTGCGCCGGACGGAACGGAGCGGCCGATCCGCCGCCCGGGACGCTCAAATATCAAGGAGCAGCTGTCTATCCTCCACCAGGCGGCGCAGTCCGGCGCGGAGGTCCTGGTGATCGAGTGCATGGCGGTAGACCCCGCTCTTCAGGCGGTGACCCAGCGGCAGATGCTGAAGGCCGACGTGGGCGTTATCACCAATGTGCGGCTGGACCACACGGCGGAGATGGGGGAGACGCTGGAGGAGATCTGCGATTCCCTGTCCAACACCATCCCCCGGGACGGCGTGCTGTTTACGGCGGACGGGATATTTTTTTCCCGGCTGCGGAGCAATGCCCAGGAACTGAACTGCAGGGCGGAGCTGGCGGAGCCGGACGGAACGGAGCCGGAGTTTGATTTTCCGGAGAATATTGCCCTGGCTGCGGCGGTGTGCCATGAGCTTGGGGTGGAACGGAAGACGGCCCTGGAGGGGATGTCCCACTATAAGCGGGACCCATACGCCATGTCGGTATTCCGGCTGCCGGGGGGTGGCATTTTCATCAACGGGATGTCTATCAACGACCCACAGTCCACCCAGCTGGTTTACCAGAGGCTGGAGGAAAAGTACGCCTGGCAGGGGTGCCGGCTGGTGCTGCTGATCAACAACCGGCCGGACCGGGGCTACCGCACCCAGCATATGCTCCAGGTGGCCCTGGCACTGGAGCCCGTGGAGGTGTGGCTGATGGGGGCGTCCCAGTTGACCATGGCCCGGGGCCTGGGCCGGGGGCTGCCCCGGGCCCGGGTGCGGCGCTTCCGCAGAGCGGAGGAGCTGCCCCTATTAGAGGAAAAAGAAGGAACTGTGATCTATGGGGTGGGCAACATCGCCGGACCGGGCCACAGGATCATGGAGCTTGTGAGAGAGGAGGGGACCCAGGATGTACCATGAGATCGTAGTGGCGGGTGTGGCCATCAGCCTGATTTTCGCGGAACTGACCGGCCTGTCCCCCGCCGGACTGATCGTGCCCGGGTACATTGCCCTGTCCATGCAGACGCCACACCGGGTGGTGTATACCCTGGCTGTGGCTGTGGCTGCCTGGGGGTGCGCCCGCCTGCTGTCCCGGTGGATGATCCTGTATGGACGGAGGCGCTTTGCGGTGCTGGTGCTGCTGGCTTTTGCCATCGACACTGCGGTGTCCTCCTTCGGCCTGCTGCCCTATGACCCGGGGCTGATCGGCGTGCTGGTGCCCGGCATCATGGCCCAGGAGATGGAGAAGCAGGGTCTGGTCAAATCCCTGCTGTCCCTGGCCGTGGTGGTGGGGATCCTAGTGCTGATCATGATGTGGCAGGGAATGAGGGTGCTCCCCCTATGAGAGCATGGAGAACGCGGCGGATCTTGCTGGCGCTGACCCTGATATTGCTCCTGCTGCTGGCCTGCGGCGGCATGGCGTGGCGGGGGCGGACGGAAGGCCCGACGGAATACTATGAGATACAGCTCCAGGCATCCCGGCAGCTGGAGCGGTGCTTTGCGGCGGTAAAGGGCTATAAGGCGGAGGTGGGTATCCCCATGAGCGGGGAGGACCTGCACCAGACAGGCATGATCGGGCAGTCCTATACGGGAATCACCACGACCTTAGGGGCGGTGGAGGCCAAGCGGACCACCGCCTGGCCCGAGATGGGGGCCCTCTGTGTGCGCCTGCTGTATGAGGCGGGGGTGCGCCCGGGGGATACGGTGGGAGCGGGCTTTTCCGGATCCTTCCCCGGCATGGACCTGGCCCTGGTGGCTGCCTGTGAGAGCATGGATGTAAAGTTGATCTGCATTGCATCTGTGGGGGCCTCTACCTATGGGGCGAACGACCCGGAGTTGACCTTGCCGGAGATGCTGTGGCGGCTGAAGCGGGACGGGCTGATTCAGACGGAAAGCGCTATGGTCACCATGGGCGGCAGCGGAGATGTGGGCCGGGACATGGACCAGGAGCTGGCCGGACAGATCAGAGCGCGGTTGCTGGCCTGCGGTCTGAATCTGGTGGAGGAGGCCGACTTCCAGAAGAATCTGGCTCTGCGGGAGGAGCTGTACCGGACGGAGGGCCCCATCCGCTGTTTTGTGGCCGTGGGGGGAAATATCACATCCATGGGCGAAGAGGAGAGAGGAATCTCCCTGGGACAAGGGGTGCTGCATCCTCTGAGAAGCCCGCAGCTGGATGAAAGCTCCGGCCTGGTCCAGCGGTATCTGGCCCAGGGGGTCCCTGTGATCAACCTGCTGAACATCAAAAAGCTGACCGCAGACTACGGCCTGCCCTTCGACCCGGCGGACTGGCCGGAGGAGGGGACGTCCGCCGTCTACTTCCATATGCAGTACCCCAAGGGCTGGCTGGCGCTGGGTACTGCCGGTTCGGCTGCGCTGCTGCTGTGGTGCGGCGCGGTGCGGAAATGTAAAGGAGCGAAAGGGAAGGGAGAGATCCGCCATGAGAGAAAAGAAACCGAAGATCCTGATGATCGATGACGACGAACAGATCCTGTTCGCCATGAAGGCTGTATTTGAATACCAGGGCTGGGAGTCCCTCTCAGCCCAGGATGTGCTGGGTGGTCTGCGTCTGTTCCGCAGCGAAAAGCCCGACCTGATCCTGATCGACTACCATCTGCCCCAGATCAACGGCATCAAGGGGGTGCAGATGATCCGGGAGCTGGATGGGGAGATCCCCATCATCGTCTTTACCATTGACGAGAGCCAGGAGGTGGCGGACCGGTTCATTGAGGCGGGGGCCAGCGATTTTGCTCTGAAGCCCATAAAGGTGCCCGACATCATCAGCAGGATCCGCCTGCATATCCGCCTGATGGAGGCAGAGGCCAAGCTGGGCAATCAGGACGGCGGAGGCCGGAAGCAGGCAAAGGGGATCGTATCCGCCACATCGGAGTTGATCGAGGACTGCCTGCGCCGGTCCGGGGAGTTCCTGGCGGTAGAGACCATTGCGGAGCAGACGGGGCTGGCCTGTCAGACTACATACCGGTATTTGCAGCACATGGTGGCCCAGTGTCTGGTAGAGGTCAACCAGAGCTACGGTAAGGTCGGCCGGCCAAAGCAGAAGTACCGGATCCTAACGTGAATCGAGCCGAACTGTATCATGCAGAAAAATGAATGAAAACGGACAAGGCCCCGGCAGCTGCTGCTGCCGGGGCCTTCAATATGCGCTGATTTCCAGTCAATATCCGACAACTTATCCTGAAAGAACTGGAGAGGGAAAGGGGTGGGACTGTTTTCGGGAAAGAGCCAGGATGCGGAAAGCTGTTCCGTCAAAATGAAGAAAATAGAGACGGAATAGAAAAATAAATAGGATGATTTTTGAACAAGAAGGCAGAAATATGAAGAAATCATGAATTAAATGTGAGGAATTTCACAAAGTTACTGAAAGCGGGAGAAGAAAAGAGAAAAAGTTTCTGGAAAAGAAAGAAAAACGGCGGGAGAGAACAGAAGCGGAGAATAAGCGGGGAACTGGCTGAATAAAGTTAGCGACTTTTCATTTGATATGAAATAAAAAAGAGAAATAATTGCAGAGGCCGCGGACTCTTTGATATAGTAAGTACAGTAAAAGCTATGGTAGGGAATCATCTCTGGCGGCCCCCGTGGACCGGGGCGGCAAGCTCCGGGCCGAGAGTCTTTTGTATGCGATCCGGCGCCATGACGCCGAATGCATATAGGTCCAACAAACCTGACGCAGAAAGTAAAGGAGGAAAACAATGAAAAACAGTTCCCACAAGCTGTGGAAGAGAGTAGGCTGCCTGGCCCTTACCCTCTCCCTGAGCCTGTCTCTGCTGGCAGGCTGCGGCAAAAAGGAAACCCCCAACAGCTCCGGCTCCGCTTCTGGCAGCGGAAGCACCTCCCAGAGCGAGACCAACGAGCCCGAAGTCATGGAAGGCGACGACTTCGGCAACGGCGCCATCGGTACCCACGGCGGCGTCTCCAGCGGCAGCGTGTACGCCTCCGAGGCCGGCCTGGAGATCCTGAAGGCCGGCGGCAACGCCATCGACGCGGCTGTGGCCACCGCGTTCGCCGTCGGCGTCTGCGAGCCTTGGCTGAGCGGCATCGGCGGCTGCGGCATGATGACCGTTTACATGAAGGATACCCACGACTACGAGGTCCTGGAGTATATGGAGACCGTGCCCGTGGCTGTGCAGCCCGGCTGGTATAACCCCGAGACCGACGTAGCCACCGCCAAGAATGCGGCCGTACCCGGCCAGGTCATGGGTCTGCTGACCGCTCTGGAGAAATACGGCACCATGAGCCGCGAGGAGGTCATGGCCCCCGCCATCAAGCTGGCCCGGGACGGCTTCGCCATGGAGAAGCGTCTGGCTGACGCCATTGCGGACAACTATGACAACTTCAATGAAGAGGGTCTGGCCATCTACACCAACGACGGCATTCCCTATGCCGAGGGCGACCTGTTCAAGAACGAGCCTCTGGCCAACACCCTGCAGACCATCGCTGACGGCGGCATCGACGCCTTCTATAACGGCGAGCTGGCCGACAAGATGGTGGAGGGCCTGCAGGCCAACGGCAGCCTGATGGCCAAGGAGGACCTGGCCAGCTACACCGTGGCCGAGCGAGAGCCTATCCGCACCACCTATTATGGCTACGAAGTGGTCACCGTACCGCCGCCCTCCAACGGCGGCGACTGGCTGCTGGAGATGCTGAACATCATGGAGAACAAGGACATCAAGCAGTACGACGTGAACAGCCTGGATTACCTGTATGTATACAACGAGGCCTGCCGTATTGCTCTGACCGACTCCTACAGCTACATCGGTGACCCCGCCTTCTTCAACCTGCCCGTGGACCAGATGATCTCCAAGGAGTTCGCCGCTGAGCGCGCCCAGCTGATCGATGTGGACAACAAGGCCGCCATGGAGGAAGTGCCCAAGAGCAATCTGCCTGTTGAGAAGCTGGACCCCACCGCGGAGGACAGCAAGCACACCACCCACATCGCCGTCATCGACCAGTACGGCAACATCGTGTCTACCACCAACACCCTGGGCAACGGCTGGGGCTGTAAGTTCCTGGCTCCCGATCTGGGCTTCTACTACAACAGCCACATCGGTAACTTGGACCACAAGAACCCCGACAGCCCCGACTACGTCATGCCCGGCAAGCGCGTACGCTCCACCATCTCCCCCTCTCTGGTGCTGAAGGATGGAAACCCCATCATGGCCGTTGGTTCCCCCGGCTCCCTGGCCATCCCTCCCGCAGTGGCCGCTACCATCAACAATGTCCTGCTGTACGGCATGAACATTCAGCAGGCCATCAACCTGCCCCGCGCCATGGCGATCAGCCGCTCCAAGGGCCTGTCCACCACCACTATGACCATCGAGCAGCCTCGCTTCGACGCCGACCTGGTGGCGCAGCTGGAGGCTCTGGGCTACAAGATGAAGGACGTTGGCGAGTATAACTACGCCGTCGGCGGCATCGCCGCCATCTATCTGGATCGGGAGAACGGCAAGTTCTATGCCGGCGCCGACCCCAGACGCGGCTATAAGGCCCTGGCCTATTGAGTTTCCCCCGACTGACTGATTTCTAAGCTTATTCTGAACGGCTCCCTCTCCCGCCGGCGCGTCCGGCGGGAGAGGGACCGAGGATCGACCCGCGGCTGTCCGCACAAAACCGGCGTACCGGCACCTGCTCCGGAGCAGAGCTTCCGGCAGATGCCCCGCCGAGGGGAGTGAATGATTTGAATTTAACAGAAACCTATTTGCTATTATTCGTCATGCTGGCGGTCGTGGCGGTCGTCAGCGTCCTGTTCAAAGGAAAGAACGGGCTAATCAGCCCAATGATCTTTGTGGCGGGGCTGATCACCGCTCTGGTGGCCGGAATGGGCTTCCGGCTGCGGGAGGTGACGGAGGGCCCCTTTGTTTACGTCGACAATCTTATGTGGGTCCTGTGCGGCGCCATCTTTGTGTATGCGCTGTACCTGAACGGAACATTTCAATTCCTGTTTGACAAATGGAGAGGGGCCAAGCTGGGCCCCGTGGCCCGGCTGTTCGTGCTGATCCTTTTCCTGGGCCTGCCCGGTATGCTGACCGGCACCGCCCTGGCCAGCGTGGCCACCACCGGCCTGATCGTGGGACGGTATCTGCTGGACAAGGGCATTGAGAAAACGAAAGTCGTGGAAGTGGTAACTATGGGCAGCCTCTTTGGGATGCTGCTGCCCCCCCTGTGCGTGCCGGCCATGGCCTTTACCATTGCCCGCCAGGGTCTGTATCCCGCTTCCTTCGAGGGCTTCTTTCTTCCCATCCTGGTGCTGACCCTGCCGGCGCTGATCGTCTACTGCGCTCTGTCCGGCCGGCGCCTGCTGGAGGGTGCGGATGCGGAGGAGCAGGTGGAGAAGAAGGGCGGCGCGGTCTGCCTCATTCCTCTGCTGGTGGTGGCGGTGCTGGTCATCTGCCACAACTTCCTCTATTTTGTAATGCCTTTCCTGGGCTACCCCGTGATTTATGTGATCGGCTTTGTGCTGGCCCTGATCTTCAAGTGCCAGGGCGTCAACGCACTGACGGCCGCCTCTGAGGGCATCCGTACCGTGGCCATCGAGCTGGCCATGATCCTGGCCTTTGCCTCTGCCATCGAGGTGTTCAATACGGTGGGCGTCAACGGCACTCTGGCGGCTCAGATCAAGATCGCGGGCGTAAATTCCACCTTGATGTCTCTGGTGTTTGCTCTGCTCTTGCTGGTCGGCGGAGCGGTACTCGGCACTCCCTTTGCGTATACACTGGGCGCTGTGGCCGTCTATCAGGTCAGCAACGCCAACTACACCACCGGCTCTGAGTTGCTGATGATGGCGCTGGGCGTCACCGTGGCGCTGACCATGCTTCTGTCCCTGCGGGGCGGCATTGCGGACAGCGTCTGCCAGCAGCTGGGAGTCGCCGGTGTGACCGGACCCGGGATCGCTAAGCGCAATGTGATCACCGTGCTGCTGCTGCTGGTGGCAGTGGTTGTGTTCCTGTGCGCGTCCGGGCTTTCCGTACTGATGATTTAAGGGGAGGGACAAAAATGATACAGGCTTTGTATATCATCTATCGGATCATTGTGGCGGTCCTGGCCCTGCTGGTGATTTGGGACATTATCCGGGAGAAGTCCCTGGCTCATGTGCTGTCCCTTGGCCTTATCAGCATCCCGCTGATCATGCGCGCGCTGATGATCAAGTAAGGGGGGCGGAACGATGAAAAACAACACATTGATCCGCAACATCGCAGTATTGCTGGTGGTGGCGCTGGTATGCGTCATGACGGGGCAGATCTATCTGAAGCAGCTGAAGAACGATACCTTCTATACCGCCAACCCCAACATCACCAAGGTGCTGCATTTGAGCGACTATAACCCCAACCTGAAGGGGACGGCCAACGATGTGGAGGTCTACGTCTTTGACAGCGGCGTCCCCGGCGGCAAGGCCCTGATCTACGGCGGCACCCACACCAACGAGGTGGGCTCCATGCTCAGCGCGGTGACCTATCTGGAAAACGCCAAGTGCGAGGTGGGCACCCTGTACATCATGGTACACGCCAACAACAGCGGCTACAGCCACACCCAGCCCCTGCTGGGTCAGGGCAACAAGATGACCTTTGATCTGGCGGACGGCACCACCCGGGAGTTCCGCATCGGTACCCGGATCTCCAATCCGGTGCATCAGTGGCCCGATCCCAACTACCACCTGAACACCTCGAAGCGGGAGCTGAAGCATGAGGAGATCGCGGAGATTCGGAACCTGAACCGGAACCACCCCGGCGAGGAGAGCGGCTATCTGACGGAGATGACCTGCTACGCCATCCGCAACCTGATCAACACGGAGAATATCGACTTCATCTATGACGGCCACGAGGCGGGCGGCGAGTCTGTGCGCCTGGTAAACTACCTGGTGGTGCACGAGAACGCCATACCCCTGGGCTCGGCCGCGGTGATGAACTGCGTAATCAACAACCTGCCCTTCAAGCTGGAGATCTCCGGACAGACCTCCTACGGCCTGTCCCACCGCGGCCTGGGCGACAACACCAACGCCCTGTGCACCCTGTTTGAGACCTGCAACCCCGCCATGGGCAGCTATCACGACAAGATGACGGAGGACCTGTTCAAAAACGGACGCTCCGGCAACTACCTGGCCATGCACCAGGCGGGCCTGTTCCCCAACTCCTATGACTTTGACGAGAACGGCTGGCCCATTGAAAAGCGTACCGCCTATCACATGAGCATGAGTCTGGAGCTGATCAATACCCTGGAGACGCTGTACCCAGACAAGCCCATGAAGGTCACCGGTATGCCCGACGCCAACGAGATGATCGAAAAGGGCCTGGAGTATACCCTGAAGTCCCTGGCCTGAGCGGCGGCACATTTATCCTTTGTATGCCCTTCCCCCTTTGGGGAACGCAGAAATAGCATCTATAAGAATTTTAGGAGGTCACAACAATGAAGAAATTTGCATCTGTCATTTCTATGCTGCTGATCTGCAGCATGGCTCTGACTGCCTGCGGCAGCAACGGCGGCGACAAATCCACCGGCGGCAGCACCCAGAAGCCCGGCACCAGCCAGGGCGCGGCCAGCAGCCAGGGCTCCGGCAGCACCGGCGACAGCAGCGGTTACACCTTCCGCACCAGCGCCGACAACAAGGTCGTCACCGAGAACGGCACCTTCACCAAGGACAGCATCGAGTATCCCGTACTGATCACCTCCATCGGCCAGAGCGCCGACGTGTCCATGCTGGACGCCCTGATGAAGAAGGTGGGCGCTGATTACACCTTCAACGCCACCGCCAGCGCTGACGATGTCGCCAACTACAAGACCGTGATCATCGCCTGCGGCGCTTCCTCCAAGGGCCTGGGCGCCGCCGGTATCTCCCAGGAGGATGAGTTGGCCCGCGCCAACGCCATCGCCCAGACCGTGAAGGACAACGGCATCACCGTAATCGCGGCCCACCTGGGCGGCGCTTCCCGCCGCGGCGCTCTGTCCGACCAGTTCAACGACATCGCCCTGGGCGTTGCCAACTATGTGATGGTCGTGGAGGAGGGCAACGACGACGGCAAGTTCACCGACGCCGCTACCGACAAGGGTGTGCCTATCACGCTGCTGCACTCCATCGCCGACGCCATCACTCCTCTGACCGAGCTGTTCGGCGCCTGATCCCATTATCTTACGCTGCTTGAAGGTTGGTCCATGTCCCGGGCTCCCCATGGGGGAGCCCGGGACGGATAAAGGCGGTTCTGGTTTGATCCAGGAGCAAAGCCTGCTTTGGACGGCAAGCATACCACACAGCAGCCTTTGCTCGTGTATAAAACCAGAAATATACACTTTTATTCTTTGGGGGGATAGATTTGGACATTGAACTGATTACTTTCCTGGCTATGCTGGCTACCTTCCTGCTGGCCAACTTCCTGGTCAAGCTGCCGGTCAGCCTGTCCATGGTCGCCGGCGCTGTGGTAGGCGCCCTTGTGGCGGGAGAGGGAATTCCCATCCGGCACCTGTTTGAGGGCACCTTCGTCTATATGGACACCATCCTGATCATTTCTATGGCAATGATTTTTATGACGGTGATTCAGGAGTCCGGCGCCCTGGAGGCGCTGAACGCCGTGATCGTATCCAAGTTCTACAAGGTGCCCGCGGTCATGCTGGTGCTGCTGATGTTTATCATCATGTTCCCGGGCATGATTACCGGCTCATCCACTGCGGCGGTGCTGTCCGCCGGTGCGATCGTGGCCCCTATCCTGCTGATGATGGGCATTCCCGCCCCACAGACCGGCGCTATCCTGGCGGTGGGCTCCATCATGGGCATGGCGGCCCCTCCGGTAAATATCCCCGCCATGCTGATCGCCGGCGGCGTGGATATGCCCTACATCGGGTTTGAGGGCCCACTGGCCTTTATGACCTTCCCCTGCGCGATCTTTACCGTGCTGTTCATTGGCCTGCGGTACTGCCGCCACCTGGACTATGAAAAGCTGAAGAGCGGCCTGAATCTGGAGATCGGCAAGCAGTACGGTCTGAAGCTGTACATCCCCATTCTGGTGGTGATCGTGCTGATGGTGGGCGGCCGTGCGTTGCCCAACGTGTTCCCCAACCTGGGAATGCCCCTGATCTTCTTCATCGGCAGCGTAGTGGGCCTGTTCACCGGCCGGAAGTTTGACCCCATCAAGACGGTGTCCAACGCCATCCATACCACGGTGCCCGTGCTGGGTAAGCTGATGGGCGTGGGCATGTTCATCCAAATCATGACTCTCACCGGCGTGCGCGGCTATATCGTGATCAACTGCTTCGGCTTCGGTACGCTGGTGCTGTACGCCGCGGTCTGTCTGGTTATGCCTGCCTTCGGTGCCGTATCTTCCTACGGCGCAGCCTCCGTGCTGGGTGTGCCCTTCCTGCTGGCGCTGTTGGACTCCGGCAACCAGATCGTCATTGCGGCGGCCCTGTCCTTCATCTGCTCTATGGGTGACCTGATGCCCCCCACCGCGCTGGCGGGCAACTATGCCGCCCAGATCGTGGAGCAGAAGTACTCCAAAGTGCTGCGGTACTGCGCCATTCCCTTTGTGGTCTGTGTGCTGTACGGCCTGGTCACGATCCTGAAATCCAGTGCGCTGGGCTTCTTGACCTAATAGGGGAGGGAAATAGTTATGTTGATGTATGTATATTTGGGCCTGATCCTCTTCCTGCTCATCTTTGTGCTGAAGGATATGTTTCGGGAGAAGAACCTGCTGGCACAGATCGACGCCGCCCTTGTGGTCGTTCCGCTGATCCTGCGGCTGCTGCTGATCAAGTAAGGGGGAGGGTGCCATGAAAATCGAAGTGAAAAAGAGCTGGCTGTCCGCGATCATTCTCTTGGCCCTGTCCGCGTGCGCCATCGTCTATCTGGCCACTCATTTCCTGTCCATGCGGGAGAAGGAGCCTATTTACCCCGGTCCCGGCGTGACAGAGATCAAGATGTTGTCCGACTGGTATCCCGCCCTGAAGGACACCGCCGGAGACACGGAGGTCTATGTGCTGAAGGGAGAGAAGGAAGGCAACTCCATGCTGGTGCTGGGCGGCACGCACGGCAACGAACCCTCCGGCCTGGTGGGTGCGATCCTGCTGATTGAAAACGCCGTGCCCAAGGAGGGTACCCTGTATGTGATCCCCCGGACCAACGCCAGCGGCCTGACCGCCACTGACCCCCAGGAGGGCGCCCCCATGCGCTTTACCATCGAGACACCCGGCGGCGAGCGCTGGTTCCGCTTCGGCTCCCGGGCCACCAACCCCGTGAACCAGTGGCCTGACCCGGAGATCTATGTCCACGCCACCTCCGGCCAGCGTCTGTCAGGTTCCGAAACCCGGAACATCAACCGGGCCTATCCCGGCCGCACCGACGGCACCTTTACGGAAAAAGTGGCCTACGGCGTGACCCAGCTGATCAAGACGGAGAATATCGACATCACGGTGGACCTGCATGAGGCCTCCCCCGAGTACCCCACCATCAATACCATCGTGGCCCACCAACGGGCCGCTGAGCTGGGCGCTCAGGCCCTGCTGAATATGCAGCTGGAGGGCATGAACATCGGCCTGGAGCCCTCCCCGGAGAATCTGCACGGCCTGACCCACCGGGAACTGGGCGACTACACCGATACCCTGGCGCTGCTGATGGAGACCTCCAACCCCTCTCAGGGCCGTCTCCGTGGACGCACCGACGCGGACCTGGTGGTGACCGGTAAGGACAAGTTCTATGTGAAGGCCGCCCAGCTGGGCCGCCTGTACGACTATGGCTATGGGGAGAGCGGCCGACCCATCTCCGAGCGCGTTGCCCGCCACGTGACCGGTGTGGCGCAGTTTGCTGTGGCCTTTAACGAGATGGGCTTGGGCAGCATCGTCATCGACGGGATCCCCGCGTATGACGATATGGTGGCCGATATCGGTCCCTACCTGATTCCCAAGACCTGATACCGGGTATGAGCAAGGAGGTTCTCACTATGAAGCGTTTGCTGTTAGGCGCCCTGTGTGCGGCGGTGCTGCTGAGCGGCTGCTCCGCCAAGCAGGGGGGGGACAGTTCAAATCCGGGCTCCGACTCCAGTCAGGGTGCGGCGCCCTCTAAGGATGGCTCATCCTCTCAGGAGACGGGATATGACCGCCGTCCGGCGATCTCACGCCCGGAGATCGGCGCCGATGTGGTGATCGATCCGCCCTATGACTTTGATCCGGACACCATGGTGCCTGCTGACTTCGGCGATTATTTCACCCAGGATTACCCCACCCAGGTCAGCACCTACCTGCTGGGGGAGGGAACGGATATTGAAAATGAAGTCACCGTGCTGAAGGGGCAGGAGGATGGCCCCACGGTCTATATCGTGGCCGGCGTTCACGGCGATGAGATCGCCGGCTGGATGACGGGAAAGCTGGTAAAGAAGATCGGCATCAAGGCGGGGGAGTTGCACATCCTTGCCCCCGCAAACCGCTGGGGCGCCAGCGCCGACCCCAGGACCCGCTATGTGACGGAGCAGCAGGACCTGAACCGCTCCTTCCCCGGCGACCCCGATGGGACCATGGCGGAGCGGGTGGCCGACTCCATCTATCAGGATATCGCCAAGGTGGACCCCATCTTCCTGTTCGACCTGCATGAGGCCCGGGCCAACAAGTCCGACCGGGACTTTCTGGGCAGCTCCCTCATCTATACCAGCCTGGACAAGATGAGCGATATGTATATGGACCTGCTGATGGCCACCGAGACAGGGGACCTGTGCTCTGAGCGCTTCAACTTCTATGGTCCTGGCCCCGTTGGCAGTATCAATAATACGGTAACTACCAATTTGGAGATCCCCACCATCACGGTGGAGACCTACCGGGGTTATCCCCTGGAGCGCCGCATTGGCGACCAGCTGGCGATCGTGCAGTATGTGCTGACCTATTACGGGCTGCTGTAAACGGGCGGCCGGCACACGGGGCAGATAAAAGGGAAAAACCGCCCCGCCATTCCCCAGGAGTGGCGGGGCGGTTTTTAAATCAGCGCGGAGAGATGACAAAGCCTCTCCCATAGGATAAAATAGAGGAAAAAGAGCGAAAGGAGGGGGTGGAGATGGAAGGAAAGACGGTATTCGACCGACAGGAGCGGCAGAACAGACCGCTGAACCGGAAGTTGTTGGTGGTCGGAGTGATTTTGCTGGCGCTGGGGATCCTGGCCCCCGCTTTTTTGACGGTGGACAACTTCGGCATCTATCCCACCCTCCGGCAGGCGGTCTATAAGAATGAGAAGATTTATGTTCTCTTGGCGGCCCTGAAGCTGGTGGCTCTGAACTCCCTCCGGGCAGTGCCCCACTATCTGGGGGCGTTTTTTCTGGCGGAGGCCATCAACGACTGGCGGATCAAGGGCTACTCCGCTCTGTCTGTTATGATTGTCTGTCTGACCATCCCTGGGGTATATATGGTCATCGAGCGGCTGTATCGGGTCCGCTACGACTTTGGGGCCCCGGCCATCTCCATGGTGGTCATCCTGATCATTTTTTCCCGTATCCATCTGGACTTTACTAATACGGGGAAGAAGGTCATGCTGTTCGTGCTTCTGATTTTCTCCATCAATTTTCTGGATGTGATGCCCGCCCTGCGGGGCCTGCCCATCGGCCGGGGCGACTCCTCGGTGGACGTCAAAATTGCCGCTGGGTTCCTGGAGGCAGAGGGCTTTTTACAGGGGATGACAGCCATCTGCAGCCTGTTATTTTTCGGGGTGGCCATGCTGATGCTCATGCTGGTGCTGGACGGGGACAACATCCAGCGCATCAGCGAGCAGAAGCAGCAGAACGAGCGGGCCCTGATGGAGACCCGGATGCGGGTGCTGGAGAACCGCACCTATATGGAGCTGAACCACCTGGTCCACGACCTGAAATCCCCCCTGACCAGCATCCAGGCGCTGGTAGGAGTGGTAAAGCTGTCCTGTGACAGCCGGGGGGACAGCAGAGAGGTCAAATATCTGGAAAAGATCGAGGCCAATGTGGAGCGAATGAGCGGGATGATCTCGGAGATCCTCTATGAGAATCAGTTGCGGGTGGTGACCACCCAGCACATCGTCACTGGGATCCTATCGCACACCTCCGCCATGGAATACGCGGAGATGGTCCGTGTGACTAACGATGCGCCCCTGGCGCAGATCGAGGTCAATGTGATCCGTTTCTCCCGGGCCATTGTGAATCTGATCGAAAATTCCTTCTATGCGGTGAACCGGCAGACAGGGCAGATCGCCCTGCGAGTGTTCCGGGAAGAAGGAGGTACCCACCCCATGGTGTGCTTTCAGGTGAAGGACAACGGCGTGGGTATCGACCGGGAGCAACTGAGCATGATCTGGCAGAAGGGTTACTCCACCCGCAGCTCCAGCGGATTGGGGCTGAGCTTTGTGGAGATGGTGGTCCAGCAGAGCGGAGGAGAGGTCTCGGTGGAGAGCACCCCGGGGCAGGGGACGGCCATCACCATCCATCTGCCCCAGGTAACGGAAAAGGAAGGATAAACAGCGGGCAGCTGCCCGGCGGCAGAGAGGAGGACCTGAAAATGGAAGATTGGAACAACAGAGTGCTGAACGGGTTTGTGACGGAGCAGGCTGTGGCGTGCTGCGGCGTGACGGCGGTCCCGGGGGAGCCCTGGGCGGTGGTCCGGGCCGCACCCGGCATGGACCGGAAGCGGTATCAGCGGCAGTACAGCGTCCTGCGCGGCTATGCGGTGCTGGCTCTGGGCCGCGGGCCACAGGCGGGGGAGCGGGTGGAGCTCTCTGCCCTGAAGCTGCCCGGGGAGGAAGGGGCCGATGCCGCGGCCGCCGTGTGGTTCGCCCGGGCCTGTGAGAGTACGGACACGGCGGGGACGGTCATGGCGGTCTATCAGGGCTTCCGGGCCCTGCCCGGCGGCCAGGAGCTGATGAGGAGCTATCTGTCTCCGGCGGCGCTGGAGCAATTCCCCCAGTGGGTCCAGGCGGCCCGGGGGGAGGAGAATGACCTGGGGGAAAACAGCCCGGAGCCTGCGGACCGGACCCTTTGGGCCCAGGTGGACCGGGAGGTTCTGTGCCGCTCCCTGAGGCAGGCCTGCTTGGACGCTGGATAACGGGGCGGGGAGGAGAAAAGCATGAGTAAATTCAGCAAGCAGCTGGATTACCTGGTGACCAGCCTTGTGCTGATGGGGACTGGGCTGCTGTTCCTGTTCCTGAATCGGGGGCTGAACACCTATTCTGCGCTGCATTTCAGCCTGCTGCAGATCTGCCAGAGTGTGCTGCTCCTGATCATGGCGGCCCTGTCCATCTATGGGGAGCTGGGAAGGAAAAAGGCCGCCCAGCCCCAGGCGGATCAGGAGACTGGCAACGGAGAAAAGGACACCATAGACAGCGTCAACGCCACCATGCTGCTGGTGGTAGTGACGGTGCTGGTGGTGGGCTTTTATATGTTCACCGCCAAAACCTCCGACCAGATCCAGGGGATGACGGCCCCCATCCACATGGTAGTCTGTGTGGTGGCCTTCATCCTCTATGCCTGCGTAGAGAAATGGTGGTCCATGAAGATGAAGCAGATCCAGGACGCTTACAGCATCTGCAACCTGATGGTCGTTGACAAGGCGGCCATCATCCTGCTGTTCCTGGATATGGTGATGAGCTTTACCGGCCTGTTCCAGGTCACTAAGTATGTGGACTGGGGCATCGTGGGGCTGTGGCTGTATGTGGCCGCAGCGGCGGAGATCAGCGTGGCGGTGAAGGTGCTGCGCCACGGCAACGAGCTGGAGTTTTACCTCTACGTTCCGCTGCCCTTCTTCTACCGTCGCTGGGGCACCCAGCGCAGCGGCGCGCTGAACTGGCTGGAGCAAAACACGGGCATCTCCATGCGCTCTCTGTGGAGCCTGAAATTCCTGCGCACCACCCTGCCCACCTGCGCCCTGGGTGTGGTGCTGGTGCTGTGGCTGTCCACCTGCTTCGTCCAGGTGGAGGCCTATCAGCAGGCGGCGCTGTACTGCTTCGGGCGATTGGAGCAGGAGGATATCCTGGCCCCCGGCCTGCATTTCAAGCTGCCGGTGCCCTTCGAGGTGGCCAGGGTCTATGATGTGAGCCACGCCAAGACCATGATCGTGGGCTACGAGGGGGATGTGGAGAACCAGAACAACCTCTGGACCATGGCCCACAAGGGGGAGGAGCAGAAGCTGCTGCTGGGGGCCGGACGGGAGCTGGTGGCCATCAACCTGAAGGTGATCTACCGCATCAGCGACCTGCACGCCTATCTCACCAACTACGCCGCGCCGGAGTCGGCTTTGAACGCCAAGGGCTATGAGATCGTGATGCACGCGACGGTAGACACCGACATCAATACTGTGATGAGCGAGGACCGCAGCATCCTCTCCCACCAGATCGAGGAGCAGCTGAAGGAGTACGCCCAGCAGGCGGAGCTGGGGCTGGAGGTCATGGGGGTCACCCTGGCCAGCATCCATCCCCCCATTGAGATCGCTGACATTTACCAGAGCGTGGTCAGCGCCAGAATCCAGAAGCAGGCCGCCATCCTGACGGCGGAGGGGACGGCCCTGGTGTCCAAGGAGCAGGCGGAGGCCGACCGCCAAGTGGCAATGAACCAGGCCGGGATCACCCGGGACGAGCGGGTGTCCGCCGCCAACGCGGAGGTCACGGAGTATAACGCCAGCATTGAGGCGTATCAGCTGGACCCGGAGGTCTATGAGCTGGACCGCTATCTGGATGCGGTGCAGAACACCATAGCGGGGCGGAAGAAGTATTTGATTGGCGCCGGTGTGGACCAGAGCAGCCTGTACAGCGGATTTCTGAACCGCTTTGCCGGACAGACGCAGACCGGCGAAGCGGACAGCAGCGTGGGAAAGGACGGAGCGGGATGAATCAGAAACGGATCGTAAAATGGGGCTTCGCCGTGATCGTGGCGGCCATCATCGGATTTTTCGGCTTTGTGTTCAAGGTGGACGAGGGCCGGTGCGCGGTGGTCACCCGCTTTGGCGCGGCTCGGGCGGAGATCACCCAGGCTGGGATGTATTTTCGTCTGCCCTGGCCCTTCGAGAATGTGAGCATCTATGACGCGAGAAAGCAGTATATGGACTCCGGCTATCTGGAGACGCTGACCCACGACAAAAAGAACGTGATTATGCAGACCTACGCCATCTGGAGCATTGCCGATCCGCTGAAGTATTACACCAGCGTGGGGGACACCGCCTTGGCGGAGAAGTACCTGGGCGACCTGATCACCAATTCCAAGAACGGGACCATGGGCAGCTATGACCTGGCCTCCTTGGTGTCGATGAATGAGGACGACATTAAGATTAACAAGATTGAGGAGCAGATGCGCACCGAGGTGGCCGCCCATGCCCGGGATCAGTATGGCATTCAGTTGCATGACCTGCGGCTGAAGCGGCTGGGCCTGCCCGCCACCAACGTGCAGAGCGTATTCACCCAGATGCAGGCCGAACGGCAGAAGTACATCGACCAGCTACTGGCCGAGGGTGAGCGGGACGCCAAAATCATTACCAGCGAGGCGGACGCCGAAGCGGCCCAGATCATTGCTGAGGGCCGGGAGCAGGCGGCCCAGATCAATGCCCAGACAGAGCAGGAGACGGCCCAGATCTATGCCCAGGCCCACACCCAGGACCCGGAGCTGTATAAGTTCCTGCGCAAGCTGGCGGCGGTGGAGGCCTCCGTGGATGAAAATACGGTGATGATCATCAAGATGGATCAGGCCCCCTTCGATGTGCTGGACGGCGACTGAGGGGGACGGGATATGAAGCATTCAGAGCGGTTCGTCGCCATCGTCAACACGGCGATCCAGTACTGCAAGTGGCTGATCCTGATCCTGGTGGTACTGATCTGCTGCTCGGGAATACGGGTCATCAACAACTACGAGGTGGGCGTGGTGCTGCGCTTCGGCCGCCTGGTGGGGGATACCCAGGAGGAGCAGATAAAGCAGCCCGGCCTGCTGCTGGCCTTTCCCTATGTGATCGACGAGGTCATCAAGGTCCCGGTGGGCAAGGTGCAGGAGGTGTCCATCACCACCCACGCCGCCGCCGCGGACCCCACCTACGCGGATATTGCCAGCACCGGCTATCTGATCACCGGTGATGAAAATATCCTGCACATCAACGCGACTTTGAAATACCGGATTACAGACCCGGTACAGTACGCCCTTTACAACAGGGTCCCCCAGGATACCATCAACGGTGTGGTCAGCGGCGTGATGGCCAGCTGTGCCAGCTCGGACAGCGTGGACGGCCTACTGACCGACCAGAAGGAGGAGTATGCACAGGAGGTCATCCGCCAGTCTCAGGTCCGCCTGGACCAGCTGGACCTTGGGGTAACCGTCATCGGCCTGGAGTTCCAGAGCATCACCCCGCCTAACGCCCTGAAGTATCACTTCGACCAGGTGAACGCCGCCTATGTGGAGAAAGAGACTAAGATCCAGGAGGCCAAGCAGTACCGGGAAAAGGTGGTGCCCGACGCCAAGGCGACGGCGGATACCATGGTCACGGACGCCCAGATTAACCAGTCCCAGAAGCTGACCACGGCCAACGACCGGGTGGCTGAGTTCTACGGTCTGCTGGAGGAGTATCAGCGCAACCAGGATGTGGTGCAGGAGCGGGTGTTCCGGGAAAAGGTGACTGCAATCCTGAATAAGATGGGCGGCAAGCTGGTACTGCCCGAGGGGGACGGAACGCCCCAAATCTTCCTGCCCTAAGGAGGTGGAGCAATGGAAAACCTGACCCATACCGCGGAGCACGTGCTGGAGGACTTCCACTCCGCCGACTTGACCCAGAGCGAAAAAAAGAAGATCTCCCGGGAGATCTCCACGGCCCTGGCGGCTATGACCTGTCTGGCGGCGGGGCTGATCTATAAGCTGTTGTTCCCCCAGCAGGCCGCGGTGGCAGGCCTGATCTACTCCGTAGGCGTGCTGATTGAGGGGGTGCCCCTGCTGATTACAGCAGTGAAGGGCTTTATGCAGCAGGATGTGGTCAACGCCATGGAAATCCTGGTGACCATTGCGGTGCTGGCCTGCTACATCACCGGACAGCACGAGCTGGCCATTCTGATCCCCGTTGTGCTCAGCGTGGTCCACTTTCTGGAGGAGCGCAGCATCATGGGCGGCCGGGACGCCATTGAGGGCCTGAAAAATATGCAGGCCTCCACCGCTCTGCTGCTGACGGAGGACGGGGAGCAGACGGTGGACGCGGCCGCGCTGCAAAAGGGGGATGTGATCCTGGTGCGTCCCGGTATGTCCCTGCCCATTGATGGTATGGTGCTGTGGGGCAACTCCAACATCGACCAGAAGTCCCTGACCGGCGAGCCCCTGCCCGCCGCAGTGGCGGAGGGGGACACGGTGTACGCCGGTACGACGAATCTGGACGGCGTAATCAAGGTCCGGGTGGAGAAGGAGTATCAGGACACCTCCTTCCATAAAATCGTGGATATGCTGGAGGAAGCACAGAAGATTTCCCTGCCCGAGATGCGCATCGTAGACCGCTTTATGCACTACTATATCCCCTTTGCCCTCTCCGTTGCGGCCCTGACCGCCCTGCTGACCCGGCAGATCGGCAACGCCATCGCGGTGTTGGTGGTGAGCTGCCCCTGCGGCCACATGCTGGTCAGCTCCGCCCCCATGATCGCGGCCCTGGCTGCGGCCACCAAGCGGGGAATTTTGATCAAAAACTCCAAGTTTGTGGAGCAGCTGACCCAGGTGGAGACGGTGGTATTCGATAAGACGGGTACCATCACCAGGGGTGAGCTGTCGGTTAGCGGCTGCTTCTGCCAGCAGGCGGCCAGCCGGGAGGAGCTGCTGTCGGCGGGGGCCAGCGTGGCCTGCGCCTCTATGCACCCCATTTCCCGCTCTCTCATGCGGGAGGTGGGCCGGCTGTCCTATGATCGGGGTTTTGAGGTGCGGGAGCTGTCCGGCAAGGGTATCGCCGGCCGGAGGGGAGAGGAGGAGATCCTCTTCGGCAGCCGGATGTGGATCGAGTCTCTTGGCTACCATACAGAGGACCCCGGGATGGTCAGCGCCGGCCCGTCCAACTGGATCGTGCGGGGTGGAAAGGTGCTGGGCTGCCTGATGTTCGACGACTCCATCCGGCCGGAGGCCGGACAGGCGGTGGAGGAGCTGCGGCGCCTGGGGGTGAAGCGCTCTGTTCTGCTCACCGGAGACAGGGAGCAGGCCGCCCGCACCATCCAGGCCCAGGCGGGCATCGACGAGGTCTATTACCAGCTGCTGCCCCAGGAGAAGTTGGAGCGGGTAAAGCTGCTGCGGCAGGGCAGCCAGGTGCTGGCGGTGGGCGATGGGATCAATGATGCCCTGGCTCTGGCGGAGGCGGACGTGGGAATCGCCATGGGTGCTATGGGCTCTGACGTGGCCATTCAGAGCGCTGACATCGCCCTGATGAACAACGACCTGGAAAATATCCCCTTCGTGATCTCCCTGGCCCGGATGACGAAGAACACCATGTATCAGAATATCGGCATCGCCTTTTCCGTGAGTATGTTCATGATGCTGCTGTCCGCCGTGGGCCTGATCCCGGCCCTGGCGGGGGCGTTCCTGCACAACATCGGCGCCTTTATCATTCTGATCAACAGCTCGCAGATCCTCCGCCGGGCCAGAAAGCCCCGGGAGGAGATCGACCAGGCCATCCGCCAGGAGGAAGAAAACGAGGCAGAGGAGGCGGCCCAGGCGCTGGCAGAGAAGGAAGCTGCGCCCGAGGAGGAAGCGAAACAGTAAAAAACCACCCCCGCTGCCATGCAGCGGGGGTGGTCCGTTTCCTTATCAATTCATTTCGTGGCTGTTCAGCAGACCCTGCTTGATGTCCCACAGCTTCTGAGACAGGTCTACATAGTAGTTATGGGGATTCTCGAAGCGCTTGACCTCGTCCCACAGGGCGTCTACCTGCCGCTGGCAGTAGGAGCGGCTGGCCTGAAGGTCGGGCACCTGATACACCAGCTTGCCGTTTTGAAAGATGGGCACCAGCAGTTCGCGGGCCTCCACATCGGTGAACACCTTCCGCTTCCAGGTGGCGTTGGGATCGAACAGCTCGATGGGCTGGGAGAAGTCAAACTCCTCGTCATGCAGACAGATCAGGTCCACCTCGGCCTTTCCAGTGCTCTTGGAGAACAGGCGGTAGACCTTTTTGAAGTGGGGAGTGGTGATCTTGGCGGGGTTTTCACTGATTTTGATCTTGGGGATAATGGTGCCGTCCTCGTCCTCGATGGCCACCAGCTTGTATACACCGCCGAATACGGGCTCGGAGCGGGAGGTGATCAGCCGTTCGCCCACGCCGAAGGAGTCGATGCGGGCCCCCTGGCGGACCAGATCCCGGATGATATACTCGTCCAGGGCGTTGGAGGCAAAAATCTTACAGTCGGTCAGTCCGGCCTCGTCCAGCATCTGGCGGGCCTTCTGGGACAGATAGGTCAGGTCGCCGCTGTCCAGCCGGATGCCGCACTTGGTAATGCCCTGGGGCAGCAGGACCTCTTTGAAGGCACGGATGGCGTTGGGTACGCCGGACTTGAGCACGTTATAGGTGTCCACCAGCAGGCCGATGACGGCGAAGGGCAGCACGGCCCCCAGACGGGTGACGAAGGCGGGGGGCGTTTTCCCCTCTGGAAACAGCAGGAAGGGCAGGAACCGGGTGACCATGGTGCCCAGCACCACGGCGGCGATGGTGATGATCTGCTGAGAAACGGTCATTGGGCGGCCTCCTTTTCTTTCCCCGCGGGCAGCAGGGCGAAGCACAGCACGATCAGCCCCATGGCGGGCAGCATGAACCGGTCGCTGCCCAGCAGCAGCAGGCAGGCGGTGGAGCAGCCCAGCCCCACAAGGGCGGGGCGGTGGTCCTTCATCTGCTCCCACTGGTCCAGAAACATGACCACGAACAGGGCGGTCATGACGAACTCGATGCCGGTGGTGTCAAAGCGGATCACATAGCCCAGCAGCCCCCCCAGGGTGGCCCCGGCCACCCAGTAGAGCTGGTCCAGCAGGTTGACGAAGAACATGAACCAGCCCCGGTCCACCTCCTCCGGCGGGTCGACGGTGCAGTTGATAGTAAAGGACTCGTCGCACATACCGAAGATCAGGTAGAGCTTTTTCCAGCCGGTGTTTTTATACCTGTCCAGCATGGAGATGCCGTAAAACAGGTGCCGGGCGTTGACCATCAGGGCCATCAGAAAGGCGCGGACGGGGGCGAAGGGGGACAGCAGCAGCTCCACCGTCACGAATTCCATGGAGCCGGCGAAGATCAGGGCGCTCATGATCATGGGGTAGACGAAGGAGAAGCCCTTGCTGTGCATGAGAAAGCCGTAGGACATGCTCATGAAAAGGAAACCCACGCAGATGGGCAGGGTGTAGGGCACGGCGGCCCGGAACGCTTTTCGCTTCACGACAGATCCCTCCCAGGGAGACTTTTTACTGTCCACCGCAGGGGGGACAGTGGTAAGGGAGATTTTAACGGCCCGCTCCGGGTTTGTCAACGGCCATACCTATGTATCCTATAGGTTTTCAGAACCATACAAAACGCCGGAGAAGGAAGGGGTCCTTCTCCGGCATTTTTCAGCTGGTCTTAGCGGTTGCGGCTCAGAAGTTGTCGGTGTGCAGCTCGAAGAAACTCTGGGGATGGGCGCACACGGGGCAGACCTCGGGGGCCTTGACGCCCACCACGATATGGCCGCAGTTGCGGCACTCCCAGACCTTTACCTCGCTCTTCTCAAACACCTGGGCGGTCTCTACATTGTGCAGCAGGGCGCGGTAGCGCTCCTCGTGGCGCTTTTCGATGGCGGCTACCATGCGGAACTTGGCGGCCAGCTCGGGGAAGCCCTCCTCCTCGGCGGTCTTGGCGAAGCCGTCGTACATGTCGGTCCACTCGTAGTTCTCGCCCTCGGCGGCGCTCTCCAGGTTGTCGGCGGTGCCGCCCAGGCCGCTAAGCTCCTTGAACCATATCTTGGCATGGGCCATCTCGTTGTCGGCGGTCTTCTGGAACAGGGCGGCGATCTGCTCGTAGCCCTCGTTCTTGGCCACGCTGGCGAAGAAGGTGTACTTGTTCCGGGCCTGAGACTCGCCGGAGAAGGCGGTGCGCAGGTTCTCCTCGGTCTTGGTGCCGGCGTATTTCTGGTTGCTCATGGTTTGCTCCTCCTTTTCATATTCGGGGTGTATGTCTGCGGTCGGGCCGCCTGCGCAGGCCCCGGTCATAGTATAGCCGGGAACAGGCGGCCATTCACTAACAAGAATAATTCTTATTTATGGGGTTATTATATCACAGTGCCGGCTTTTGTCAAGGGCAAAAGAAAATTTTCCCGCTTTTGACAGCCTGCGCGCCATATGCTATGCTGAAGGGGACGAGAGGGGGTGTGTCCATGACCATACCGGATCAGGTGAAAACGGCTCTGGAGCGGCTGAACGCTGCGGGGTACGAGACGTATGTCGTGGGAGGGGCGGTGCGCGACCTTGTACGGGGGAGCGGTCCGGTCCGGGACTGGGATCTGGCCACCGCCGCCCTGCCGGAGCAGACCGAGGCGGAGTTCCGGGACTTCCCCCTGATCGAGACGGGGCTGAAGCACGGCACGGTGACCGTGCTGCTGGACGGCCTGCCCCTGGAGATCACCACCTTTCGGGTGGACGGGGCGTACACCGACCACCGGCGGCCCGACGGGGTGCGCTTTACCGGGCGGCTGGAGGAGGACCTGGCCCGGCGGGACTTCACCATCAACGCCATGGCCTGGCGGCCCGGGCACGAGATGGTGGACCTCTTCGGCGGGCGGGAGGACCTCCGCCGGGGGGTGATACGCTGCGTAGGCGCGCCGGAGCGCCGCTTCCGGGAGGACGCCCTGCGCATCCTCCGGGCCTTACGGTTTTCCTCTGAGCTGTGCTTTGCAATCGAGAACGAGACCGCCGCCGCCCTGCGCAGCCAGCGGCAGCTGCTGGGAACTGTGTCCCCGGAGCGGGTGCACAACGAGCTGACCCGCCTGCTGTGCGGCCCGGGGGCGGAGGAGGTGCTGCTGGAGTACGGCGACGTGCTGGCGGCGCCCATTCCGGAGCTGGCCCCCATGCTGGGCCTTCAGCAGCACAACCCCCACCACGACCGGGACGTGTGGGTCCATACGGCGGCCGTTGTGGGGGCCGTCCCGCCCCGGCCCGTGCTGCGGTGGGCGGCGCTGCTCCACGATGTGGGCAAGCCGGAGTGCTTCACCGCGGATGAGAAGGGCACCGGACATTTTTACGGCCACGCACGGCGGGGGGCGGAGCTGGCAGACGCCGTTCTGTCCCGGCTGCGCTTTGATACCCGCAGCCGCGGGCGCATTGTGGAGCTGATCCGCCGCCACGACGGGCCCATCCCGCCGGAGGAGAGAGCGGTCGCTCGTCTGCTCAGCCGCATGGGGCCGGAGGGGACGGAGGAGCTGATCGCCCTGCACCGGGCGGATACCCTGGGTCAGTCTCCCCTGTGCCGGGGCCGTCTGGCGGACTATGACCGGGCGGAGGAGCTGCGCCGGGAGCTGCTGGAGCGAGAGGCGTGCTTCTCTCTGAAGGATCTGGCGGTAAACGGCCGGGATCTGCTGGCCATGGGGCTGCGGGGCCGGGCGGTAGGCCGGGGTCTGGACATCTGCCTGAGCGCGGTGCTGGATGGCCGCGTCCCCAACCGGCGGGAGGAGCTGCTGATGCTCTTAAAAAACAAACAGGCTTAGGGAACCTCCCTAAGTCTGTTTGTTGTTATTATAATGTATGGTGCAGAAGGGTCATTGGGGGCAGGTGAGCACCGCCGTCTGGGCGGGGGTGTCCTTCGTCACCTCCAGACTGCTGCCGGGATAGCGCTCCACCGGCCCCACCGTCAGGGCCAGAAAGTCCCCCACGGGGGACAGCACCTCATACCCGAAGCCCTCTCCCCGGTAGTGCATGGGCAGGACGATCCTGGGCCGAAGCTCCTCTACGATCTGATGAGCCTGCTCCGCGTCAATGGTGTAAAAGCCGCCTACGGGGATCATCAGCACATCCGCGCCCCGCAGCTTTTCCAGCTGCTCCAGCTCCAGGTCGTGGCCAAGATCCCCCAGGTGGGCGACCCGCATCCCCTCGGCGGACAGGATGTGGATCAGGTTGGAGCCGCGTTTGGCCCCGCGCGCCCCGTCGTGAAAGCAGGGGAGAGCCTCGACCTGCACTCCGCAGGGGCGGCCCGAAAGCTCCACCCCCTGAACATAGTTGTGGTCGGCGTGGCCGTGGCTGCACAGCACCGCGTCCGCCGTCAGCTTCAGGGGCGGAAGACCGGGCACGCTGCCCGGGGCATAGGGGTCCAGCACCACCGTGCCCTGGGCCGTCTTCAGGGTGAAGCAGGAATGTCCGTTCCACTGGATGATCATAGTCGCTCGCTCCTTTTCTGATCCCATGCCCCGCAAGGGGGAGGCTGTTCGCTGCCCGCGCAGGGGGCAGGGTTGGTGATTTATACCAATGCCCTGTGGGAAAATCAACAATCTGCATTTTTATTATAGCATAGAGTCATCAAAAAGGGAAGATGGAGCGCCGCTTTTTGCCGCCACCGCACCCAAAACTCGTCTTTGCACCGTTTTTACAGTGCCTTTATCCCCTTCAAGTGCCGCTTAGGACGGCTTCGACCCGCTGTAACGGCGGTCTAAAAAGGACGAAAGGCCGAAAACGGGGCATTTGTTTTGTTTTGGGGACATTTCTACGATATTTTTGCATTTTTTCGCTCCTTTACCTGTTGAATTCTGACCGGTTTTAGGCTACAATACTACCCGGTGCGAAGGACGTGCCGGGAGGTGCTCTATGGTAAATATCGTGTTGGTAGAGCCGGAGATCCCCCAGAACACCGGCAACATCGCCCGCACCTGCGCCGCCACCCGCAGCCGTCTGCACCTGATCGAGCCTCTGGGCTTCAGCATCAGCGAGAAAGCGGTCAGGCGGGCGGGGCTGGATTACTGGTCCATGGTGGATGTCACCACCTACCCCAGCCTGGATGCCTTTTTCGCGGTCCACCCCGATCCCGACCTGTGGCTGGCCACCACCAAGGCCCCCCGGGACTACACCCAGGCCCGGTTCCGCCCGGACTGCTGGCTGTTCTTCGGCAAGGAGACCGCCGGCCTGCCCGAGGACTTCCGCCGGCGGTACTACGACCGGTGCATCCGCATCCCCATGCGGCCGGACGCCCGCAGCCTGAATCTGGCCAACTCCGTGGCCGTGCTCACCTATGAGGCCCTGCGGCAGCAGGGCTTTCCGGAGCTTTCCGGCGTGGGCGAAATGGCGGAGAAGTGAATTCATTTTCCGTTTTCCTACAGAATCGCTGAAAGGAGTTTCCCCATGAACTATAACAAGAAAACCGTGAAGGACGTAGATGTGAAGGGCAAGAAGGTCCTGCTGCGCTGCGACTTCAATGTCCCCATGGCAGACGGGGTCATCACCGATGACAAGCGTATCGTGGCCGCCCTGCCCACCATCCGCTACCTGCTGGAGCAGGGGGCGGCAGTGATCGCCTGCTCCCACATGGGCAAGCCCAACGCCACCTTCGAGTCCTATGTGAAAAAGCAGACCGAGAAGGGCAAGGACCCCGCCACTCTCACCCAGGAGAGCTGGAAGAAGTCCCTGGCCAAGCTGAGTCTGGCCCCCGTGGCCCAGCGGCTGAGCCAGCTGCTGGGGCAGGAGGTCATCTTCGCCCACGACGTGGTGGGCGAGGACGCCATGGCGAAGGCCGCCGCCCTGAAGCCCGGCCAGATCCTGCTGCTGGAGAATACCCGCTTCGAGAAGGGCGAGACCAAAAACGATCCGGAGTTCGCCAAGAAGCTGGCCTCTATGGCCGACCTGTATGTGTCCGATGCCTTCGGCGCCGTCCACCGCGCCCACGCCTCCACCGCCGGTGTGGCCGCCTATCTGCCCGCCGTGTCCGGCTTCCTGATCCAGAAGGAGCTGGAGGTACTGGGCGGCGCGCTGGCCGACCCCAAGCGCCCCCTGGTGGCCATTCTGGGCGGCAGCAAGGTCTCCTCCAAGATCGGCGTGATCAACAACCTGCTGGAGATCGCCGACACCATCATCATCGGCGGCGGCATGGCCTATACCTTCTCCGCCGCCCAGGGCGGCAAGGTGGGCGACAGCCTGCTGGAGGCCGACTGGGAGCAGTACGCCAACGACATGGTGAAGAAGGCCGCCGACAAGGGCGTAAAGCTGCTGCTGCCCGTGGACACCGTGGTAGCCAACGCCTTTGCTCCCGACGCCCACCACAAGGTGGTCAGGGCGGGGGAGATCCCCGACGGCTGGCAGGGGCTGGACATCGGGCCCGAGACCGTCAAGCTGTACTGCGCCGCCGTGGCCGATGCGGGCACAGTCATCTGGAACGGCCCCATGGGCGTGTTTGAGTTCCCCGCCTTTGCCGTGGGCACCAAGGCGGTGGCCGAGGCCCTGAGCAAGACCGGAGCCATCACCATCATCGGCGGCGGCGATTCTGCCGCTGCGGTGCAGCAGCTGGGCTACGCCGACAAGATGACCCATATCTCCACCGGCGGTGGCGCTTCCCTGGAGTTTATGGAAGGTAAAGAGTTGCCGGGCGTGGCCTGCCTGCTGGATAAGTAATGCTTTAAGCTCAAGGTATAAACCAGCGAAGTGCTCTGTAAGCGGAACCATCGCCGAGGGCGATCTTCATAATAGAAAGGATGTAGTTTCCATGAACAGAAGATACCGTAAGACCATCATCGCCGGCAACTGGAAAATGAACAATACCATTACCCAGACCAAGGAATTCGCGGAAAAGATCAAGCCCATCATGCCCAAGGGCAAGTGGTGCACCGTCGTCCTGTGCGTGCCCGCCACCAACATCACCAGCGCTGTGCGGCTGTTCAAGGACTGCCACATCGCCATCGGCGCAGAGACCTGCCATTACGAGGACCACGGCGCCTTTACCGGTGAGATCACTGCCGAGATGATCCGCGACGCCGGGGCCAAGTATGTGATCATCGGCCACTCCGAGCGCCGCCAGTATTATAACGAGACCGACTTCACCGTGAACAAGAAGGTACACGCCGCCCTGAACGCCGGGCTGCTGCCCATCGTCTGCGTGGGTGAGAGTCTGGAGCAGCGGGAGCTGGGCGTGACCATGGAGCACATCACCTATCAGGTAAAGTGCGCTCTGGCCGGCGTGCCCGCCGAGCAGGCCCGCAAGGTGGTCATCGCCTATGAGCCCATCTGGGCCATCGGCACCGGCCGCACTGCCACCGCCGAGCAGGCCGGCGAGGTGTGCGAGGGCATCCGCGCCGTTGTCCGCAAGCTGTACGGCGCCCATGTGGCCCGTTCCGTCACCATCCAGTACGGCGGCTCCATGAACGCCAAGAACGCCGCCGAGCTGCTCTCTCAGCCCGACGTGGACGGCGGCCTGATCGGCGGCGCGGCGCTGAAGCCCGCCGACTTCGTAGAGATCATTAACGCGGCGAATCAGGAGTA
>CAKUHV010000005.1 GCA_934659445.1 uncultured Oscillospiraceae bacterium | reverse complement strand
CACGACCAGCTTCTTGAATTCCGGCGTGTATCGCTTGTTCGGTACTCCCTTTGCCATTAAAATCACCCCATCTGTTAGACATTATATCATACTGTCCAACAAATGGGGTGCGGTTCAAAGCTGCGCGGGACCTATTTTTATCGCAAAAAACTTTTCCGGGTGATTGTATTTTTGATTTTCTTATGTTATTATAAGAAATACCGTTCGATATCCTTCGACTTTTTCCCTGTAAAGAAGCAGCTGTCCCGCTGAGGGGGCGCCCGGCGCCCTGCGGATATCGCCGGCCCGGAAAGGGCCGTGTCTTGATTAAGGAGGGGATCCGTATGCACGCCATGATCACGTCTGAGCGCACCGCTTTGGAAGTGACAGGGCGGATGGTCATTATGGAGGGGAACTATGCTCCCCTTTTCCTGTATCAATGACCATCTCTCTTTTATGAAAGGACACGATCAATATGAAGCGGAAACTGACTTTTAAGGAATATGTGTATGTGGCCAGCATGCTCTTCGGCATGTTCTTCGGCGCCGGCAACCTGATCTTCCCCGTCCATATGGGCCAGCTGGCCGGCAACAGCTTCTGGCCGGCCATCATCGGCTTTCTGGTCACCGGCGCAGGCCTGCCCCTGCTGGCCGTGGCCGCTCTGGGCATCAGCCGCAGCAGCGGCCTGTACGAGCTGGCCTCTAAGGTGGGCAAGCCCTATTCCATGTTCTTCACCTGCGCCCTGTACCTGACCATCGGGCCCTTCTTCGCCATCCCCCGCTGCGCCACCACCTCTTACACCGTGGGGCTGGAGCACATCCTGCCCGAGGGCCATGCCCGGCTGTATCTGTTCCTGTTCACCCTGGCCTTCTTCATTGCCGCCCTGCTGTTCTCCCTGTATCCCGGCAAGATCCTCACCTGGGTCGGCAAGATCCTGAACCCCTGCTTCCTGGTATTCCTGGGGATCCTGGTCATCGTGGCCATGCTGAATCCCTCCGCCTCCATCTCCTCCGTGGCCCCCGCCGGGGACTACGCCACTCAGCCCTTCTTCGCCGGCTTCCTGGACGGCTACAACACCATGGACATTCTGGCCGGTCTGGCCTTCGGCATCGTGGTGGTGCGGGTCATTCAGGGTCTGGGCGTAGAGGACCCCGACGCCGTGGCCTCCAACACCGTGAAGGCCGGCGTGTTCAGCTGCCTGCTCATGGGCGTGATCTATCTGGCGGTCACCGTGGTGGGCGTGCAGAGCCGCGGCCTGTTCGAGACCTCTGAAAACGGCGGCATCGCCCTGGCGCAGATCGCCCAGCATTATCTGGGCAACGTGGGTCTGTTCATTCTGGCGGCTACGGTCACCCTGGCCTGTCTGAAGACCGCCGTGGGTCTGATCACCAGCTGCGGCGAGACCTTTGCCGACCTGTTCCCCGGTCTGATGTCCTACCGCAGCTGGGCCATCGTGTTCACCGGGGTGTCCTTCCTGTTCTCCAACCTGGGGCTGAGCACCATCATCGAATACTCCACCCCCGTGCTCATGTTCCTCTACCCTCTGGCCATTACCCTGATCCTGCTGGCCCTGTTCGGCCGTTTCTACGGCCACGACCGCAGGGTAGCCGTCTGCGTCACCGTGTTCACTCTGGTGGGCGCCCTGTACGACTTCGTCCGCTCCCTGCCCCTGTGGCTGCTCACCTCCTGCCATCTGGACGGCGTTCTCGAAACGCTGAAGGAGACCCTGCCGCTGGCAAAGCTGGGGCTGTTCTGGCTGTGCCCGGCCCTGATCGGTCTGGCGCTGGGGCTGATCCTCCACG
Source organism: uncultured Oscillospiraceae bacterium (assembly GCA_934659445.1). Lineage (GTDB taxonomy): Bacteria > Bacillota > Clostridia > Oscillospirales > Oscillospiraceae > Lawsonibacter. Next base: position 30,245 of record CAKUHV010000005.1, on the reverse strand, counting down.
CTATGAGCGGAAAGAAGCAGTAACCATTCGTCAAAAACGCCCCGAACCGCACGATCTCCGCGGTTCGGGGCGCTTTTCTGTCCCTTTACGCCGCCTTTTCTTTATGGTATAGTTACAGAAAATAGGGAGGGTTCCGCCATGGACTGGAAAAAGAATACCCTGCACGAGGGAGAGATCACCGGCTACACCGCCGAGGGCATGGGCGTGGCCCGGCTGGACGGCCGGGTGGTGTTCATCCCGGGCACTGTTGCCGGGGAGCGCTGGCGCTTCCGTCTGGAGAAGGTGAACAAGACCGTGGCCTGGGGCCGGGGCGTGGAGCTGCTGTCCCCCTCCCCCCTGCGCCTTGCCCCCGACTGCCCTCTTTTCGGCCGGTGCGGCGGCTGCCAGTTCCGGCACATGGCCTATGAGGAGGAGCTGCGGGCCAAGGCCGCCCGCATTCAGGACGCCCTGACCCGCATCGGCGGGTCGAATGTAGTCCTATCCGGCATTTTACAGGCAGAAAATACGGAACGTTATCGAAATAAGGTGCAGTTCCCCGTTGCCATGGAGAAAAACGGTCTGGCTGTGGGCTACTACCGGGGCCGCAGCCACGATGTGTTGGATGTGGAGGACTGTCTGCTCCAGCCGGAGGCGGTCACCGCCCTGCGGGCGGCCTTCAAGGGGTGGATGGAGCGGTACGCCATCCCGCCCTACAACGAGGCCGCCCGCTCCGGTCTGGTGCGGCACTTCTATGTGCGTGCCAACAGCCGCGGCCAGTCCCTGTGCTGCGTAGTGGTCAACGGTGAAGCTCTGCCCCAGGCCGACGAGCTGGTTTCCGCCCTCAAAGCCGCCCACAGCGGTCTGGTCGGCGTGGTGCTGAACCGCAATCGCGAGGACACCAACGTGATCCTGGGCCGTGAATCCCGCACTCTCTGGGGCCGGGACTGGCTGGAGGAGGAGCTGTGCGGCCTGACCTTCCGTCTGTCCGTCCCCTCCTTCTTCCAGATCAACCGGAAGCAGACCCAGCGGCTGTACGCTCTGGCTCTGGAATACGCCGGCCTGACCGGGACGGAGACCGTGCTGGACCTGTACTGCGGCATCGGCACCATCTCCCTGTGTCTGGCCCAGCGGGCGGGCAGGGTCATTGGGGCGGAAGTCGTCCCCCAGGCCATCGAGGACGCAAAGGCCAACGCCCTTCGCAACAGCGTAAATAACGCAGAATTTTTCTGCGGGGACGCCGGACAGATCGCCGCCCATCTGGCTCAGCAGGGGGTGCGCCCCCAAGTGATCTGCGTGGACCCGCCCCGGAAGGGGCTGAGCCCGGAGGTGCCGGAAATTCTGGCGGGCATGGCTCCGGAGCGCATCGTCTATGTCTCCTGCGATCCGGCTACTCTGGCCCGGGATATAAAGCGTTTCTCCCTGCTGGGCTACGGAGCTGTAAAGGCGCAGGGCGTGGACCTGTTCCCCCGGACCCAGCACGTCGAGACGGTCATTCTGTTGACTCGCCAGTGAGCCATTTTCTCCCGCCCCGCAGAGGTGCGGAAAACGACAAAAAAGATCGGGATCATATAAAAGTCCCCCGTTCACCGCAGTGAACGGGGGACTTTTTATTGTGTACCGATGCGGCACAGCTGCCGCGGTGAGCGGCTTACTGGATGACCAGGGCAGCCAGCTCGGCGGGAACCTCGATGCTCACGCCGGGGCCGATGGGCAGGCCGGCCAGCATCCACAGACCCAGCATGATGAGCCAGGCAATCTGCAGAGCGATGCCGATGGGGAACAGGCCGGCGGCCAGGGTGCCGATCTGGGCGTCCTTGTCGTACTTGGCCTGCGCCACACCCAGGGTGACCCAGATGTAGGGAGACAGGGGGGTGAAGGCGTTGGTGGGGGAGTCGCCCAGACGGTAGATCAGCTGGATGAAGCCGGGGTGATAGCCCAGCAGGATCAGCATGGGGACAAACACGGGGGCAAGGATAGCCCACTTGGCAGAGCCGGAGGGCACCAGCAGGTTGATGAAAGCAGTGAGCAGGATGATGCAGACGATCATACCGAAGCCGGTGAAGCCCGCCTTGGACAGGGCGTCGGCGCCGGAGATGGCGAACACGGTGCCCAGCTTGGTCCAGTTGAACAGGTTGTTGAACTGGCCGCAGAAGAAGCAGAACACGACGTAGGAGCCCATGAGCTGCATCTGGTGGGTCATGGCCTTGTTGATGTCCTTGGTGCTCTGGAACTTCTTGGTGGTGTACCCGAACACGATGCCGGGGATGATGAAGAAGAAGAACAGAATGGGGATCAGGTTGGAGATCAGGGGGGAGCCAACAAGCACCCGCTTGCCGTCCTCGGTGATCTTGGCCAGGGGGCCCACAAAGTAGCCCACCAGAACGATGGCCAGATAGATCAGCATGGCCAGACCGGCGCGGCCCAGACCCTTCTTTTCCTCGGGGGTGACATCCTCAACTTTGATGTCCACCATGGCCTTGGAGCGGTCATACTCGCCGAACCGCTTGTCAACGAGCAGGTTACACACCAGGCCGATGACGATGGAGCACATGAAGGTAGAGGCAAACATGAAGAACCAGTTACAGGTGACGTCCACATGGTACACACCCTCGCCCAGGAAGCCGTCCAGCACCTTGTTGGTGATGCCCTGCAGCAGAGCGTCGGTGCCGGCGATCATCAGGTTGGCGGAGAAGCCGCCCTGAGCGCCCGCGTAGCCGGCGATCATACCCACCAGGGGGTGCTTGCCGATGCCGATGTAAAGGATAGCGGCCAGGGGGGGGATAACGACCATGGCAGTGTCGGAGGCCAGGTTGCCCACGGTGCCCACAAAGCCAATGACGAAGGGCAGCAGCTTGGGGGGAACGTTACGCAGCTTGTCGTTCAGGAGGGCCACGATCAGGCCGGACTCCTCGCACATACCGATGGCCAGGGTCATGGTCAGCACCAGGCCCAGGGGGGCGAAGCCGGTGAAGTTGGTGACCATGCTCTTCAGGAACCACAGAAGGCCCGCTTCAGAGATGGGGTTCTGTACGGCCACCACCTCGTCGGTGGCGGGGTTCACCACGGAGACGCCCATCAGACCCAAAATGCAGCTGATGATGGCGACGATGAAGAACAGGTAAATGAACATGATCGCGGGGACGGGAAGCTTGTTACAGGCGCGTTCGAGGACATCCAGGAATTTGTCTAACCAGGTTTTCTTAGCGAGTTTTACTTCTGGCATATTGCTTTCTCCTCCTCCAGATTAAGTTGATATGCATATTTTCCGTCAGCAATATTCTCGCCCTCCCACAAGCTGCTGGACTGGAATTATGCACTGTGTACACACAGTATCATGTTTTTCGGGAAAAATCAAGTTAAAATTAACAGCTGATGCGCGTTCCAGAAATTTTATTCAATGTTACCAAAATTTTGAAATGAATTTTTGGCGTTATGGCGAATGTCATTTCTCCCCCTTTATTTTTTGCAGGAGATATGCTATTTTTATGTAAAAGCGGGAGAAGGACCTCTCCGCGCATGGAGGCATTGTATGGATAAACTCTTCGGCAACTGGTTTTCCGGCGGCGGCTTCACCGCGTGGAAGCTGCACACCTGGCAGGACTATCTGAACTTCGGTCTGGTTGTTCTGGCGGGCATCCTTGTGTTCGTTCTGGCCCAGCGGCGGATCAACAGGCACCGCAATTACCGGGATTCCGCCGCCCGCGTGGCCAAGCGGCTGAAGCAGCTGGGGGGGCCGGGGGCCGAGTGCTATCTGGACGTGACCATCCGCTCCAAGCGGGATGTCCAGCCCTGTGAATTCCTCCATGTCAGCGGAGACTGCGTCTACGCGGTCAAGGTCTTCTGGTGGGGACTGAAGGTCACCGGCAGTGCCGACGCCCAGCGCTGGGCGTTCACCTCCGGCAAGGAGGTCCGGTACCAGCCCAACCCCCTGCCGGAGCTGGAGGAGGTCTGCGTGGCCCTCAACCGCCTGTTCGTCCGCCGGGGCCTGAACGGCATCGCCGTAAAGCCTCTGGTCGTGGTGGCGGACAACTTCGGCTCCTCCCACATCCACATCACCGGCGCGGACTGCGTGCTGGCCTATCAGGATCTGAAGAAGTGGCGCAAGGCTTACCCCATCGTCAAGGAAAAGAGCTTCAACATCGCGGCCGTCAAGGCCGCTCTGGAGGCGTCCTTCGCCGCCGGAGACTCCCTCGAAAAGCCCAAGAACTGAGCGTCACCACGGGCGCACGCCCGTTTTGACCCGCAATTTGAAAGGAGAGTTCGACTATGATCAACGAGACCCGCCTTCTCAACGAATTTCTGGAGTTTGTACAGATCGACAGCGAAAGCGGAAACGAGCGCGCTATGGGGGAAAAGCTGGTGGAGGTGCTGACGGCCCTGGGGCTGGAGGTATCCACTGACCGCGCCGGCGAGACCTTCGGCTCCAACGGCTTCAACGTCTTTGCCCGCCTGCCGGGAGAGGGGGAGCCCATCATGCTCTCCGCCCACATGGACACCGTGGTCCCCGGCGTTGGCGTCAATCCCGTTATCCGCGACGGCGTGATCTATTCCGACGGCACCACCGTTCTGGGCGGCGATGACAAGAGCGGCGTCTGCGGCATTCTGGAGGCCGTGCGCGTGATCCTGGAAAACAAGCTGAGCCACCGCCCGGCGGAGATCGTCTTCTCCATCGGCGAAGAGGGCGGCATGCGGGGCGCGAAGGCCTTTGACTGCGCCCAGCTGAAGGCCCGCCGGGCCTATATCTTCGACTCCAGCGGCGACGTGGGCAAGGTCATTGTAGAGGCCCCGGGCCAGATCAAGATCTTTGCCGACGTGATCGGCCGCCGGGCCCACGCCGGGCTTGCCCCGGAGGAGGGCATCAGTGCCATTCAGGTCATGGCCGCGGCCATCGCCCGCATGAACCTGCTGCGCATCGACAGCGAGACCACCTGCAACATCGGCACCATCAAGGCGGAATACGCCACCAACATCGTGCCCGACCGGTGCAGCATGATCGCCGAGGTGCGCTCCCGGGATCTTGACAAGCTCAACGCTCAGGCTGCCCACATCCAGTCCTGCCTGCAGCAGGCCTGCGACCAGTTCGGGGCGCAGCTGGACTGCAAGCCCGTGACTAACTATGTCTCTTACCGGGTCAGCCCCGAAAGCGAGACGGTAAAGCCCCTGCTGGCCGCCTTCGAGCGTCTGGGCTGCAAGGCCAACATCACCCAGGGCGGCGGCGGCAGCGATGCCAACATCTATAACCAGAAGGGGCTGGAGTCCGTGGTCCTCGGCACCGGCATGACCAAGGTGCACACCACCGCCGAGTACATCACCATCGAAAACCTCAACAACACCGCGCGGCTGGCTCTGGATCTGCTGACTCACTGAGAGGGGGGCGGAGCATGACCTTCGACCGTATCGACATGGATCAGTTCTCACGGGAGCTGATCGCCCTGCGCCGCGACCTGCACCGCTATCCGGAATCCGGTTGGACGGAGTTCCGCACCACCGCCCGCATCATCACCGAGCTGGAGAAGCTGGGGCTGCCTGTGCGCTGGGGCAAACAGCTGCACGTGCGGGAAAAGATGCTGGGCCTGCCCGACGAGGAGACGCTTGACTCCTGCTGGCAGCGCGCCGTAAGCGAGTGTGACCGCCACGACCTGCTGGAGGATATGCGCGGGGGCTACACCGGCTGCCTGACGGTGATCGAGGGGGCTCTGCCCGGCCCCACCATCGGCATCCGGGTGGACATCGACTGCAACGACGTGGAGGAGACGGAGGACCCCGGACACGTTCCCGCTGATCAGGGCTTCCGCTCGGTCCACCACGCCTGTATGCACGCCTGCGGCCACGACGCCCACGCCGCCATCGGCATCGGCGCCGCCCGGTTGCTCACTGCATACCGCGACCGCCTGCGGGGCAAGGTCCTGCTGGTGTTCCAGCCCGGCGAGGAGGGGCTGCGGGGCGCGGCCAGCATGACCGCCGCCGGTCTGTTCTCCCAGTGCGACTACTTCTTCGGCGCTCACGTGGGCCTTCTGCCCGGCCTGCACGTGGGTTCCGTGGCCGCCAGCGGCCACGGCTTCCTCTCCAGCACCAAATTCGACGCGCTGTTCCACGGCGTGCCCTCCCATGCCGGCGCAACGCCGGAGCTGGGGCGCAACGCCATCGCCGCGGCCGCCGCGGCCACGCTGGGTATGCTGTCCATCTCCCGCCACCACGAGGGGGCCACCCGCATCAACGTGGGCACCTTCCACGGGGGCACGGGGCGGAACGTTATCCCGGCGGAGGCCGTTCTGGCCATCGAGACCCGGGGCGGCACCGCCCAGCTGAACGAGTATATGGAGCGCGAGGCGCAGCGGGTCTGCCGCGCAGCGGCGGATATGTACGGCTGCACCTATGAGACCCGTCTTATGGGCGGGGCGGGAAATGTGGACTGCGACAAGGCCCTTGCAGAGCGGGTGATCCGCATTCTCTCCGGGCTGGAGGGCGTGGATCAGATCCTGCCCGATGTGGATTTCGGCGGGGGCGAGGACGTTACCACCATGATGCGCGACGTGCAGGCCCACGGCGGGCAGGTCACAGAACTTATCTTCGGCATGCCCCTGAAGGCCGCGCACCACAACGACCATTTCGACGTAGACGAAAGCGTGATTCCGCTCGGCGCGAGGATCTTCGCGTCCCTCGCACTGGAGCTTGAAAATTTTTGAGAGAAAGTGGGAACGCATATGTCTGAAGTCCGCAAGATCATTGATAAGTATTGGGACAAAGTCAAGGAACACCGCATCTGGCTGCATCAGCACCCCGAACCCAGCGGCAAAGAGAAGGAGACCTCCGCTTACATCGCCAAGACCCTGCGGGAGATGGGCCTTGAGCCCACCGAGCACGTGGGCGGCTACGGCGTGACCGCCGTGATCGAAGGAAAGGGCGAGGGCAAATGTGTGGGCCTGCGGGCCGACTTCGACGCCCTTGAGGTGGTAGAGGACAACGACCTCCCCTTCCACTCCCTGACTCCCGGCATGGCCCACGCCTGCGGCCACGACAGCCACACCGCCATGCTGCTGGGGGCGGCTTATGTGCTCAATGAAATGAGAGATCAGTTCAGCGGCAAGGTCAAGCTGCTCTTCCAGCCCTCCGAGGAGAACGCCGCCGACTCCGGCGCCAAGAAGATGATCGCCGACGGCTGTCTGGAAAATCCCCACGTGGACGCCGTGTTCGGCCAGCACGTCTGGCCCAGCTATGACACCGGCTATGTGGCCGTGCGCAACGGCGCGATGATGGCCTCCTCCGACCGCTTCTTCATTACGGTCCACGGCAAGAACAGCCACGGCTCCGCCCCGGAAAACGGCATCGACGCCATTATGATCGCCTCCTACGTGGTGGCCGCCCTTCAGTCCATCGTCTCCCGCAACGTGGGCCCGCTGGACAGCGCGGTGGTCACCATCGGCAAGATGAACGGCGGCTCCCGCTATAACGTGATCGCCGACGAGGTGGTGATGGAGGGCACCTGCCGCAACCTGAACCCCGCCGTGCGCAACACCATGCCCCAGCGCATCGAGAATATCGTCAAGGGCGTCGTCGAGGGCATGGGCGGCACCTACGACTTCAATTACATGATGTGCTACTCCCCCACCGTCAACGATCCCAAGCAGTTCGAGCTGGTGCGGGACGTCATCAGCGACGTGGTGGGCCCGGACCACCTGGTCATTCCCGAGCACTCCGCCCTAGGCGGCGAGGATTTCTCCTTCTACTGCGAGAAGGTTCCCTCCTGCTTCTTCTGGCTGGGCTGCCACGACCCCGCAAAGCCCCGCTATCCCATCCATCACGGCTCCTTCTACCCCGAGTGGGAGTCCCTTCCCATCGGCATGGAGGTGCTGGTCACCTCTGCACTGCGGTATCTGGGCAACACCTGAGTTTGAAAAGACAACTTTACAGCCTCTGACATGGATCGGCACATCTTTGATGTGTCGATCCTTTTTATGTTCCCCAAACCCGTCCTCCGGGGCGATGATTCCACATATTGTGTAAAGGTATCATATTGATATCATACTTTGTTCGGATAGACAGTCTTATATTCACAAAGAGTTCTACATTTAAAAAAATATGTGTTTAATTCTTGTAAAGAAAACCATTAAAAAACGGAGCTGGACATAGTATACTGTATTTACAGTGCGGACTGATGCGGCACTTTGTAAACGACTGCCGCTCAGGCCCCCACATGAGGCAAGTATTCCTGCTTGGATTCTTTCCTTCGTTTCTGCCATGGCATCGGCCGCGAAAAGCCCATGATCCGGAAGAATGTGGAACCTGTTTGCATCGGTTGGTTATGGCTTATGTCCGCAGCCGCCGGTGTTTTTCTATCTGCGATCGTACTTGCAAGAACGCTTACGGTTTCCGTGTCCGGGAGACACCCCTCTCCGGATCTCTCCGCAAAAAGGTATGATATCCCACCCCGTCATGCACGACCCTGCCGCGCAATAAATGAGTCTGTCATGGGTGCACCCAAACGGAAAACTGAATATTCCACGGCTCAGCGCCTGTTTGCCCTTTTCCTTGCTCTCTGCCTTGCGGTGTCCCTGCTGCCCGGCGGTCTGGCCGCTCCGGCCCGGGCCGCCGACAGCGCCGTCGTCAGCTGCTACGCCAGTGTAGACGGCATTTGGCATCGGGTCGGCACGCTGAGCTCCGACAAGCGGGCCTGGCTGGGGGGCAAGAACCAGCGCTACTATGTGACCGCCGATGAGCTGGAGACCGTCTACCCCGCCTTCGGCTTTCAGGCGTCGGAGTACGCCGGTCAGCTCTATTTCCCCCACACGGACACCTACGATCCAAAGCACATCTGGGCAGACGCCCTGCCCATGTGTCAGAACAATGGTACTTACCTCATCCCTGTAAGCTTTCGTACAGAGAGTTCGCTGTACTATATGCCCGCCAACGACCCCTCCAGCGGCAGCTATTTCACCCTCTCCGCCGCCAGCGACAACGCTGAGCTCCTAGCGGACAACGGCGACGGCACCGCCACATTTACCTGTACCATGGACCGGCCCGTCCACCTGACGGCCACCCCCGACGGCTTCAGCATCCTTTACAACGCACCCTGAGCGGCAAGCTGATGGACATCGGCGTGACCGGTGCCGGGCATGTGTCCTATCCCGCGTCCAAGCAGGCAGTGTATGAGGACGGTTCTATCCTCGGCATGACCTCCTACCGGATGTTCCCCTCCGCCGGCTCCGGCCACACCGTCCACTCCCCCGACAGCAGCTGCGCCACGGCCAAGCTGGACCGGGCCCAGCTGTCCGACTGGAAGGACCGCACCTTCTACTATCGTTTCGTTGGGTGGAGGAGCGAGCTGGGGAGCATCCTCTCCCCCGGCGACTTCATCGCCATGTCCGACCTGACCCTGTACGATGCCAACGGGGACCAGACCGTCACCCTGGACGCCGTATGGACCATTTTGGATGCCGCAGGCCGCATCGACTCGGCCAACTTCTACCTCAGTCTGGACTGTGAGATCGCCGACAATATGTCCAACGGCTTTCAGGGCACCCCCACCCACAACTTCACCAGAGCCGTCTACTCCACCCCCGTTCTGGGCACAGACGGTCTGGGGGGCGACCCCTCCACCGGCCTGCTGCTGATCGCCCCGCCCACCAGCGAGGATACCGCCTATGAGGTGGACTCCCGGATCCGCGCCTCTAAAACCCAGCCGATCAGTGGGGTGTCCCTTGGCTCCACCCCCTCGGACGAGTCGGTGCTGGCGGCCCTGCGCTCCGGCGGCTACACGATCACCATTGACGGCGCAGAGATCCCCGTTGACAAGATCACGTCGGAAAACTTTACCGTGCGCTGGTCATCGATGAAATACGAGTATTTCGACAGCTGGCATGTGGACGGCGTGCTGGTCATCGCCGCCCACAACTACCGGCAGCATTTCGCCAGACTGTCCGCCCTGGTCCCGGGGGATCTGATCCGCCTGACCGACGCCGACGGCAATGTCCACGACTATACCGTGGCCCAGACGGAGACTCTGGGCGGCGGCGCCGCGGCCGAGATGACCGACGGCCGGTGGGATCTCACCCTGTTCACCTGCACCTACGGCGGAGGCAGCCGCCTGACCGTGCGGTGCATCCAAGCAGAATAAGCAAAAACAGCCCCACAGGCCATCGCCTGTGGGGCTGCGCTGTTGAAACGGTCAGGATCTGCCGCGCTCCTTGCGGCAGACATGAAAGCAAACTATGCTATTTCCTGCGGTACAGCTGAAATCCAGCGCGGGAAGCGCCGCGGCCCGACCGAAAACACACGGGAAGAGACAGCAGGCAAAAGAAAAACTGAAAAAGGACGTCCTTCTCCCCTTGATAAGAGGGGAATATGCGTGATATAATATTCTAGTTATCCAATTTCCTGTTAGGAGGGGAGCCGATGTGACCCGGATCTGCGGACAGCCCCTTCGGGGCCATACACATAACATTTAGGAGGAACCCCCTTTTATGTCGAAATATGAAGCTGAGATCAAGCGTCGGCGCACCTTTGCCATTATCTCTCACCCCGACGCCGGCAAGACTACCCTGACAGAAAAGTTCCTGCTGTACGGCGGGGCCATCGCTCAGGCCGGACAGGTGAAGGGCAAGAAGAACACCCGGGCCGCCACCTCCGACTGGATGGAGATCGAAAAGCAGCGCGGCATCTCTGTCACCTCCTCCGTCATGCAGTTCCAGTACGAGGGCTTCTGCATCAACATTCTGGACACCCCCGGCCATCAGGACTTCTCTGAGGACACCTACCGCACCCTGATGGCCGCCGACTCCGCCGTCATGGTCATCGACGCCGCCAAGGGCGTGGAGGCCCAGACCCGAAAGCTGTTCAAGGTGTGCGCCATGCGGGACATCCCCATCTTCACCTTCATCAACAAGATGGACCGGGAGGCCCGGGACCCCTTCGAGCTGTGTCAGGAGCTGGAGCACGAGCTGGGCATCGACACCTACGCCATGAACTGGCCCATCGGCTGCGGCAAGGAGTTTCAGGGCGTCTACGACCGGCAGAACCACAAGGTCATCCACTTTACCTCCAACACCAACGCCAGAGCGGCCACCGCCACGGTGATCGAGCCCGACGACCCCGCCCTGGCCCAGCTGATCGGACAGGGCAAGCGGGACCAGTTGGTGGACGAGATCGAGCTGCTGGACGGCGTGTCCTGCGACTTCGATCTGGACCGGGTGCGCCACGGCAAGCTGTCCCCCGTGTTCTTCGGCTCCGCCCTGACCAACTTCGGCGTAGAGCCCTTTCTGGAGGAGTTCCTGCGCATGACCACCGCCCCCCTGCCCAGAAAGGCGGGGGATGAGGTGATCGACAGCTTCGACGAGAACTTCTCTGCCTTTGTCTTTAAGATCCAGGCCAATATGAACAAGGCCCACCGGGACCGGATCGCCTTTATGCGTATCGTCTCCGGCAAGTTTGAGGCGGATAAAGAGGTCTACCATGTGCAGGAGGGCAAGAAGATCCGCCTGTCCCGGCCCCAGCAGCTGATGGCTGCGGAGCGGGAGATCATTGAGGAGGCCTACGCCGGGGACATCATCGGCGTGTTCGACCCGGGCATCTTCTCCATCGGCGACACCCTGTGCGCCCCGGGGAAGAAGTTCAGGTTCGACCCCATCCCCACCTTCGCCCCGGAGCACTTTGAACGCATCCGCTCCATCGACACCATGAAGCGCAAGCAGTTCCTGAAGGGGGTGGAGCAGATCGCCCAGGAGGGCGCCATCCAGATCTTCAAGACCCCCTACACCGGCATGGAGGAGGTCATCGTGGGCGTGGTGGGCACTTTGCAGTTCGACGTGCTGGAGTACCGCCTGCGCAGCGAGTACAACGTGGAGCTGTATAAGGAGGGCCTGCCCTATGAGCTGCTGCGGTGGATCGTGAAGGAGGACGAGGACGCCCCCGCCCTGAAGGAGGAGGATCTGCTGCTGCCCAACGACGTGAAGCTGGTGGAGGACTATAAGGGCAACCAGCTGCTGCTGTTTGCCTCCCCCTGGGCCATCCAGTGGGTACAGGACCGGAACAAGGGACTGAAGTTGGCGGAGTTCGGCGGCGGCCTGCGGTAAGCGCTCCCGCCGTCTGAGAGAGGCGGAGCTCCCTGCGGGAGGATTTGTTGACAAGCTGGGTGCGGCCCGCATACGGCGGGCCGCACCCTTTCTGTTCAGGAGGAAACTGCTATGAAGATCTATGCGGACAACGCCGCCACTACAAAGATCAGCCCCGCCGCTCTGGCGGCCATGAACGCCTGTATGCAGGAGTGCTGGGGCAACCCCTCCAGCCTGCACTGGGCGGGGCGGAGGGCGGCGGACGCGCTGGCGGGCGCCCGGGAGACGGTGGCCCGCTGTCTGAATGCCAGTCCCCGGGAGATCACCTTCTCCTCTGGCGGCAGCGAGGCGGACAATCAGGCCCTGCGCACCGCCGCCGCTCTGGGGAAGAAGGCGGGCAAGCACCATATCGTCTCCACCGCCTTTGAGCACCACGCCGTGCTGAACGCCCTGAAGCAGCTGGAGGGGGAGGGCTTCTCCGTCACCCTGCTGCCCGTGGGCAGCGAGGGCAGGGTGACGCCGGAGCAGGTCGAGTCCGCCATCCGGCCGGATACCTGTCTGGTGTCGGTGATGTTCGCCAACAACGAGGTGGGCACCATCCAGCCCATCGGGGAGATCGGGGCGGTGTGCCGCCGCCGGGGGGTGCTGTTCCACACCGACGCTGTGCAGGCGGCGGGACACCTGCCCATCGATGTGGAACAGCAGAGCATCGACCTGCTGTCGCTGTCTGCCCATAAGTTCCACGGCCCGCGGGGGGCGGGGGTGCTGTATGCCCGCCGGGGGATTCACCCGGTGCCCGTGATTTTTGGCGGGCAGCAGGAGCGGGGCGCCCGGGGCGGAACGGAGGACGTGCCCGCCATTGCGGGTCTGGCCGCCGCTCTGGAGGAGATGACCGCCCATATGGCGGAAAACCGGGAAGAGGCGGAAGCTCTGGGCGAGCGGCTGATAGAGAAGCTGTCCGCCATCCCCCACAGCGCCCTGAACGGCAGCCGGAAGGACCGCCTGCCCGGCAGCGTGAGCTTCGCATTTGAGGACGCGGAGGGGGAGCCGCTGCTGCTCCTGCTGGACCGGGCGGGGGTCTGCGCCTCCGCCGGCAGCGCCTGTGCCTCCGGCTCTCTGGACCCCAGCCATGTGCTGCTGGCCATGGGGCTGCCCCGGCCACTGGCCCGGTGCTGTCTGCGCCTAACTCTGAACGAGGAGAACACCCCGGACGAGGTGGACTATATCGCCGCCCAGACCGCCGCGGCGGTGCAGCGGCTGCGCAGCCTGTCCCCGGAGTGGGCGGAGAAGGAGCGCGGGGCGCGTCCCTTTCTGCTGTGAAATCAGGCAGATTCGCAAAAATGACTTGTAAAATTCCGGCGGATAAGGTATCCTCTCCTTATAGGAATGGCTCGGGCGGCGCATCCGGCGGGACAGGCGGCTGCGGGCCAGCGAAAGGAGTTCCCCATGGCACAGTTTACCAAGCGGGCGATCATGGAGTGCTTTATCCGGATGCTCAACGAAACGCCTCTGGACAAGATCTCCGTGGTGGATATCGCGGAGCGCTGCGGCATCAACCGAAACACCTTTTATTATTACTACTGCGATATTTACGCGCTGGTAAAAGAGCTGTTCACCCTGGAGGCCCAGCGCATCGCGGACAAGAACCTGACCTGCGACACCTGGCAGGAGGTCTGCCTTGAGACCATGGAGTTCGTGCGGGAGAACCGCCGGGCGGTGTACCACCTGTTCCACTCCAACCACCGGGACCTGCTGGAGGAGTATCTGTACGACGTGACCCATCTGGAGATGGTGAATTTCGTCCGCCGCACGGCTCAGGACCTGCCTGTGACGGAAGAAAACGTGGAGTCCCTTGCCATGTTTTACGCCTCCGCGCTGGTGGGCCTTTCCACCCACTGGCTGCTCAGCGGCATGAAAAAGGGAGAGATGGAGACCGCCCTGAACAACATCAGCCCCCTGATCGCGGGCAACCTGCGTCTGTCTCTGGAGCGCAGCTGCCGGCAGAAGGAATTGGAGCAAAAACCAGACAAAGACGGGGAAAAGTCTGAAAATTGAACGCATCCCCTGCGCTGCACAAAAATTGTGCGGCGCACTTTTTTTGTCCGTGGAAATTCCTGACGCGAGTCCATATGATGAGTAGCAGTCAAGGAACGAGACTGCTAACGAGGCCGGAACGGCCCCGCCCGGCCCGGCGCCGGGCAAGTCGAGACAAGACCCGCTTTTTGATGGAAGGAGCTGCGGATCACAATGAAGATGAAGGATACCAAAAGAAAGAATCCGGGCCGCCGCTGGCTCAGTATGGGGCTGGCTGCGGTGATGACTGCCGCGTGCGTTCTGCCCTGCGGCGCGGCGGAGGCCATCGGCGACGGCGTGACCCCTCTGTATGACGAGGCCTATTACGCCATGACCGACTACTACGGCAATCTGACCGACGGCAGCGTGGTGAAAAGCTACATCACCAACGGCGTGACCACCATCACCGACTACGGCCAGTACGATCAGGTGAACAACCTCACCGACGGCACCGCCCCCGTCACGGCGGACGGCAAGACGGTGTTCCAGTTCACCGATGCACCCAGCCATTTTTACTTCGAGGGCAAAACCGCAAAGCCCTTTGAGCAGCTGCCCTGGACCCTGTCCGTCCACTATACCCTGAACGGTCTGCCCGCAAAGGCGGAGGACCTGGCTGGGGCCAAGGGCGTGGTGGAGATCGACGTGGACGCCATCCCCAACGAGGGGGCCAGCGAGTACGCCCGCAACAACTACACTCTGGAGGCCATGGCCGTCTTCAATCAGGACGACATCCTGTCTCTGGAGGCCCCCGGCGCCCAGGTGCAGCTGGTGGGCAACCTGCGGGCGGTGCTGTTTCTGGCCTTCCCCGGGGAGGAGGGGCACTTCACCATCCGGGTGGGGGCCGAGGACTTCTCCTTCGGCGGCATGACCTTCCTGATGGTGCCCGCCACACTGAGCCAGCTGGAGGAGATCTCCAAGCTCAGCGAGCGCAAGGACGATCTGGAGAAGGACTATAACAAGCTGTCCGACAGTCTGGACGTGCTGCTGGACAGCCTGAGCGACATGAGCGGCAGCCTGTACGCCTCCGCCAACGGCCTGGACAAGCTGAATCAGGCCCGGAACACCATCTCCAGCGGCAAGAATAAGGTGTACACTGACGCCGATGCCCTGCGGGGGGATCTGGACGGCATCGCCGCCGTGCTGCAGCCTGTCTCCGGCCAGATCGATGCCGCCAGCGCCGCCATCACCGATGCCAAGAGCGAGTTGGCCGTCCTGAATACCGCGGTGCAGGAACTGCGGGGCGACCTGGATAAGCTGGTCAAGCTCATCGACGAGCTGCAGGATCATCAGGACGAGTATGACACCATCTATGATGAACTGGTGGGCATGAAGTCCGACCTGAAGAAGCTGCAGACCGCCCTGAACAACGCGAAGAAGTCCAGCGCCCCCGAGATCGAGCCGCTCTTCGGCGGCAAGACCGGCGAGCAGCTGAAGGCCGCCCTGACCCAGGTGGAGACGCTGAACGGCGTGTTCACTCAGGTGGACAAGGACGGCAAAGAGGGCCTGAGCTTCACGGAGTTCATGGCTGGGGCCATGCTGGCCGGCGGCAAGGCCGCCACCCCCGCCGCGGCAAAAACCATGGCGGAGAGCGTGGAGACCGCCTATACCGGCTTCAAGGCCGTCGGCTGCACCAGCAGCAGCAACGTGAAGAACGCCGTTTACATGCAGTACTATAAGACCATTTATGATGGCGCTGTGGCCGCCGGCATGACCCACGAGATGGCCGACGCCCATGCCAAGAGCCTTCTGGCGGAGGACGGTGCCAAATATGCCGACCTGACCGCCGACCAGATTAAGGCCGTCACCGCCTGGGAGACCCGCGTCTCCATGCGGCAGTGCTTTGAGGCCGCCGGGGGCAGCGACAGCCACGATCTGAGCCGGAGCGAATTTGCCTGTGCTGCCGCTCTGGCCAAGGGCGAGAGCAACGAGAACGCCGCCAGCCTGAAGCAGCTGGTGGAGCTGAACGAGGCCGACCCCGCCCTGGCCAAGCTGCTGATCCTGGAGGCGGACGAGCTGAACGGCAAGATCGACGATCTGAACAGCACTCTGGCCGACGCAAAGTCCCAGATGGATGCCGTTCTGGGCCCCACCGCCAATCTGGCCGGTCGTCTGGCCAAGATCTGCGGCGAGCTGGACGACCTGGATGACCTGCTGGACACCGCTGACGACTTCGGCGACCTGGGCAAGAGCGTTTCCAAGAAGTGCATGACCATTCTGGAGCAGACGGATGCCCTGTATCAGGTCATGGACGGCTATGAGCCCAAGCTGCAGGAGACCCTGACCACCGTGAAGCAGCTGTCTGAGAGCGCCAGCGCCACCGTGCGGGACACCGGCACCTTTATGACCGATCTGGAGGAGCTGATGAAGACCTCCGGCCGGCAGCTGGACGACGGCACCAGGCAGACCCTTGAGGGGCTGGCCGCCGTGCTGCGCTCCGCCGCCAAGAGCATGACCAAGACCAACGATGTGAAGTCCGCCAAGAACAACATCAGCTCCATCATCGAGGACACCTGGGACGAGTATACCGGCGACGTGAACAACCTGCTGCTCATGGACGCCAACGCTGAGGCAGAGTCCCTTACCGACAGCCGCAACGCCGCCCCCAACACCGTGCAGGTGCTCATCCGCACCCAGGAGATCAAGGCCGACGAGGGCGAAAACAATGATGTCAAGACCGTCCACGCCCAGCAGACCACCTTCTGGGGTCGGGTGACCCAGATGTTCAGGGATCTTTGGACTGCCATCACCGGCATCTTCCGTAAGGGGTGATGGGCCATGCTGGAAAAGATCGCAAAAAAGCTGACGCGTAAGCCCAAGGTGGTGGCCCTGATCGCCGTGCTGCTGCTGATCCCGTCTGTCATCGGCTATGCGGCCACCCGAGTGAATTACGACATCCTGACCTATCTGCCCCAGGATCTGGAGTCCGCCCAGGGCATGAACCTGCTGGAGGAGCCCTTCCACATGGCGGCCACCAGTATGCTGATCGTGGAGGATATGCCTGCGGGGTATACCAACGACCTGATCCGAGAGATCAAGGATGTGCCCGGCGTGTCCAACGCCGTATGGCTGAGCAATCTGGTGGGCGTTCAGATCCCCACCGACATGATCCCGGAGAACTTCCGTGACATCTTCTTCTCCGGCGACGCCACCATGATGATCATTCAGTATGAGAAGGCGGGTGCCTCGGAGGAGACCATGAGCGCCATCCAGCAGGTGCGCGCCCTGTGCAATGAGAAGTGCTTTCTGGCCGGCTTCTCCGTGGTCATCAAGGACACCCGGGATCTGGTGGACAAGGAGTTGCCCATCTTCGTGGCGCTGGCCGTGCTGCTGGCGCTGGCGGCCATGGCCCTGACCATGGAGTCCACCGTGCTGCCCCTGGTGCTGATCGCCAACATCGGCATCGCCGTGGTGTACAACTTCGGCACCAACGTCTTTCTGGGGGAGATCTCCTACATCACAAAGGCCATCGCGGCCGTGCTGCAGCTGGGGGTGACCATGGACTACTCCGTGTTCCTCTACCGCCGGTATGAGGAGGAGCTTGCCAACTACGATGACCGCCGCGACGCCATGGCACAGGCCATTCTGGCCGCCTTCCGGTCCCTGTCCGGCTCCAGTCTGACCACCGTGGCCGGCTTCCTGGCCCTGTGCTTCATGCGGCTGACTCTGGGCCGGGACATCGGCGTGGTCATGGTCAAGGGCGTGGTGCTGGGCGTGGCCACCGTGATCCTGGTGCTGCCCGCCATCATCCTGCTGGCCGACAAGCAGATCGCCAGACACAAGCACAAAACCATCCTGCCCGATTTCACCGGTCTGAACCGCTTTGTGCTGAAGCACCGGGCGGTGATCGTGGTGCTGGCCCTGCTGGCGGCCCTGCCCGCCTATTACGCCCAGAGCCACGCCACTATGTACTACAAGCTGGACGAGTCCCTGCCCCGGGATCTGCCCTCCATCGTGGGCAACACCAAGCTGAAGGACGAGTTCGATATGGCCACCTCCCACTTCATCCTGCTGCGGGACGACGTGTCCGCCACGGACATGAACGAGATGGAGCAGCGGCTGGAGGACGTGCCCGGCATCACCAGTATCCTGTCTTACCACTCCCTGCTGGGCACCGGCATCCCCGATTTCTTCATCCCCGACGAGGTGAAGGATATGCTCAAGCAGGACGGCCTTCAGATGATGATGGTCAACTCCAGCTGCGAGACGGCCTCTGACGAGGCGGCCCGGCAGCTGGCCGCCATGACGGAGATCGTCAAGACCTATGACCCCGATGCCATGATCACCGGCGAGGCCGCCATGACCAACGACCTGATCGAGACCACCGCCGTGGACTTCCAGGTGACCAACTACATCTCCATCATCGCCATCTTCGTGCTGGTGATGATCGTGTTCAAGTCCATCTCCATCCCCGTGGTGCTGGTGGCGGCCATCGAGCTGGCCATCTTCCTGAACCAGGGCGTGCCCTACTTCACGGGCACCGAGGTGCCCTTCGTGGCCCCCACGGTCATCAGCTGCATCCAGCTGGGCGCTACGGTGGACTACGCCATTCTGATGACCTCCCGCTTCCAGGAGGAGCTGCAGGCCGGCAGGGACCGCCACGAGGCCGCCCTTGTCGCCGCCACCTCCTCCGATGCGTCCATCATCACCAGCGCTCTGGTGCTGTTCTGCGCCACCCTGGGCGTGTCCTTCGTCACGTCCATCGACCTGATCGGCGCCATCTGCATCATGCTGGCTCGCGGTGCCGTCATCTCCGCTGTGGTGAGTATCTTCGTACTGCCCGCCCTTCTGTGCGTGTGCGAGCCTGTATTCAACAAGACGACCCTGTACTGGCGCAAGGCCAAGCCCGCCAAGGTCAAAACCGAAAAGGCCCCGGCCGCCAAATAATATGCCGTCTCCTTCCATCAGGGGGACGCCGCCTCCATTCCGGGGACGGCGTCCCCTATTTTGCGTTCCGCGCCCCTTCCCTTGACTTGTCCACCCAAAATCTGCTATCATTATCCTGTTGTGATATGTTTTGACGCGGGTCAAAAAGGCAATGGCATCAAGATAAGAACCTTGTCATTGCGAGCCAGTTGGCAAACTGGCGCGGCAATCCGTTTTCTCAAACCTTGGAGATACGGATTCCCACGGCAGTGACATCGGTCACTGCCTCGGAATGACAGTTTTAATGACACTGCTCGAAGGGAAGAATACCTCCCCAATGGCCCGCACGATCTGATACAGTAAGGAAGATAGTCTTTATGGCACAAAAGAAAGCAAGCTACGGCAACGACTCCATCTCCTCCCTGAAGGGGGCTGACCGGGTGCGCAAGCGCCCGGGGGTGATCTTCGGCTCCGACGGGCTGGACGGCTGCGAGCACGCCGTCTTTGAGATCCTGTCCAACGCCATCGACGAGGCGCGGGAGGGGCACGGCTCTCTCATCACCGTCACCCGGTTCGAGGACGGCTCCTTCCAGGTGGAGGATCAGGGCCGGGGCTGCCCGGTGGACTGGAACGAGAAAGAGGGCAAATTCAACTGGGAGCTGGTGTTCTGCGAGCTGTACGCCGGCGGCAAATACGGCGCCGACGGGGACAACTACGAGTACTCCTTGGGTCTGAACGGCCTTGGCTCCTGCGCCACCCAGTACGCCAGCGAGTATATGGACGTCACTGTATGGCGGGACGGGAAAAAGTACTCCCTGCACTTCGAGAAGGGTGAAAATGTAGGCGGATTGAAGGTGGAGCCCACCGACCGGGGAAAAAAGACGGGCACCACCATCCGGTGGAAGCCCGATCTGGAGGTATTTACCGACATCGCCGTGCCCGCCGCCTACTTCAAGGACATTATGAAGCGTCAGGCCGTGGTGAACGCGGGGGTGGTGTTCCGCTTCCGCGACCAGCAGGACGGAAAATTCGAGACCACGGACTTTCAGTATGAGAACGGCATCCGGGACTATGTGACCGAGCTGGCGGGCGAGGACGCCCTGACCCTGCCCGTGTTCTGGCAGACGGAGCGCCGGGGCCGCGACCGGGAAGACAAGCCCGAGTACAAGGTCAAGCTGTCGGTGTCCTTCTGCTTCTCCAACAAAACCCAGATCATCGAGTATTACCACAACTCCAGCTGGCTGGAGCACGGGGGCAGCCCGGAAAAGGCGGTGAAGTCCGCCTTCGTCTCCGCCATAGACGCCTGGCTGAAAAAGCAGAACAAGTACAACAAGAACGAGAGCAAGATCACCTTCAACGACATTCAGGACTGCCTGATCCTGGTGTCCAGCAGCTTCTCCACCCAGACCAGCTATGAGAACCAGACCAAGAAGGCCATCAACAACCGCTTCATTCAGGAGGCCATGACCGATTTCCTCCGCTCCCAGCTGGAGGTCTATTTCACCGAAAACCCCATGGACGCCCAGAAGATCATGGAGCAGGTGCTGATCAACAAGCGCAGCCGGGAGACGGCGGAGCGGGCCCGGCTGAACATCAAGAAAAAGCTCACCGGCACCATGGATCTGTCCAACCGGGTGCAGAAATTTGTGGACTGCCGCACAAAAGACGTGTCCAAACGGGAACTCTATATCGTAGAGGGCGACTCCGCCATGGGCGCGGTCAAGCTCAGCCGGGACGGGGACTTTCAGGGGATCATGCCCGTGCGGGGCAAGATCCTGAACTGCCTGAAGGCGGACTACACCCGCATCTTCAAGTCGGAGATCATCACCGACCTGATCAAGGTGCTGGGCTGCGGGGTCGAGGTACAGCACAAGGGGGTCAAGGATCTGAACTCCTTCGATCTGGACGGCCTGCGCTGGAACAAGATCGTCATCTGCACCGATGCCGATGTGGACGGCTTTCAGATTCGCACCCTGATCCTGACCATGCTCTATCGCCTGACCCCCACCCTGATCCAGAAGGGGTATGTGTATATCGCCGAGTCGCCCCTGTACGAGATCACCTGTAAGGAAAAGACATGGTTTGCATACTCCGACAAGGAGAAGGCGGAGATCGTGGCCGGGCTGGAGGGGAAGAAGTACGATGTGCAGCGCTCCAAGGGTCTGGGCGAGAACGACCCTGAGATGATGGCCCTGACCACCATGTCCCCGGCCACCCGGCGGCTGATCAAGGTCATGCCGGAGGACGCCGCCCTGACGGCCCAGGTGTTCGACCTGCTGCTGGGGGACGATCTGACGGGACGAAAGAACCATATCGCCGACAGCGGGTATAAATACCTGGATCTGGCGGATATCTCATAAGCGCTGAGCCGTCGCGAGCAGCGCGGATGGACCGGAGCGAGGGCGGCCCGGTGAGGGCACCGGGTCCTACAGTTTTATGCCTGTAGGGGCGGATGTCCCCATCCGCCCACACAGAAAGGAGCTCCCATGAACCTGTTTGACATTCTGGGCCCCGTGATGGTGGGGCCCTCCAGCTCTCACACCGCGGGGGCGGTGCGCATGGGACAGCTCTCCCGGGCCCTGCTGGGGCAGGAGCCGGTAAAGGCGGAGATCCTGCTCCACGGCTCCTTCGCCTCCACCGGAAAGGGCCACGGCACCCCCCAGGCCCTGGTGGCCGGACTGCTGGGCCTGTTCCCCGACAACCCCCGGGTGCCCGACAGCTTTGCGCTGGCGGCAGAGCGGGGATTGGAGTGCACCTTCGGTACCTGCGTTCTGCGGGAGGTCCACCCCAACAGTGCCCTGCTGCGGCTGACCGCCGGGGACGGAGGGAAAATCGAGGTGGGCGCTTCCTCGCTGGGGGGCGGACGGGTGAAGGTGTTCCGGCTGGACGGGCTGGATACCTCCTTCAGCGGCGAGCTGCCCACTTTGGTGGTGCACAACACCGACCAGCCCGGCTGCGTCAGTCAGGTCACCGGCGTGCTGGCCCGGCGGGGGGTGAACGTGGCCACCTTACAGCTGACCCGGGGCGGCCGGGGGGGCAGTGCGGTGATGGTCATCGAGTGCGACCAGCCCGCGGGACACGAGGCGGAGGAGGAGATCCGCGCCCTGCCCGGAATTTTGAAGGTGAACAGCTGCGTGCCCGAACAGGAGGCGTTGGGATGATCGATTTTACCTCCATCCAGCAGATGCTGGAGGATACCGAAAACAGCGGTCTGCCCCTTTGGAAGAATATCATGGTCAGCGACTGCGCCCGACAGGGGATCGACCGGACGCTCTCCTGGAGGCAGATGGAGCGGCTGCTGGACGCCATGGAACAGGCAGACCGGGACTACCGGGACACGGACCGCTCTGTCAGCGGACTGGTGGGGGGCGACGGGGGCAAGATGGCCCGATACGGCGGCGGGGATGATACCCTGTGCGGCCCCTTCCTGTCCGCAGTGATGGCCGGGGCCCTGCGCATGGGGGAGTGCAACGCCTGCATGAAGCGGATCGTGGCCGCCCCAACGGCGGGCTCCTGCGGCGTATTGCCCGCGGTGCTGCTGCCCTGCCGGGAGCGATTCGGCCTGACGGAGGAGCAGCTGATCCGGGCCCTGTATGTGGCTGCCGGCTTTGGCATGGTCATTGCCAACCGGGCGTCCATCTCCGGCGCGGAGGGGGGCTGTCAGGCGGAGGTGGGCTCCGCCGCCGCCATGGCCGCCGCAGCTCTGGTGTTCCTTATGGGGGGCACCGGCGAGATGATGGCCAACGCGTGCGCCATGGCGGTGAAAAACCTGCTGGGGCTGGTGTGTGACCCCGTGGGCGGCCTGGTAGAGGTGCCCTGCGTCAAGCGCAATGTGATCGGGGCCATGGACGCCCTGTCGGCGGCCCAGATGGCCCTGGCGGGCATCACCAGCCGGGTTCCCCCGGATCAGGTGCTGGACGCCATGCGGGAGGTGGGGGATGCCCTGCCCCACAGTCTGAAGGAGACGGGGAAGGGCGGTCTGGCCGCCACCCCCTTTGGAAAACAGTACGCACCGGAACTGTGATACTGTTCGGTGAAACACAGCCTGTCATTCCGAGGCAGTGACCGATGTCACTGCCGTGGGAATCCGTATTCCCAGCATTTAGAAAAACGGATTGCCGCGCCAGTTTGCGAACTGGCTCGCAATGACAAGACTCTTGATGGAATGACTTTGACTGCAAGGAAGAATATTGATACGTTTTAGATAAGGACTGATAACATTGCCCAGAAAGAAGAGCCCAGAGGAACACAAGCCAAAGGTGAACAACCCCAACGTCATGGGCCTGCGGCCAGAGGTGCTGGAGCAGCCCATCACCCAGACGCTGGAGCTGAACTATATGCCCTACGCCATGAGCGTGATCGTCTCCCGCGCCATTCCGGAGATCGACGGCTTCAAGCCCAGCCACCGCAAGCTGCTGTATACCATGTACCAGATGAAGCTGCTGGGGGGCGGGCGCACCAAGAGCGCCAACATCGTGGGTCAGACCATGAAGCTCAACCCCCACGGCGACGCCGCCATTTACGACACCATGGTGCGCCTGAGCCGGGGCTACGGCGCCCTTCTGCACCCTCTGGTGGACAGCAAGGGCAACTTCGGCAAGGTGTACTCCCGGGACATGGCCTGGGCCGCCAGCCGGTATACCGAGGCCCGCCTGGACCCCATCTGCGGAGAGCTGTTCCGGGATATTGACCAGGACACCGTAGATTTTGTGCCCAATTACGACGGCAAGATCATGGAACCCTCTCTGCTGCCCACCACCTTCCCCAACGTGCTGGTGTCCGCCAATCAGGGCATCGCCGTGGGCATGGCCAGCAGCCTGTGCGGCTTCAACCTGGGCGAGGTGTGCGACACCACGGTGGCCTATCTGAAAAATCCGGACCACGACCTGATGACCACGCTGAAGGCCCCCGACCTGCCCACAGGGGGCGAGCTGCTGTATGACCCCGCCGCCCTGAGCGAGATCTACCGCACCGGCCGGGGCTCCTTCAAGGTGCGGGCCCGGTGGCGCTACAACAAGGAAGAAAGCCTGATCGAGGTGTACGAGATCCCCTATTCCACCACCACCGAGGCCATTGTGGACAAGGTTCGGGAGCTGGCCAAGGCCGGCAAGGTGAAGGAGATCGCCGACATGCGGGACGAGACCGATCTGTCCGGTCTGAAGCTGACCATCGACCTGAAGCGGGGCACCGATCCCGACAAGCTGATGCAGAAGCTGTTCCGCACCACCCCCCTGATGGACACCCAGTCCTGCAACTTCAACATCCTCATCGCCGGGATGCCCCGGGTCATGGGGGTAAAGGAAATTCTGGAGGAGTGGACGGCCTGGCGCATGGAGTGCGTGCGCCGCCGGGTATACTTCTCCATGAACAGGAAGAAGGAGAAGCTGCACCTGCTGAAGGGCCTGCGGCGCATCCTGCTGGACATTGACCGGGCCATCCAGATCATCCGGGACACAGAGGAGGACGCCGAGGTGGTGCCCAACCTGATGATCGGCTTCGGCATCGACGAGGTACAGGCCAACTATGTGGCCGACATCCGCCTGCGGAACATCAACAAGGAGTACATCCTCAAGCGCACTCAGGAGGTGGAGACGCTGGAGGATGAGATCGCCGACCTGGAGGACACGGTGAACGACCCCCGGCGCATCCGGAAGATCATCATCGGCGAGCTGGAGCAGGTGAAGAAGAACTACGCCCAGCCCCGGCGCACGGAGATCGTCTACGACTTCCAGAACGAGGCCGACCCCGACGAGGACGAGGGGGCCCCGGACTACCCCGTGCACCTATTCTTCTCCCGGGAGGGCTATCTGAAGAAGATCACCCCCCAGTCCCTGCGCATGGCCAGCGACCAGAAGTATAAGGAGGGGGACGGCCCCTTCCTCCAGTGGGAAGCCATGAACCGGGACGAGCTGCTGGTGTTCACCGATAAGCAGCAGTGCTACAAGACCCGCCTGTCCGACTTTGACGACAGCAAGGCCAGCGTGCTGGGGGACTATCTGCCCACCAGGCTGGGGATGGATCCGGAGGAGCGGGCCATCTGGGCCTGCATCCCCGGGGACTGGAGGGGGGACATCCTCTTCTGCTTTGAAAACGGCAAGATCGCCCGGGTCACTCTGGCGGCCTACCAGACCCAGACCCGGCGGAAAAAGCTCACCGGGGCCTATTCCGACAAGTCCCCCCTTGCGGCGGCCATGCTGCTACGGGAGGACCGGGAGCTGGCGGTGATCTCTACCGAGGGGCGCTGCGTGGTGTTCCACACCGCGGCCCTGAATCCCAAGACCACCCGCAGCACCCAGGGTGTTAACGTGATGACCCTGAAGCCCAAGTATAAGGTCAAGGAGCTGCTGCCTCTGGAGGACACCAGCATCACCCGGCCCGCCCGCTACCGGGCCAGATCCCTGCCCATCGCCGGGGCCCTGCTGAAGGAGGACGACCGGGGGGAGCAACAGATGTCCCTGCTGTGACAGAAAAGAACGACGGAAAGATCGAGGTGATCATCCATGCGAGCCAGACAGAAGCTCCTTCTGCGGCAGTACGGTCTGATCGTGCTGGCCTCTGTGCTGTACTGCGTCAGCTTTAACTGGCTGTATGCGCCCAATCATATCGGCTACGGCGGGCTGACCGGCGTGGCCCAGATCGTCAACGCCGCCGTGCCCGCTCTGCCCATCGGGGCGCTCACCTTTGTAATGAACCTGCCCCTGTTCTTTCTGGGGTGGAAGTATCTGGGGGGACACCTGCTGCTGTCCTCTCTGTTCGCCATGGCGCTGACCTCGGTGGGGTTGGATCTGCTCAATGCCGTCCATGTGTTCCAGCCACTGGGGGACCCCATGCTGGCGGCGGTGTTCGGCGGGGTGACCATTGGTCTGGCTCTGGGCATCATCTTTGCCCAGGGGGCCACCACCGGGGGCACCGATCTGGCCGCCCGGCTGGTGAAGCTGAAGCTGGCCTGGCTGCCTCTGGGCAAGGTGCTGCTGGTTCTTGACCTGATCGTGGTGGCGGCGGTGGGACTGGCCTTTGGAGATATTAAGACCGCCCTGTACGGTACGATAGCCATGTTTATTGCTTCGTATTTCACCGATGTTGTGCTGTATGGTCTGGATACGTCCAAGGTGGCCTATATCATCAGCGACCAATATGAGAAGATCGCGGCGGAGATCACCGTGGGCATGGGCCGGGGAGTGACCATCCTCCACGGGGAGGGCGCCTGGTCCGGCAACAGGAAAGAGGTGCTCCTGTGCGCCTTCCGCCAGAAGGAGATCGTGGCCCTGAAGCATGTGGTAAAGGAGCTGGACCCGGACGCCTTTGTCATCGTCTGCTCCGCCCACGAGGTGCTGGGGGACGGCTTCCGTTCCCATTACCAGGAGGAAATCTGACGGTAAATAATACAGATCGTTGTCGAAAAATATCCCCATAAGCCAGAAAACAAGGAAAAGAAGGCGAGGTCATCATGGAATCCAAACTGGAACAGCAGCCCCTTGTGCAGGAGCTGGCAAAGAACCTTCAGCGCATGGGCATCGCCCTGCGGTGCTTTGACACCCCGGAGGCGGCGGCAGACTATCTGGACAGCGCCATTGACGGCACCACCGTGGGCTTTGGCGGCTCCGTGACCGTGCAGGAGCTGGGGCTGTATCCCCGTCTGGCCAGCCACAACCGGGCATTCTGGCACTGGCAGGGCAATAAGCCCCAGGACGCCGTGGGTGCCGAGGTGTACATCTGCTCGGTGAACGGTCTGGCCGCCACCGGCGAGATCATCAACATCGACGGCACCGGCAACCGGGTGGCCTCCTCCCTGTACGGCCACGAGCGGCTGTACTATGTGGCGGGCATCAACAAGCTGGAGCCCGATTTTGAAAAGGCCCTGTGGCGGGCGCGGAATATTGCCGCCCCCCTGAACGCCAAGCGGCTGAACCGCAAGACCCCCTGCGCCGTCAAGGGCGACCGCTGCTACAACTGCTCCAGCCCGGAGCGCATCTGCCAGGCCTTCAGCGTGCTGACGGGCAGCTCCAACGGCATCGGCCGGACGGAGCTGGTGCTCATCGACGCCCAGCTGGGCTACTGAGAAAGAGAAGAACGAACACACCGCCAGAGGGCGGAGAGAGGAGGCCGCACTGTGAAAAAACGGGCTGTATGTCTGCTGCTGGCGCTCTGCCTTGCTCTGAGCGGCTGCTCCTCCATGCTGAACCGGAGCTATGTCTCCGTCACCCCCCACTCCACCACCCCCGCAGCCGACGGCGACCCCTCGGTGCTGCGGGTGGAGCGGTATCAGGAGCTGGTGAACACCCTGGTCTATCTCATCTCCGCCGGGAAAGAGAGCGGGGCGGTGCGGCTGTACATGGACTCCGATGCCGTGGAGCAGAGTCTGGAGGACGCCTGTTTGGAGGTGGTGCAGAAGGACCCGTTAGGGGCCTATGCCGTGGACTTCATCACCTACAGCCTGACGCCGTCGGTGTCCTGCTATCAGGCGGACCTTCAGATCGCCTACCGGCGCACGGCGGAGCAGATCGCCTCCATCGTCTCCGCCACCGGGGTCACCGCCATCCGGGGCGCACTGAAAACGGCGCTGAGCCAGTTTTCTCAGGAGGTGGTGCTGCGCATCAGCTATTTTGCCGAGGACGAGGACTACATCCGCCGGCTGATGACCCAGGCGTTTTATTCCGAGCCGGACAGGGCGCTGGACCTGCCCGACGCGGCGGTGTATATCTATCCGGACAGCGGCCGGCAGCGCATCGTAGAGGTGCAGCTGTCCTACCACCTGTCCCAGACGGAGCTGGAAAAGCGCTGCGCCGCGCTGGAGGACAAGGTCAGGGAACTGACTGCCCTGCTGCTGCCCCAGACCGGGGACCGGCAGCTGCTGAGCGCCGCGGACCAGGTGCTGGCTCAGGGCGGCTATCTGCCGGAAAACGGCTCTACGGCCTATCAGGCGCTGCTGGCGGGGGGCGCCGACAGCAGCGGGCTGGCCCTTGCCATGGCCCTTCTGTGTCAGGAGCTGGATGTGCCCTGTCAGGTGGTGTGGGGCGAGCTGAACGGCGAGACCCACTTCTGGAACGTGGTACAGACGGAGACAGGCTATCAGCACCTGGATCTGAGCAAAATACCGGCGGGCGAGGAGAGCTTCCGCTCCGATCTGGAGCAGGAGCGCCTTGGCTACAGCTGGGACAGCAATCAGGTGCCCCCCTGCGCCCTGCGGGAAGGCCGCGCCCCCGCGGAGGAGAGGGCGTGAACCGGCCGCTCCTGCGGGGCGGGCAAAGAAAAAACGAGAAGTATGCGGTGGGGGGTTGACAGCGGCCGAAAATCTGCTATAATATCCCTTGCTGTTGCGAGTGTAGCTCATCTGGTAGAGCGCCACCTTGCCAAGGTGGAGGTAGCGAGTTCGAGCCTCGTCACTCGCTCCAAAAAATAAAAGCATCTGCTTTTGCAGATGCTTTTATTTTTATCCCAATTTCATTTTGTGTTCCTTTGCAGAAGAAATATCAGTGTTCCCCGCCCCCTGCGGGGCGGGGAACACAAAAAAATTGGGAGTTATTCTTTGTGTTCCGCTCCCTTTGGCCGCTTCACCCTTCGGATCAAGATGCTCGGGGTCGGCAGAGCCGCCCCTGCGCAATTGCTTTTGCAGCGCAAAAGCAATTTACGGCGCACTCGCGCCGCCGGCCAGAAGACCGGTTTTACAGGTGCTGTCTTAAACAAATTTTAATCTTTTCCGCTGGTATTTTCTCCGGGACTATGCTATCCTTATAGATAAGAAGCGCCGGAGCGCTCCGGCGGGAAAGGAGTTTCTATGCTGCCAAGTGCTTTCTGGCTTCTGGCCCTGATCCTGTTTTCGGTGGTAGAGGGCGTCACCGTTGGGCTCACCTCCATCTGGTTCGCCATCGGCGCGCTGGGGGCGCTGGTCGCCGCCATGCTGGGGGCCCACATCTTCCTGCAGGTGCTGATCTTTCTGGTGCTGTCAGCCCTGGCTCTGGCCCTGGTGCGGCCCATCGCCGTGCGCCTGCTCAAGCCCCGGCACGACCCCACCAACGCCGACCGGGTCATCGGTCAGACCGCTCTGGTCACCGAGGACATCGACAATGTAGAGGGGAAGGGCCTTGTGGTCATCGCCGGTCAGGTGTGGTCCGCCCGCAGCGAGCACAACGTGTCCATCCCCGCCGGCACCCAGGTGCGCGTGCTGCGCATCGAGGGCGTCAAGGTGTATGTAGAGGCCCTGTGACCGTTCAGATCTGACCTGAGAACAACCGAGAAGGAGGAACTTTTATGCCGTTTTATAACATCTTCGGATTTATCGTCCCCGTGATCCTCATCATTCTGGTGCTGGCCCTGCTGGCGGCCAACATCCGCATTGTCCCCCAGTCCCGGGCCTTCGTGGTGGAGCGGCTGGGCGCCTTTCAGGGCGTGTGGGGCGTGGGCCTGCACTTCAAGATCCCCTTTATTGAGCGCGTGGCCAAGAACGTGTCTCTGAAGGAGCAGGTGGTGGACTTCCCTCCCCAGCCCGTGATCACCAAGGATAACGTCACCATGCAGATCGACACGGTGATCTACTTCCAGATCACCGATCCCAAGCTGTACACCTACGGCGTGGAGCACCCCATGAGCGCCATCGAGAACCTGACCGCCACCACCCTGCGCAACATCATCGGCGATCTGGAGCTGGACCAGTCCCTCACCAGCCGCGACCACATCAACAGCCAGATGCGGGCCATTCTGGACGAGGCCACGGACAACTGGGGCATCAAGGTCAACCGGGTGGAGCTGAAGAACATCATGCCCCCCCGGGACATTCAGGAGTCCATGGAGAAGCAGATGCGGGCCGAGCGCGAGCGCCGGGAGGCCATCCTTCAGGCCGAGGGCCAGAAGCAGTCCCAGATCCTGGTGGCTGAGGGCGAAAAGCAGTCCGCCATCCTGCGGGCCGACGCCGCCAAGCAGGCCGCGATCCTTCAGGCCGAGGGCGCCAAGGAGGCCAAGATCCTGGAGGCCGAGGCTCAGGCTCAGGCCATCCTGAAGGTGCAGCAGGCCACCGCCGACGCCATCCGTCTGATCAACGAGGCCGACCCCCAGGAGGGCGTTCTGAAGATCAAGGCGCTGGAGGCCTTCCAGGCCGCGGCCAACGGCAAGGCCACCAAGATCATCATCCCCAGCGAGATCCAGGGGCTGGCCGGACTGGCCGCCTCCGCCAAGACCATTCTGGACACCGAGGACCCCAAGGCCACCATGACCGTCACCAAGGTCAAGGAATAAACTCACCTAACATCGCCGCCCCGGCTATGGCCGGGGCGGCGCCAGCTTGTCGAA
>CAKUHV010000004.1 GCA_934659445.1 uncultured Oscillospiraceae bacterium | reverse complement strand
TGAGAACGAAACGGACTTCACTGTGGAGGATGTTCTCTATCACTATGCCCACCGTGAGAGTGCTGCATAATGGCGAGGAAAGAAGCCAAGCGTTTTAAGGCTCTTTATTTTGATTTGCGGATCAAGGATTTGGAAGAACACTATTCCAAATCCCGCCCCAAAGGCGCTTATGAGAAGATACAGAAATTCTTGATCAGGCGCAGCTTCTCACATGAGCAGTATTCCGGCTATCATTCTCTATATAAAACCACAGACTTGGAGATTTTCGATCTGATCCGGGATATGAGCGATACCTTCCCGTGGCTTCAGCACTGCGTCAACCATTTTGAAGTAACCAATGTTGGAGCCAACCATGACCTGATGGATCTGTTCATCGAAGAAGTTGAAGATCCCGTCAGGCTGTGATCACTGTCGAAATTTGTCTCGAATCGAGACACATTATTTCTGGCCCGTACTGCCGTAATTCGGTAGTGCGGGCCTTTTTACATATTATATGCTTACGAAATATTGTTATTTCATGATATTTTAGTGTTCTGCCCAACAACAAGCACCTCAAAAAACAGATGTAGCCTTCTCTTTGGAATAACCACTGGCGTACCTTTGCATGCGCAGATAGCTGTTAGGTATCCCTAGACGCTGACGCCAGTTTTGAACGGAGCGTCTGGAGAGGTCAAAGCCTTGCCGTCTCAGCAGACAAAAGAGCGCTTCATCACTGAGAGGGCAATCAGGTTCTTCCCCATCAATAGCGGACAAAAGGGCCGCCCGCAACTGAAAGCAACTGGGATGCGTGGAAAAGGACCTATTAACTTTTCCGCGCCGAGGCAGAAAGTACTTTAAAGGGAATATACCCCGGTCGCAGATAAGGTATTTATCCTGTATAGCCCGGCTCACTGTAGAAGGATGCAAGCCAAGTTCCTCCCCAACTTCATTGGGGGACAATGCGGCGGGTTCGCAGCAGCCGGAAAGGAAAAAATCCGCTTGCCTTTTCAGAACTACCTGGACAACAGCCAGGATCGTATTGGTGCGTAAAAGGACCGCCTGCTCCAAGACGGAAAAGGCTGTGCTTTTTTCTTTCAAATAGGTGCTGACGTCAGGGTCATTTGAGTGGGTCAAAAGCTGAACATATGTCTTTGAGCGTCGAAGGGAAGGCACACCATATCGGGTAAAGGCAGCGGTAAGATGTCCCTCCTTCTCTGCGACCCGGATCTCTGGCAGGATGGGACGAATAGGAGCTCCATCCGCAAACCCTCTGGCCGGAAAAGGATTTAGAGTTCGAATGCAGTCAGCCGCACTTTTTATTCGGGCGAGGGATACTTTTTCCGCATGCGCGATTTTTCTCAGCCTTCCTGCTGCCATATCGGATAAATAGCGCTCTGCAATACGATAGGCCAAAGGGTCGGCGTGGGGCAGGCGGTCCAGCTGGATAGCAAGACAGGCTTCTAAGTCGGTCGCCCCCACGCCGGGAGGGTCCATTTGGCGCAGGCTGGCAAGGGCCTGATCTGCGTCATCTTTTGAGATATTCAGCACTGCGGGCAATGCTGCGGCTGGGATCGAAAGATAGCCGCGGTCATCCAACAGCTCGATCAAACAGAGAAGGGTGCGTTCCTGGGCGGCGGAAAAAGAAATCGGGATCTGTTCAGCCAGGAAGCGTTGAAGGCTGGCGGTATTTGGATCAGGGTAAACGGCTGGTTCTGCCAGCGCGGGTGCGGAACAGGCGGCTTCCAATGAGATCAGCGGATTTTCCATTGCCTGCTCCTGTATATGTCTAGCCAGGGAGAGAGGGTCCATCCGCAATAGGGAGAGAGAATACTGCATCTGCGGCGCGAGACTCAGTTGTCCGGATACTTGGAGCTCAGGCTGAAGCATTTTCGTCCCCCCCTTTTTTTCGGGAGTATATATAAAATTTTCCCATAAGTCAACACTTGGCATTTTTTTCGCTTATAATATTTAGTGTATACCATCGGTTGACATCCAACAAAAACAGATCTTACTACGATCGCCGGATCCAAAAAGAGGGAGATGCTATGCGCAAAAAAGTCACGGTTCTGATGATGTTTCTTCAAATCCTCCTGATTATAGGGGCGGCCGCGCACACCCACGCTTTGTCTACAAGACTCAGGGTCGGTTTTATTAAGGATCAGGCTCCATATCACTTTATCGACGGATCGGGACAGGCAGTGGGGATGCACATCGATATGCTTGGGTACATTGCCCGGTCTGCGGGATACGATTTGGAGTACTACCCCATGGATACAGGCTCTGAATGCCTGAAGGCGATGGAAAACGGCGATATTGACCTTGTGCTGGACCTGTCACAGAAGTATTTGGACAGCAAGTGGACCAGTGACCCGCTGTCAGAGGAGACTGTCTGCTCCGTTACCCGCATCGATACAGCACAAGAGGAAAGAGGCTCGGTCGGCACTTATCAGTTGGGGACTCTCACACCCGCCATAGCCAGCAAGCTGCGAACATCCCTCTCCTATGTGGCCAGCAATCAGAAAACGGCAGTAGAGCTGCTGCAGAGTGGGAAAGCAGATATCATGGTGGGACTGAAGGAAAGCGTTTTGTACTATATGCAGGACCTCTCATTGCTGGAAAAATACAAAATAGAGAGCAACTACATAGGCATGGTCAGCTTCTGCCTTCTGGTTCCGGAAAACGATTATAGTCTGCTGTGGCAATTAAACGACAAAATAGCCGCCTTGCGGACCGACGGAATGTATGACGAGATCAGGCAGAGCTGGAGTGCGCAGGACTCCTCTGCGCAGGATATACAGTGGATGAGGCAGGCCGTTACCGTGCTGGGGATTGCGGTAGTGGCCGTGGGGATCTATGCCATAGCCAGCGTTTGCGTCCGCAGAGAGCTGAAACGTCAGGTGGACCGGCAAACCTCCGCTTTGCAGCAGGCAAACAAAGAGACCCTGCAGCACATAGCGCAGCTGGAGTCAGAGGGGGATATCCGGAAGCGGATCATCCGCTACTCCCATTTGGGCATGGTGCTGTTCGATCAGGAGTACCGCATTCAGCTGATCAACGGCAGCGCCCTGGCAATGGCCGGCTGTTCCCGATCCCCCGGAGATGTGCGGCAAGCGGGCATATTCGGCAGCATTGTGGCTTCGCAGGGCGGTCTGGCTCTGGCTCAGCCGCAGAAGCCCGACTGGGAACAGGTGCAGCTTTTTGAGGAAGGGGGCAAAAAATACCGCTACAGCTTCCAGCAGCTGCTGCGCTCACCCCAGTCCTGGGACGTTCTGCTGGTCGTGGAGGATACCACCGGCGAGGAGGCCCGGCGATATGCCACCTTCGAGAAAGAAAAGAGCAAACTGCTCAACCAGGTAGTAGCAGGCATTGCTCACGAGATCAAAAACCCCCTGATGTCCATCAAGACCTTTGTGGAGATGCTGAAGGAGAAGGAGAACGATCCCCAGTTTATCGAGGACTTCACCCACTATGTACCCGCCGAGGTAGAGCGGATCAATCGGCTGGTGGAGGGGCTGATTGGCTACGCCAAGCCCGCCGGCGGGCCAAAGGAAGGGATCGATCTGTCGGCGCTGGTGCAGGAAACGGCGTTCTTCGCGGAAAATTCCAACGCCACCCGGCAGATCTCGGTGGAAAGCACCATCGCCGAGGGACACCGCATCATGGCAAACCGGGATCAGATCAAGCAGGTCCTGATCAACATTATCCTCAACGGAATGGAGTCCATGCGGGAAAAGCTGGCGGACGCCCCCGAGCGCCAGCTGAAGCTGACCATAATGCTGACCGGCGAGAATGGGGTAAGCCGGATAACGATCCGCGATGAGGGAATGGGCATGACGCAGCAGGCCATCGAACGCTGTATGGATGCCTTCTTTACCACCAAACGGGCAGGCACCGGACTGGGTCTGACGCTTTCAAAGCAATATGTACAGGAGAATAACGGCCAACTGACCATAAGCAGTCAGCCCGGAGAGTTTACCGAGATCTGTATCACATTCAGGAGGGAAGATCAATGAAAGCTCACATTTTGATCGTAGATGATGAGGCGGCTATTTGCGTGTCGCTGAAGTATACGCTCAGCGCGGATTATAATGTCAGTACCGCGGGGACCAGCGAGGAGGCGCTGGCGGTACTGGAGCGCAGCAGCATCCAGCTGGTACTGCTGGATCTGTTTCTCGGACGGGACGACGGCATGGAATTGCTCAAGCAGATCAAAGAACGGCAGCCCAATGTAGTCATCATCGTTATGACGGCCCACGGCAGCATCCGTTCTTCAGTTACAGCCATTAAAAGCGGAGCATTTACTTATATGACAAAGCCGCTGGATCTGGAGGAGCTGAAGCTGTTCATTCATCAGGGGCTGCACTATCAAAGCCTGAATGAAAAGGTGGCCTATCTCAGCAGCGAGCTTCAGGAGCGCTATCAATACGGCGAGATGATCGGCAAAAGCCCCGCCATCCAAAAGGTATATGATTTGGTGGACCGGCTGAAGGATTTGGACACGCCGGTAGTGGTGACCGGAGAGAGCGGGACCGGAAAGGAACTGGTCGTCCGGGCCATACACTTTATGGGTGCCAGAAAAAATGAGAGCTTTATCGAGGTCAACTGCGCGGCGATCCCCGAAGGACTGCTGGAAATGGAATTCTTCGGATACAAACGCGGAGCGTTTACCGGGGCCACTGGGGATAAAAAAGGCAAATTTGAGGCAGCGGACAAGGGGACTCTGTTCCTGGACGAGATAGGCGACATGCCTTTGTCTCTTCAGGGAAAGCTGCTGCGGGTCCTGCAGGAAAAGCGCTTTTCACCCATTGGCAGCAATGAGAGCCGCTCCATTGATGTGCGGGTGGTGGCCGCCACCAACCGGGATCTGTGGCAGATGGTGCAGAACGGGACCTTCCGTCAGGACCTGTATTACCGCCTTTCCGTCATCACGATCCAGCTGCCGCCCCTGCGGCAGCGAAAGCAGGACATCCCCCTGCTGACCAGCCGCTTTATTGCCAAGCTGAACGAGGAGCACAAGAGGAATGTGAAAGGCGTGACGCGGGAGGTGGAGCGCCTGCTGCTGACCTATGACTACCCCGGCAATGTGCGGGAGCTGCAGAATATCATGGAGTTTGCCGTGGTCATGTGCAATCAGGAATATATCGGCGCCAATGATATGCCGCGCCAGTTTCTGCAACAGGTGGGGGTCCTCTCCTCTGCGGAACCGTCCTCCGAGGAGGGGCGCAACCTCTATGAGATTGAAAAGCAGGCTATCCTCCGCGCCCTGGAACGCAATCAGGGCCATCAGAGAAAGACCGCCGAGGAACTGGGGATCAGTGAACGGGGACTGCACAATAAGCTCAAGGAGTACGGCTATCAGAAAAGCCAACGGGGTGAAATTTTTTCCACCACGCAAGGGGAAGGACCGGAAAGCTTTTCCGATTCGCTTCCAGACGGGTTTTCGTTCAAAAACTTTTAAGGGGGCCGCGCTCGGGGAATGTCCCTGAAAAAGGCCGCAAAGGCCGGAAATTTTTTCCGTTTTCCCTTCCAACTGCCGGAAAATAATTCCGGTTCCTCGATTTTTCCTCCAAAACAGCTGATTTGGCATTGGAAATGCTAATAAATACAGCAGTTGTGGATGTTGCACACAAATACGACAGAAAGAGGAGGATACCCCAATGAAAGCAACAAAGAAGATCGTGTCCCTGCTGCTGGCAGCCGCCACACTGCTAAGTCTGGCAGCCTGCGGCAAGGCCAACAACGACCCCGTCAAGAGCGGCGGAAGCCAGTCTACTTCCGTCAGCACCAGCGGGGAGACCGTAAAAGAGCGCCTTATCATCGCTGACTCCGACACCCTGACCCAGACCGACCCCCAGACCAACAACAGCATCTATAACCGCCGCGTCTATGAGATGACCCACGATACGCTGGTCAACTACAACCCCACCACCGGTGAGACCTATGCCGGTCTGGCTAAAAGCTGGGATGTCAGCGACGATAATCTGGAGTACACCTTCCATCTGAACGAGGGTGTCAAGTTCCACAACGGCGACGACTGCACCGCCGAGGACGTGGTCTACACCTTCGAGCGCGCCCGGAACTCCAGTGTACTGGAGAGTACGATCGCCAATCTGGAAAAGGTCGAGGCCGTGGATCCTAACACCGTGAAGATGACCATGAGCAAGGCCAACGTGGAGTGGCTGATCACTCTGTCCATGAATGCTTTGGTCATTCTGGATAAGGATGCCATCGACGCCGACCCCGACAAGGGCACCATGGTGGGCACCGGCCCTTACGTCCTTACCGAGTGGATGCCCGGTGACTATGTGCTGGTCACCCGCAACGAGGATTACTTCGGCGAGCTGCCCAAGTCCAAGGAGATCATGTATAAGCGCGTACCTGAGGCGTCCGCCCGGGTGATCGCTCTGCAGACCGGCGAGGTGGATGTGTGCCTGGAGGTCCCCGCCATCGAGGCCACCCATGTGTCTGACGCTAAAGACTGCCAGTTGGTCCAGTTGGCTTCTACGAAGACTATGTATGCCGGCCTGAACGTCAGCGGCGTGAACAAGGACGTTCTGGATGTGCGCGTTCGTCAGGCTTTTAACTACGCCACCGATCCCGAGACTCTGATCCTGGCCATGACCGAGGGCTACGGCCAGCCTGCCCACGGCGTTATCCCCTCCAATGTGTGGGGCTACTACGACGGCGTAAAGACCTACACTTACGATGTGGAGAAGGCCAAGCAGCTGCTGGCTGAGGCCGGCCATCCCGACGGCATCGACATCACCCTGACCTATAAGGCCAGCAATTCCGCCGGTCTGTTTGAGGTCCTGCAGGATATGTGGGGCAAGGCCGGCATCCGCCTGACCCTGAGCACCGACGACAGCACCGTGGCCTCTGAGCAGCTGCGCGCCAACACCTATGATATCTATGCCTCCCAGATTTCCATGACTGCTCTGGGCGAATATCTGATGGAATTCTGGCATAGCTCCTCCAGCGCCAACCGCACCAAGACCGCCGAGCCCGAACTGGACGCCATGATTGAGGAGGTCCAGACCATCTCCGACCCCACCGAGCGCAAGGCCAAGTTTGCCGAGATCAGCCAGTATCTGACCGATTACGCCGCCATGATTCCCTTCTATGTCGACACCCTGCTCATCGGCGTGCGGGACAATGTGGATGGTCTCGTCCTGTACGGCACCGGCCGCCACGAATTTACTTACGCCTACGCAACGGAGTGATCGTCCATCCATTTTTCCGGTAAACCGCTTCCCGCGGCAAAGTCCGTGCGGCCCGTCTCTCAAGGAGACGGGCCGCACGGACTAGCCCGGAGCAGAGCCAAAAAGCGGGGATATGGCTTTCCCGCTTATGTATCCGACAGATCCCGATCCTTTTTTTGCCCCCGGCCGCTGCGGAGACTGGGGGGTGAAAAAGAGGTCGGGAGTTCGATAAACGGAGGAATTTATGTATCGATATATTCTGAAAAGACTTGGAATGCTGGTATTCGTGGTACTGGGTGTCTCACTTCTGATCTTCTCTATCATGAGTCTGGCCCCCGGAGACCTGGCTACCACCATTCTGGGCGACGATGCCTCTGATGAGGAGTATTATGCCCTGCGGGAGGAACTGGGGCTGGATGACCCTCTGCTGGTCCGCTATGGCCGCTATATGGGCGGCCTTCTGCGGGGAGACCTGGGCTACTCCTATCAGTACAAGATGAAGGTCTGGGATCTGTATACCCACCGGCTGGGCGCTACGGCTATTCTGGCCTTCGCCGCCATTATCGTGGCCCATCTGATATCCATCCCGTTGGGTATATACGCAGCCCTGAGGCGGGGCTCCATTCAGGACAACATCGCCTCTGGCCTGTCCATGTTCGGACTGGCTGCCCCCAACTTCTGGGTAGGGCTGATGCTGATCATTATTTTCTCCCTGAAGCTGGGGTGGTTCAACTCCGGCGGCTACGCAAGCTGGAAGGATATGGTCCTGCCGGCTATCACCGTGGGTACCGAGCTGACCGCCCTGCTGACCCGAACTACCCGCTCGTCCATGATCGACGTGCTCAGCCAGGACTATCTGATGCTGGCCCGCGCCAAAGGCGTCAGCGAGCGAAAGGTCATCACAAAGCACGCCCTGAAAAATGCCCTGATCCCCATTATTACCGTAAGCGGAATGCAGTTCTGCACCTGTCTGGGCGGCGCCGTGCTGACCGAGACAGTGTTCACCTGGCCCGGTGTGGGTCAGCTGATCGTGAACGCGATCCGCTCCAACGACTTTGAAACGGTGACCGGGTCCATCATTATGACATCCATCCTGACCAGTATCATCCTGCTGCTGGTGGACATTCTTTACGCCTTTGTCGACCCCCGTATCAAGGCGCAGTACAGTAAGTGAGGTGAACGGCATGGAAGCAACCAAGACAAGACAGTCGACCCCCGTCTCCGCAAAGCAGAAATACAAACAGCGCTCCCCGGCAGGAGAGGTGTGGCATCGCTTTCGTAAAAACAAGGGCGCACTCATCGGCGGCGGTTTTATCCTGCTGCTGATCATTCTGGCCCTGCTGGCCAACGTGATCTACGACTATGATACGGATATCGTGGCCCAGAATATGCAGAATCGCTTTATTGCCCCCTGCCTGGCCCACCCCTTCGGGACGGACAACCTAGGCCGCGACCAGTTCGCCCGCATCATTTACGGCATCCGCGCTTCGCTGCCCGTCAGCTTTGTGGCCGTAATGGTCTCGCTGTGCATTGGCATGGTGCTGGGGGCCGTGGCCGGCTATTTCGGCGGCGTTCTGGAGAACATCATCATGCGGCTAATGGACATTTTCGGCTCGGTCTCCACCATTCTGTTCGCCATCGTGCTCATTGCGGCCATGGGAATAGGCACACCGAGCCTGATGCTGGCCATGGGTCTGTCGGCGGTGCCCGCCTTCTCCCGCATCACCCGTGCGGCAGTGCTGTCGGTGCGGAATCAGGAGTATGTAGAATCCGCCCGGGCCATCGGCTGCTCCAATCTCCAGATCATCTTCCGCCATGTGGTGCCCAACTGCCTGTCCCCCATCATCGTTCAGACTACGCTGAGAATGGGCTCGGCCATCATCTCCGCCTCCAGTCTGAGCTATCTGGGCCTTGGCGTCCCCGCGCCCATGCCCGAGTGGGGCACGCTGCTGTCTGCCGGCCGGGCGTTCATCATCGATCACGGCTATCTGACCGTATTCCCCGGCCTTGCGATCATGGTCACAGTCATTGCCTTCAATATGCTGGGCGACGGCCTGCGCGACGCCATGGATCCCAAACTGAAGAAATGAGAGGTCCCCTATGAGTGATAATAAGAATCCTCCTGTCCTGCAGGTCGAGGACCTGACGGTGCACTATGTGGTGGAGGGAGAGGTAACCGAGGCGGTCAGCAACGTGACGCTGACTCTGGACCACGGCCGCTCCCTGGGTATCGTGGGCGAGACAGGCGCCGGCAAAACCACCACAGCCCTGTCCATCCTGCGTCTAGTGCCCGATCCTCCGGGCCATATCGTGGGCGGCAGGGTGCTG
Source organism: uncultured Oscillospiraceae bacterium (assembly GCA_934659445.1). Taxonomy (GTDB): domain Bacteria; phylum Bacillota; class Clostridia; order Oscillospirales; family Oscillospiraceae; genus Lawsonibacter. The sequence continues at coordinate 24,701 of CAKUHV010000004.1, read as the reverse complement.
ATCAACGGAAAGGACATCTATACCGCCAGCCGGGCCGAGCTGGAGGCTATCCGCGGCAATGACGTGGCCATGATTTTCCAGGACCCCATGACTGTACTCAATCCGGTGTTCACCGTGGGGGAGCAGATCGCGGAATGCGTGGAGATCCACGAGATGTGCAGCAAAGCGCAGGCCCGCAAGCGGGCCGTGGAAATGCTGGAGATGGTGGGTATATCCGCCGAACGGGCCAATGACTATCCCCATCAGTTTTCCGGCGGCATGAAGCAGCGGGTGGTCATTGCCATTGCGCTGGCCTGCAACCCCCAGCTGCTGATCGCCGATGAGCCTACCACCGCCCTGGATGTGACGATTCAGGCCCAGGTGCTGGAGCTGATGAAGGAGCTGAAGCAGCGCGTCAATACCGCCCTTATTATGATCACCCATGATCTGGGCATTGTGGCAGAAGTATGTGAGGAAGTGGCCGTTATGTATGCGGGGCGCATCATCGAGCACGGTACGCTGGACGACATCTTCCGCCGCACCCTGCACCCCTACACCGAGGGTCTGTTCAACTCCCTGCCCAATATCTATGACCGCAAAGCAGAGCTGAAGCCCATCCCCGGCCTGATGCCGGACCCCACCGATCTGCCCAAGGGCTGTGCCTTTGCCCCCCGGTGCGAATACGCGACCCAGCAGTGCTTCGAGCGGCGCCCCGCGCTGGAGCACCACACGGAAACTCACAGCGTGGCCTGCCTGCGCTACGAAGAGCCCGGATTCCGGATCGAAAGGAGCAAGGAGTAATGGCAGATTATATTTTGGAAGTCAACCATCTGAAAAAATATTTCAAGACCCCCAGAGGGATGCTCCACGCGGTGGATGATGTAAGCTTCACTTTGGATCGGGGCACAACATTGGGCGTAGTAGGCGAATCCGGCTGCGGAAAGTCTACCCTGGGCCGATCCATCCTGCGGCTAATCGAACCCACCTCCGGTCAGGTCAAATTCGAGGGAAGAGACATTGCGGCCATCAGCCGGCGGGAGATGCGCCATATGCGCAAGGAGATGCAGATCATTTTTCAGGATCCCTACTCCTCGCTGGATCCCAGAAAGACCATCTATCAGGCCATCAGTGAACCCATCACCGAGCACAAGCTCATCCGTGACAAAGCGGAGCTGGAGGAGCGGGTGCTGCAGCTGATGGAGACTGTGGGTCTGGCCGAGCGTCTGATCAACACCTATCCCCATGAGCTGGACGGCGGCCGCCGCCAACGTATCGGGATCGCCCGTGCTTTAGCTCTGAACCCTAAATTTATCGTGTGCGACGAGCCTGTTTCCGCCCTGGACGTGTCCATTCAGGCCCAAATCATCAATCTGCTGAAGCAGCTGCAGAAGCAGCTGGGCTTGACGTATATCTTTATTACCCACGACCTAAGCGTGGTCAACCATTTCTCCGATGAGATCGCCGTGATGTATCTGGGCCAAATGGTGGAGAAGGCCCCGGCAGAAGAACTGTTCGCCAATCCCCTCCACCCCTATACCAAGGCTCTCCTGTCGGCCATTCCCATTCCCGACCTGGACCACAAGACGGAGCGCATCCTGCTCCGGGGCGAGATATCCTCTCCTATCGATCCCAAAGACGAGTGCCGTTTCAAAAAGCGCTGCTTCGCCACCTGTGACAAGTGCGATGGATGTGCTCCCGTCCTGCGCGAGGTGTCGCCGGGGCATTTTCTGGCCTGCCACCTCTAAGCGTTGCGAAAGGAGAGAGAACCAATGGCAAAAGAAAAAGAGCGGATCCTTGTGTGCGAATTCCACCAAGAAACTAATACTTTTAATCCACTTCCCACTACAATGGAGGGCTTTCTGGCCGGGCGCTACGCCGAGGGAGAAGATGCCTATAACATGTGTAAAACTTGCCCGGTGGAATATCACGGCATCGCTGACGCCATCGAGGCTGCCGGAGGCGAAGTGGTGCCGGCGCTGTCCTTAGTGGCTCCGGCCGGCGGACGGGTAGACGATGAAGTATTCGAGCTGTTCTGCCGCAGGATACAGGAGATCCTGGCTGAATGCGGTCCGATAGACGCTGTATGTGCGGCGCTGCACGGGGCCACCTGCACCATCAGCATTGATGATGCCTGCGGCGTATTCCTGACGCAGCTGCGCGGCTTAGTCGGGCCGGATACGCCCATCACTGCTTCGCTGGACCTACACGCCAATGTGACAGAAGCGATGCTGCGCTCGGCCGACGTCCTTTGCGGATACCAGACATATCCCCATGTGGATGCCTACGAGACAGGGCGCAGAGCCGGCGAACTGTGTATGCGTCTGCTGCGGAAGGGACCCACTGCGGCTGCAGCTGTGGCAGTACCTATGATCGTGCCCCCCTCTGGGTATACGACGTTGAGTCGTCCCTTCAAAGATGTGATCGACTGCGGAAGAGACATGGTAGAGCGCGGACTGCTGCTGGACTTCAGTGTGTTCAATGTGCAGCCGTGGCTGGATATTTCTGAGATCTGCAGCCGGGTAGTTGCCGTGGCTGAAACGCCCGAAGCCGCCCGGCAGGCTGCAGAGAAAATGGCGGAGAAAATGTTTACCTGCCGTGAGGACTGCTGGCCAGAACTGATGACGATCGATCAGGTCATCGACTTTGCGGAGGATAGCCGGTCAAAAAAGCCCGTCATCCTGGCGGATCCGGCAGACTCTCCCAATGGCGGCGCCGTGGGTGACAGTGTCGCTGTGGCTATGCGTCTGCTCCAGCGTGGCTCCAAGCTGTCCTGCGGTATGTTTGTAAAAGACCCGGCGGCGGCGAAGCTGGCCTTTGAAGTTGGTGTGGGCGGCCGCGCACGATTTTCCCTGGGGGCCGGGTATACTCCCGGCATGCCCGGTCCGCTTACAGGAGAAGGGCTGGTTTGCTCTCTCCATGACGGTATGATGCGCTGTGAGGGGCCGGAGGGGAAGGGAGACCTTCGTTGTATCGGCCGGACTGCGGTGATCCGCATGGGACGCATCGACATGGTGGTCTGCGAACGTCCCACCGTATCCGGAGATCCTCAGATCCTGCGCCACTTTGGTGTGGAACCCATTCTATATGACCTGGTAGTCGTCAAGGCCAATACTTCCTTTCTTGTTCCATATAGCAAGTTTGCTGGGGATATTTGTTATGCCGATACCCCGGGGGCCTGTGCCGCCAACCTGAGACGGCTGGAGTGGAAGCACATTCCTCAAACACTTTATCCCTTTGACCAGAGCGGTACTGCTCACCTGGACCAGGCGCGTGTTTATACAAAAGCCTTTTGCTGTAAAGTACTTTTAAAGCGGGAAACAATGACAATCGCAAACTATATCAAAGAAGAACAGCATAAGTGATGCTGCATTATTCAAAACCGCAAGGCGGCTCCACGGAGGAGCTGCCTTGCGGTTTTTCTATAATGTCGTCCAAAAGTTCGAAATTCGACTGCAATCGGGCAAAATCAGGCAATTGCCGCCGGGCATTGTAGAGCGATTATATGACACGAAACGGTATTTATCGTGTATGATTAAGTTATGGAGGATATAGATGCTTACACAGAATTTCGACCTGACTACCGTTCACACGACAATTCCCCGCTATGTCATTTTTACAGAAAAAACAGGAAATTGGGGTATCCATAGCAACTGGATTTAGCTTCAGCATAGCAGAGGTTTTACGTCGAGGTCTACTCCTGGCCAAGAGGCCCACCCCTGCAACTTTTTCTCTGTTCTTATTTTTATATTAACAGGAGGGGTATCAAATGCCTTTAGTTTATTATGTGGCCGAGTATGAGAGAGATGCTTCTGAAACTCCGCTGAATGCGGAACGGCTATTACGCCTTCTTGGTGTGAGCGGAAAGCTGATTAGCTTCCGCTATGCGGTCTACATGGTGGAACAAGTCCGGGATCAACCGGAAAATATGCTGCTCATCACCAAGCGTCTCTACGCGCAGACAGCGGCACATTTTAATACCACGCCCAGTTGTGTCGAGCGCAATCTCCGCACTCTCATTCAGAGCTGTTGGAATTATCCCAACCACAGCTTCTTGAACCTGATAGCTGGCGCTGAACTGCAACAGCAACCGACCAATTCCCAGTTTATAGATATTCTGGCCGCTTACCTGAGAAACTGACTGGCAAGGAGAAGGGCGGCAATTCGCCGCCTTTCTCCTTATTCTTATGAGGAAACAAGTCTCAATTTGAGACACATTTCGACACGGTTGCCATTCAGCACAGGCGCATTGAACGGTGCGCCTGTGCGGGCTGGTAACAGCTTTTTGTTCATCACAGCTATGTGGTGAACAACTTGCACCTTGAGAAGTGAATGACCGTCCGAATCGGATATGCTTTCCGGTGAAGTATCGCGTTTGCGTACCAAGGAAATCAAAACGCCGCTGAATATTGTGCAGGGGCAGGAACGGGTTCGGGGAAAACGGCATTTTATATCAGGGTCATGTCTGCATGAGGATATGGCCCTGCCATTTTATAAAATATACGGAGGAATGGATCGTGGAGCAGAAGCAGACTGTATTTCCGCAGAGACCGCAGCAGACGCAGACGATCTATGTGGATGGATGCAAGGTTACAGTTCGATATGCCGGAAAGGAGAACCCTGCCGCAGTTCGTGAGATCAAGGATATTCTTCTTTCAAACGTCTCTAAAAAGTCATAAAATTTGTGCTTTCTGTATGAATATGAGATAATAATGGTGTAGATATGCACCTTGAAAATTGAAACGAGGCCATATACACCATTCCCAATATCGGAAGAAAACAGGAGTGATGTATATGTTAGAAGAATTGATAACAACAGCGCGGCGTGTTTATTGCCTTTATCGTGTATCAACGCTGGGGCAGGTCGAGAAAAATGACATCCCCATGCAAAAGGAGGCGTGCCGTGAGTTTGTTCAGCACCCCGGCTGGAAAATCGTCAGGGAGTTTTCGGAAAAAGGTGTCTCCGGGTTTAAGGTCTCGGCCAAGGACCGGGACGCCATTCAGGAAATTCAGCGGGACGCTTTACAGAATAAGTTTGATATTCTGCTGGTGTTTATGTTTGACCGTTTGGGCCGCAGAGAGGACGAAACGCCGTTTGTCGTAGAATGGTTTGTGAAAAACGGCATTGAAGTGTGGAGCGCCAAGGAAGGCCAGCAGCGGTTTGATACTCATGTTGACAAGCTGCTGAACTACATTCGCTATTGGCAGGCATCCGGGGAGAGTATCAAAACCTCTGTGCGTACCAAAACCCGCATGGAACAGCTGACAAAAGAAGGCTGCTTCACTGGTGGGGTGGTTCCCTTTGGCTACCGATTGGAGCATAAGGGCCGCACGAATAAACGGAATCAGGATGTAGGAGACCTTGTTGTAGACCCGGACGAAGCGGAAATCGTCAAGCTGATTTTCCAGAAATATCTCTATGAGGGATACGGGGCACAGCGCCTTTGTCGGTATCTTACCGAGCAGGGAATCAAAAACAAAAAAGGCCGCAACATTCCAACCACATCTATCAACCGCATTATCAAGAACCCCATTTATACCGGGGTCATCCGAAATGGAGATAGTCAGTCAGATGTGTTGACCGACCTTCAGATCATTGACGAGGAGACCTTTGAAAAGGCACAGCAGATGATGGAAAAACGAGTGACCCGTCATAATGATGTGCCGCTCAATACAAAGGGACGGTCTCTGCTGGTGGGAAATATCTACTGCGGCCACTGCGGCGGACGCCTGACGCTGACCACCAGTGGACGGAAGCGTGTCCGAAAGGACGGGACTGTTATACGCGAGACCAGAGCAAGGTATCAATGCCATTACAATATCCGGCACCCCGGCGAATGTGATGGGCAATCCGGGTATGGCGTTGAAAAGCTGGATAAGCTGGTGGATCAAATCATCCGCATCCAGTTGGGGCGTATTCGGAGCGCACCTTCGCAGGAACTGATAGCAAAACAGCAGGCTAAGGAAGTAGACCTCGCAAAATCCAAGCTGAACCTGCTGAACGAGCAATATCGGCAGACGCAGCGGGAATATCAAGACCTGCGGGCGGAGACCATCAAGGTCATTCAAGGCACTAGCCGTTTGAATGTGGACTTACTGAATAGTCTTGTCGCGGAAACCTCTAAGCAGATTAAACAATTAAGCTGGCAGATTCAGACAGCCACGGCAGAACTTGAGGAAACTGTTCAGAGCGCCAGTCAGGTGCTGCGGGAATATGACCAGCTGATGGGCTGGGCCGAGATGTACGATAACTGTACCTTTGAAGCCAAAAAAATGATCGTGGCCCAGTTTGTAAAAGCAGTTTGTGTGCGGCGAGATTATGAGATCGACATAGAATTCAATGTGTCATTTGAGGAATTTCAGGCTTTGTATCTGGAGGGGGAGCCGGAAGAAGCAAAAAGGCCGGGAGCAGATACGCTCCTGACCATTGAAACGAAAACAAGACAAGCGATATAATCGCTTGTCTTGTTCATGGTGGACTCGAAGGGGATCGAACCCTCGACCTTACGGATGCGAACCGTACGCTCTCCCAAACTGAGCTACGAGCCCGGATATGAAATTGTGTGAGATGGGAACCGATTGCGGGCAACTGAGTTAGGTCACCGGAAAAGAGGGGCTATAAGTGAACCGCTTCTCCTCCCAACTGAGCTAATCGCCCGTATATTCTTGTCCTCTGTCTCATGAAAAGACCTATTTATTATAACAGATTTTCCCCGTTTGTAAAGGGGGTATTTTTACCCGCGCTCTCAAAAAAATTTAAGGCAAATATTCCCCTTGACAGCGGCTGCTTTGAATGGTAAGATACCAAAAATCGCGCGTTTCGCCGTCCGTCAAACCATCAGATAAGGAGGAAAGTACATGTCCGCTGTTGTGAGAAATGCACAGGTATTTGAAAAGAACCGATTCAGACACGCAGATCGTATTTCCATTTCCGTTCCCGGTGTTTCTGTTGAATTTAATAATTGTATGATCGTTCCCGGCTTCGTTGATGTTCACGTACATCTTCGTCAGCCGGGATTTTCTTATAAAGAGACGATTTTTTCCGGCACCCGGGCGGCAGCCCGCAGCGGGTATAGTCTGGTGTGCCCCATGCCCAATCTGGACCCCGCCCCCGACTGTCTGGCCAACTTGAAGCCCCAGCTGGAGCTGATCGAGCGGGACGCGGCCATCGGCGTCATCCCCTACGGCACCATCTCCATGGGCCGGGCGGGGAAGGAACTGGCCGCCATGGAGGAAATGGCCCCCTATGTGGCCGGCTTCTCCGACGACGGCAGCGGTGTGCAGAACGACAACCTGATGCGCTCGGCTATGAAGAAGGCCAAGAGCCTTGGGAAGATCATCGCCGCCCACTGCGAGGACAACTCCCTGCTCCGCGGCGGCTACATCCACGACGGCGAGTACGCCCGGCTCCACGGCCACAAGGGCATCAGCAGCGAGAGCGAGTGGCGGCAGATCGCCCGGGACCTGGAGCTGGTGCGGGAGACGGGCTGCGCCTATCACGTGTGCCACATCTCCACCAAGGAGAGCGTGGAGCTGATCCGGAAGGCCAAGGCCCAGGGCCTGGACGTCACCTGCGAGACGGGGCCCCACTACCTGGTGCTGACCGACATGGACCTGCAGGAGGACGGCCGCTTCAAGATGAACCCGCCCCTGCGGAGTAAGGAGGACCAGCAGGCCCTGCTGGAGGGCATCCTGGACGGGACAGTAGACATGATCGCCACCGACCACGCCCCCCACAGCGCCGAGGAGAAGGCCAAGGGCCTGGCAGGCAGCGCCATGGGGATCGTAGGGCTGGAGACCGCCTTCCCCATCCTGTACACCAAGCTGGTACGCACCGGCGTGCTGCCTCTGGAAAAGCTGGTGGAGCTGATGACGATCAACCCCCGGAAGCGCTTCGGCTTCCCTCTGCGGGAGGACGACTTCGCCGTCTGGGATCTGAACACAGAGTACGCCATCGACCCGGCACAGTTCTGCTCCATGGGCAAGAGCACTCCCTTCGCGGGAGAGAAGGTCTATGGCCGGTGCCTGCTGAATGTGTGCGGCGGCAAGGCCGTGTGGCAGGCTGAAGAGTAAATACCCCCACACCCGGTAGAACCGGGACAAGCAGTGAAGCAGAGCAGATGAGCCAAACAGGCAGCGGATCAAGGAGGAAACAAAATGCCCAAAAGAACAGACTTGAAGAAGATCATGATCATCGGCTCCGGCCCCATCGTCATCGGCCAGGCCGCCGAGTTCGACTACGCCGGCACCCAGGCGTGCCTGGCCCTGAAGGAGGAGGGGTACGAGGTCGTCCTGGTCAACTCCAACCCCGCCACCATCATGACCGACACCTCCATCGCCGATAAGGTGTATATGGAGCCCTTGACCCTGGAGTATGTAGCCCGCATCCTGCGCAGGGAGCGGCCTGATGCCATCGTCCCCGGCATCGGCGGCCAGACCGGCCTGAACCTGGCCATGCAGCTGGAGAAGAAGGGCATCCTGAAAGAGTGCCAAGTGGAGCTGCTGGGCACAAACAGCGACAGCATCCGCCGGGCGGAGGACCGGGAGCTGTTCAAAGAGCTGTGCCAGTCCATCGGCGAGCCGGTCATCCCCTCTCAGATCACCTATGACCTGGAGGAGGCCAAGGCGGCGGCCAAGGCCATCGGCTATCCCGTGGTGCTCCGCCCCGCCTTTACCCTGGGCGGCACCGGCGGCGGCTTTGCGGACAACGAGGCCGAGCTGGTAGAGCTGGGCGCCCAGGCCTTCAAGCTGTCCCCCATCCACCAGGTGCTGATCGAGAAGAGCGTGAAGGGCTATAAGGAGATCGAGTTCGAGGTCATGCGGGACGCCTCTGACCGGGCCATCACCATCTGCGGCATGGAGAACATCGACCCCGTGGGCGTCCACACCGGCGACTCCATTGTGGTGGCCCCCATCATGACCCTGAACGGCCACGACCTGAAGATGCTCAACGACAGCGCCATCAAGATCATCCGCACCCTGAAGATCCAGGGGGGCTGCAACGTGCAGTTCGCCCTGGACCCCAAGACCTCTGAGTACTTCCTCATCGAGATCAACCCCCGAGTGTCCCGCTCCTCAGCCCTGGCCAGCAAGGCCAGCGGCTACCCCATCGCCCGGGTCACCGCCAAGGTGGCCGTGGGCATGGATCTGGACGAGATCGCCGTGGCCAACACCACCGCCGCCTTCGAGCCAAGCCTGGACTATGTGGTGGCCAAGCTGCCCCGGTTCCCCTTCGACAAGTTCTCCGCCGCCGCCAACACTCTGGGCACCCAGATGAAGGCCACCGGCGAGGTCATGGGCATCGGCACCACCCTGGAGGAGTGCCTGCTCAAGTCCGTCCGCTCCCTGGAGATCGGCGCCCACCATATCTGGCTGCCCAAGTTCCAGGACAAGAGTAAGGAGGAGCTGCTGGAGTATCTGGGCCAGTTCCGGGACGACGGCCTGTTCGCCATCGCCCAGCTGCTGCGCCTGGGCACCAGCATCGAGCAACTGCACACCGTGACCATGATCACCCCTTACTTTCTGGAGAGGTTCAAGGCCATCGTGGACATGGAGCAGGTGCTGAAAGACCACAAGGGGGACGGCGAGGCACTGAAAAAGGCCAAGGAGATGGGCTTCTCCGATCCCTGCATCGCCTATCTGTGGGAGATGAGCGAGCAGGAGGTCTACCAGCAGCGGGAGAAGCTTGACCTGTTCCCTGTATATAAGATGGTGGATACCTGCCACACCGGGGCCTACATCCCCTACTTCTACTCCACCTATGCCCCGGGGACGAAGAACGAGTCCCGCCTGTCCGGCAAGGAGAAGGTGGTGGTGCTGGGGGCTGGCCCCATCCGCATCGGCCAGGGCGTGGAGTTCGACTACTCCACCGTCCACGCGGTGCAGACCATCCGCAAGGCGGGCCGCGAGGCCATCATCATCAACAACAACCCGGAGACCGTCTCCACCGACTACACCACCGCCGACAAGCTGTACTTCGAGCCCCTGACCCCCGAGGATGTGATGAACATCCTGCGGTACGAGCAGGCGGGCGGCGTCATCGCCAGCCTGGGCGGACAGACGGCCATCAACCTGGCCCAGCCCCTGATGGACCGGGGGGTGAAGCTGATCGGCACCGACTGCACCGCCATCGAGCGGGCGGAGAACCGGGACTGCTTCGAGAAGCTGCTGCTGGAGCTGGGCATCCCCCAGCCCCGTGGCGCCGCGGTGACCAACATCGAGGACGGCCTGAAGGCCGCCCACGCCGTGGGCTACCCCGTGCTGGTGCGCCCCTCCTTTGTGCTGGGCGGCCGGGCTATGGAGATCGTGGCCGATGACGACATGCTCCGCCGCTACCTGAAGACCGCCGTGGAGGTGGACGAGGACAAGCCCGTGCTGGTGGACAAGTACATCTCCGGCCGTGAGGTAGAGGTGGACGCCATCTGCGACGGCCGGGACGTGTTCGTCCCCGGCATCATGGAGCTGGTGGAGCGCACCGGCGTCCACTCCGGCGACTCCATCAGCGTGTACCCCTCCTTCTCCATCTCCGACAAAGTGAAGGGAACCATCCTGACCTACGCCAAGAAGCTGGGGCTGGGCATCGGCATCGTGGGCCTGTACAACATCCAGTTCATCGTGGACAAGCACGACGACGTGTATATCATCGAGGTCAACCCCCGCTCCTCCCGCACGGTGCCCTTCCTGTCCAAGGCCACGGGCTACCCCCTGGCCGACATCGCCACCAACGTGATCCTGGGCACCAGCTTGAAGGAGCAGGGCATCTTCGACCTGTACCCCCAGGAGAAGAAGCGCCGCTACGTCAAGGTGCCCGTGTTCTCCTTCGCCAAGATCCGGGGGCTGGACGCCTATCTGTCCCCGGAGATGAAGTCCACCGGCGAGGCCATCGGCTACGACGACAAGCTGCCCCGGGCCATGTATAAGGCCCTGCAGGCCGCGGGCATGAACGTGCAGAACTACGGCACCGTGCTGGTGACCCTGGCGGACGAGGACAAGGCGGAGGGCCTGCCCCTGGTGCGCCGGTTCTACGAGATGGGCTTCAACATCGAGGCCACCGCCGGCACCGCCGCCTATCTGAAGTCCCACGACATCCGCACCCGGGTGCGGGGCAAGCTCAGCGAGGGCAGCCACGAGATCCTGGACTCCATCCGCTCCGGCTACGTCAGCTATGTGATCAACACCCGCTCCATCCAGTCCGGGGCCCACGCCCAGGACGGCGCGGCCATCCGCCGCTGCGCGGTGGAGAACGGCGTGACCACCTTCACCTCTCTGGATACGGTGCGGGTGCTGCTGGAGGTGCTGGAGGAGATGACCATGTCCATCTCTACCATCGACGATGGAGAGTAAGAAAGGAGAACTATGCAGCAGCGTGATTTTGTGATCGCAGAGAACGCCCGGCTGGCCGCCGGGACTTACCGCATGGTGCTGACGGGGGACACCTCCGCCATCACCCGGCCGGGGCAGTTCGTGGACATCCGGCTGGAGGGGCGCTTCCTCCGCCGGCCCATCTCCGTGTGCAGTTGGACAGCGGACAGCCTGACCCTGATCTACAAGACCGTGGGCACGGGCACGGAGCAGATGAGCACCATGGCCCCCGGCACGGTGCTGGACGTGCTCACCGGGCTGGGCAACGGCTTCGACGTGACGAAGGCGGGGGCGCGGCCCCTGCTGGTGGGCGGCGGAGCCGGTGCCGCCCCCCTGTACGGCCTGGCCCAGAAGCTGACAGAGTCCGACTGCCGCCCCGCGGCGGTGCTGGGCTTCAACGCGGCGGAGGAGGTGTTCCTGGCCCGGGAATTCGAGGCCCTGGGGGTACCCGTCACCGTGACCACCGCCGACGGCAGCCGGGGCGTCAGGGGCTTCGTCACCGACGCCTTGCCCGAGGACGCCACCTACTTCTACGCCTGCGGCCCCATGCCCATGCTGAAGGCACTGTTCGCCAGGACACAGCTGGACGGCCAGCTCAGCTTCGAGACCCGCATGGGCTGCGGCTTCGGGGCCTGCATGGGCTGCTCTATGGAGACAAAGAACGGCTATCGGCGCATCTGTAAGGATGGCCCCGTGTTTGAAAGGGGGGAACTGCTGTGGTAAAGACCAACGTGACTCTGAGCGGCTGGCAGCTGGACAACCCGGTGATCCCCGCCAGCGGCACCTTCGGCTACGGCTATGAGTTTGCCCAGCTGTACGACATCAACTGCCTGGGCACCTTCTCCTTCAAGGGCACCACCGGGCAGCCCCGCTTCGGCAATCCCCTGCCCCGCATCGCTGAATATGGGGGCGGTATGCTCAACGCCGTGGGCCTTCAAAACCCCGGGGTGGAGAAGGTGATTGCCGAGGAGCTGCCCAAGCTGAAAGAGTGCTTTCACAAAAAGGTGATCGCCAACGTCAGCGGCTTCTCCGTGGAGGAGTACGCCGAGACCTGCGCCCTGCTGGATCAGGAGGAGCAGGTGGGCCTGCTGGAGGTGAACATCAGCTGCCCCAATGTCCACGACGGGGGCATGTCCTTCGGCACCAGCCCCGCCGCTGCCGCCCAGGTCACCCGTGCGGTGAAGGCGGTGACCAAAAAGCCGGTATATATGAAGCTCAGCCCCAATGTCACCGACATCGTGTCCATCGCCAAGGCCTGCGAGGACGCGGGGGCCGACGGCGTCAGCCTGATCAATACCCTGATGGGGATGCGGCTGGACTTAAAGACCCGCCGTCCCATCCTGGCCAACAGCACCGGCGGCATGTCCGGCCCGGCCATCTTCCCCCTGGCGGTCCGGATGGTCTATCAGGTGTATCAGGCGGTGTCCATCCCCATCATCGGCATGGGGGGCGTCACCTGCGCCCGGGACGTGATGGAGCTGATGCTGGCGGGGGCCACCGCCGTGGAGGTGGGGGCCGCCAATCTGGTGGATCCCCTCGCCTGCAAAAAAATAACGGAGGAACTGCCCGGCCTGCTGGAACAGTACGGCGTCCGGGACATCAATGAGATCATAGGAGGAGCACATCATGGCGCGTGACGTGATCGCAGCACTGGATTTCGAAAACAAGGAAAAGACTCTGGCCTTTCTGGATCAGTTTGAAGGGACGGAAAAGCCCTTCGTGAAGATCGGCATGGAGCTGTTCTATGCTGAGGGGCCCCAAGTGGTGCGGGAGATCAAGGCCCGGGGCCACAAGATCTTTCTGGACTTGAAGCTCCACGACATCCCCAACACCGTGAAGAAGGCCATGGCTGTGCTGTCCCGCCTGGATGTGGATATGGTGAACCTCCACGCCGCGGGCACCCGTGCCATGATGGAGGCCGCCCTGGAGGGACTGACCCGCTCCGATGGCAGCCGCCCCCTGCTGCTGGCCGTGACCCAGCTGACCTCCACCAGTCAGGAGCGGATGACCCAGGAGCTGCTCATCGACCAGCCCCTGGATCAGGTGGTACTGGCCTACGCCAAAAATGCCGCGGCCGCCGGACTGGACGGCGTGGTGTGCTCCCCTCTGGAGGCGGGCCAGGTGCACGCCGCCTGCGGCGAGAAGTTCCTCACCGTCACCCCCGGCGTGCGCTTTGCCGACGGCGACGTGGGGGACCAGGTACGGGTGACCACCCCGGTGCGGGCCCGTGAACTGGGCAGCGACTACATCGTGGTGGGCCGCCCCATTACGCAGGCCGCCGACCCCGTAGATGCCTATCGCCGGGCAGTGAAGGAATTTTTGGGTCAGTAAGCCCCCTTACCATCAAAATCGTGCAGGAGGAATCAACAATGAACATTGAACAGACTGTGGCCCGGGACCTGCTGTCCATTCAGGCCGTCTTTTTCCGCCCCGAGCAGCCCTTCACCTGGGCCAGCGGGATCAAGAGCCCCGTTTACTGCGACAACCGCCTGATCCTCACCGCCCCCGCCGTGCGCGATCGGGTGGAGCAGGCCATCGCCGACACCGTGAAGCGAGAGTATCCCGACTGCGAGGTGCTCATGGGCACCTCCACCGCCGGTATCGCCCACGCGGCCATCGCCGGCCACATTCTGGGGCTGCCCATGGGCTATGTGCGCTCCGGCGCCAAGGATCACGGCCGGAACAACCAGATCGAGGGCCGCCTGGAGAAGGGCCAGAAGGTGGTGGTCATCGAGGATCTGATCTCCACCGCCGGCAGCGTGCTGGAGGTGGTGGACGTGCTGCGCCAGGCGGGCGCCCAGGTGCTGGGTATCGTGTCCATCTTCACCTACGGGATGCAGAAGGGTCTGGACCGCCTGGCCCAAGCCAATGTGAAGAACGTCAGCCTGACCAGCTTTGACGCCGTGGCCCAGGCCGCCGCCGAGGAGAACTACATCAAGCCCGAGGATGTGCAGCGGCTGATCGACTTCCGCAACGACCCCAGTGACGAGAGCTGGATGACCCAGTGAGCGCCGGGGGCTTCCGGGAAGGAGGATATGCTATGAGAGATCTGATCGACATTATGGACCTGTCCACGGAGGAGATCCAGGAGCTGATCGTTCTGGCCGGCGACATCATCGCCCGGCCGGAGCGGTATCAGGAGGTGTGCCGCCACAAGAAGCTGGCCACCCTGTTCTTCGAGCCCTCTACCCGCACCCGCCTGTCCTTCGAGGCGGCCATGCTGGACCTGGGCGGCAGCGTGCTGGGCTTCTCTGAGGCGGCCTCCAGCTCCGCCAGCAAGGGGGAGAGCGTGGGGGACACGGTGGCGGTGGTCAGCGGCTACGCCGACATCATCGCCATGCGCCACCCCAAGGAGGGCGCCCCCCTGGTGGCCTCTATGCGGGCGGATGTGCCTGTCATCAACGCCGGCGACGGCAGCCATCACCACCCCACCCAGACCCTCACCGACCTGCTGACCATCCACCGGGAGAAGGGCCGCCTGGATCACATGACCATCGGTCTGTGCGGCGATCTGAAGTTCGGCCGGACGGTGCACTCCCTGATCGCCGCCATGTCCCGGTACGAGGGGGTGGAGTTCGTGCTCATCTCCCCGGAGGAGCTGAAGCTGCCCAGCTATGTGAAGGATACCTACATCAAGAGCAAGGGCATCCCCTACACCCAGACCACCGACCTGCAGTCGGTGATGAGCCGCCTGGACGTGCTGTACATGACCCGGGTGCAGAAGGAGCGCTTCTTCAACGAGGAGGACTACCTGCGCCTGAGGGACAGCTATATCCTCACCCCGGGCAAGCTGAAGGATGCCAAAGAGGACCTGACCATCCTGCACCCCCTGCCCCGGGTGAACGAGATCTCCACCGCCGTGGACGCCGACCCCCGGGCCGCCTATTTCCGCCAGGCCCGCAACGGCAAATTCATCCGCATGGCCCTGATCATGAAGCTGCTGGGCCTGGAGCAGAAGGAGGGCTGAATATGAGAGTAGATCCTATCAAGCAGGGCATCGTCATCGACCACATCACCGCCGGAAAGGCCATGCAGATCTATCAGATGCTGGGACTGGACGCCCTGGAGTGCACGGTGGCCATCCTGAAAAATGTCCCCAGCCACCACATGGGCCGGAAGGACATCATCAAGATCGACACCGAGCTGGAGCTGGACCTGGACGTGCTGGGCTACGTCAGCCCCACCATCACCGTGGACATCATCCGGGACGGCGCGGTGGCCGAGAAGAAGCACATGGAGCTGCCGGAGAGGCTCACCGACATCATCCAGTGCAAAAATCCCCGGTGCATCACCACCACCGAGCAGGAGATCCTCCACATCTTCCGCCTGACCGACCGGGAGAAGCGGGAGTACCGCTGCATCTACTGCGACACCAAGGCCAACCCCCAGGCGGGGACAAAAGCGCCATAAACCGGGGAGAAAACAGAAGAAAACTGTTTCAGTTTCCCCGATTGACAGGAAAAGCCCGGGATGATAAACTGAAGCCATACAAAGAGAAGCCGCCCGGTGACTGACGGAACCGGAGAGACACTCCATGGGAGCGGGGCGGCGATAGATGCCGACCGTCTGGGCAGACCGAACCTGACAATTGAGATTGCTGGGGTTGGTTTGCCCTTTTGTTTTCGCCCCGCGGGGCGCCGCAAAGGAAAGGAGAGCATTGTTTATGCGTAAAGTCGGAGTCGTGATGGGAAGCGCCAGCGATCTGCCCGTGGTGGAAAAGGCCATCGGGGTATTGCAGCAGTATGGCGTGCCCTATGAAGTCAGAGTTTTATCCGCTCACCGTTGTCCGGATCAGGCAAGAGAGTTTGCCGCGGGCGCACGGGCGAGCGGTTTTTCTGTTTTGATCGCCGCGGCGGGTATGGCCGCCCATCTGGCCGGGGCTCTGGCCGCCAACACCACCCTGCCGGTGATCGGTATCCCCTGCAAGTCCACCAATTTGGACGGCATGGACGCCCTTCTGTCCACGGTGATGATGCCCAGCGGCATCCCCGTGGCCACCGTAGCCATCGACGGGGCCAAGAACGCCGCCATTCTGGCGGTGGAGATCCTGGCCCTGAGCGAGCCGGAGCTGGCGGAAAAGCTGGAGCAGGCCCGCAGGAGGGAGACGGAGCAGGTGCTGGCCCGTGACCGGGAGGTCATGGAGAAATACCGGCAGCAGTAACACGCCTACAGCGCCCGCCGGGCGGACGGGCTGAACATACGGAACACACATCTCATTGAAAAAAGGAGTGCTGAACATGGAAAAGCGCGAGCAGCTGTACGAAGGAAAGGCCAAGAAGGTCTACGCCACCGACGACCCCGAACTGGTGATCGTGTCCTACAAGGACGACGCCACCGCCTTCGACGGCGCCAAGAAGGGCACCATCGTGGGCAAGGGGGTCATCAACAACCAGATGACCAACCGCCTGATGGAACGGATGGAGAAGACCGGCATCCCCACCCACTTCGTGAAGGAGCTGAGCGAGCGGGACACCGTGGTGAAAAAGGTATCCATCGTGCCCCTGGAGGTCATCATCCGGAACATCTCCGCCGGCCACTTCGCCTCCCGCTACGGCGTGGAGGAGGGCATCGTCTTTGACGAGCCCACCATCGAGTTCTCCTATAAGAACGACGACCTGCACGACCCCCTGATGAACGCCTACCACGCCGTGGCCCTGAAGCTGGCCACCTGGGAGGAGATCGAGCTGATCAAGAAGTACGCCTTCGCCGTGAACGATGCCCTGAAGGCTTTCTGGGGCGAGTGCGGCGTGACCCTGGTGGACTTCAAGCTGGAGTTCGGCAAGACCGCCGACGGCACCATCGTCCTGGCTGACGAGATCAGCCCTGACACCTGCCGCCTGTGGGACGCCAAGACCGGGGAGAAGCTGGACAAGGACCGCTTCCGCCGGGACCTGGGCGGCGTTGAGGACGCCTATGCCGAGGTCATGAGGAGACTGCTGGCCCATGATGAACACTGAGATGAACCACACTGACCGCCACCTCCATGAGGAGTGCGGCGTGTTCGGCATCTACTCCCAGGAAACGGCGGACGTGGCCTCTCTGGCCTACTATGCCCTTTACTCCCTGCAGCACCGGGGGCAGGAGAGCGCCGGCATCGTGGTCAATGACGACGGCGTATTCACCTCTTACCGGGACGTGGGACTGGTGAGCGAGGTGTTCTCTCAGGGCCGGCTGAAGGCGCTGGGCGGCGGGAACATCGCCGTGGGCCATGTGCGCTACGGCACCACCGGCAGCGACAACAAGCGCAATGTGCAGCCCATTCTGGTCAACCACTACAAGGGCCGCATGGCCCTGGCCCACAACGGCAACCTGACCAACTCCCACGAGCTGCGCCGGGAGCTGGAGAGCCGCGGCTCCATCTTCCAGACCACCACGGACACCGAGGTCATCGCCTATATCATCGTTCAGGAGCGGCTGAGCGCCCCCTCCATCGAAGCGGCGGTGAGCGCCGCCATGGACCGCATCGAGGGGGCCTACTCCCTTGTCATTTCCTCCCCCACCAAGCTCATCGCCGCCCGGGACCCCCACGGCTTCCGCCCCCTGTGCATGGGCCGGATGAAGGACGGGGCGGTGGTGTTCGCCTCCGAGAGCTGTGCTCTGGACGCCATCGGTGCCAGATTTGAGCGGGACGTCCGCCCGGGGGAGATCGTGGTCGTGGACAAAAACGGCATCAAGAGCCTGACCGCTCACTGCGGCAAGGCCCCCCGCAGCCTGTGCGTCTTTGAGTTCATCTATTTCGCCCGGCCCGACTCCGTCATCGACGGCAGTTCCGTCCATGTGGCCCGCCAGCGGGCGGGGGCCTTTCTGGCCCTGGAGCACCCGGTGCAGGCGGATGTGGTGGTGGGGGTGCCCGACTCCGGGCTGGATGCCGCCCTGGGCTACGCCCGGCAGAGCGGCATCCCCTATGGCATGGGCTTTATCAAAAACAAATACATCGGCCGCACCTTCATCGCCCCCACCCAGACCATGCGGGAGAACGACGTGAACATCAAGCTCAACCCCGTGCGCTCCGTGGTGGAGGGCAAGCGGGTGGTGCTGATCGACGACTCCATCGTCCGGGGCACCACCTGCCGCCGCACCATCGACCTGCTTCGCCGGGCGGGGGCCAAGGAGATCCACATGCGGGTCAGCGCGCCCCCCTTCGTATCCGAGTGCTACTACGGCACCGACATCGACAGCAAGGAGAATCTGATCGCCAACCACCACACGGTGGAGGAGATCGCCAAGATCATCGGTGTGGACTCTCTGGGCTATCTCAGTCTGGAGAATGTGGTCAAGCTGGCGGACAACACGGAGTGCGGCTTCTGCACCGCCTGCTTCGGCGGCGGCTACCCCACCGCCATCCCCCAGGGCGGCGGCAAAGACCGCTTTGAATGTAAGATCGGCGAAAAGGAGAAATAACATGCGCAGTTTTTCTGAGAGCTACCGGGCCGCTGGGGTGGACATCACCGCCGGCTACGAGGGCGTGCGCCTGATGAAGAAGCATGTACAGCGCACCATGATCCCCGGCGTGGTGTCCGACCTGGGCGGCTTCGGCGGCCTGTTCGCCCCCGACCTGACGGGGATGAAGGAGCCGGTGCTGGTCTCCGGCACCGACGGCGTGGGCACCAAGCAGCGCATCGCCCAGCTGATGGACAAGCACGACACCGTGGGCATCGACTGCGTGGCCATGTGCGTCAACGACATCATCTGCTGCGGGGCCAAGCCCATCTTCTTCCTGGACTACATCGCCATCGGCAAGAACGACCCCGAGAAGGTGGCCGCTCTGGTCTCCGGCGTGGCGGAGGGCTGCGTCCAGTCGGGCTGTGCCCTCATCGGCGGCGAGACCGCCGAGCACCCCGGCACCATGCAGCCCGACGACTATGATCTGGCGGGCTTCTCTGTGGGCATCGTGGACAAGAGCCGCGTGCTGGACCACAGCACCATGCAGACCGGGGACGTGGTGCTGGCCCTGCCCTCCTCCGGGCTGCACTCCAACGGCTACTCTCTGGTGCGCAAGGTATTCGACGTGGAGCACGCCGACCTGGGCAAGACCTGTGACGAGCTGGGCACCACCCTGGGCAAGGCCCTGCTGACCCCCACGGTGATCTACGTCAAGCCCGTTCTGGCCGCCCTGGAGGCAGCCCGGGTGCGGGGCATCAGCCACATCACCGGCGGCGGCTTCTATGAGAACATCCCCCGCGCCATCCCCGACGGCCTGTGCGCCAAGATCGAAAAGGCCGCCATCCGCACCCCCGCCATCTTCGGCCTGCTCCAGCGCATGGGCAGCATCCCGGAGCACGATATGTTCAATACCTACAACATGGGCGTGGGCATGACCATGGTGGTCAGCCGTGACACCGCAGACGCCGCCCTGTCCGCCCTGAAGGCGGGGGGCTGCAATGCCTACGCGGTGGGCGAGATCGTCACCGGCCAGGAGAAGGTGGTCCTGTGCTGACCCGCATCGCTGTGCTGGTGTCCGGGGGGGGCACCAACCTTCAGGCCCTGCTGGACGCCCAAGGTGCGGGCAAGCTGCTCCATGGGCAGATCGTTTTGGTGGTGTCCGACGTACCCGGGGCCTACGCCCTGCAGCGGGCGGAAGGGGCCGGCGTGCCCGCCCTCACTCTGCCCCGGCGGCAGCTTGGAAACGAGGAATTTGAGCGGCAGCTGTCCGGCCTGCTGGGGGAGCATCAGGTGGATATGATCGTGCTGGCGGGCTTTCTGGGCATCCTCAGCGGCGAATTTACCGCCCGCTGGCCCCGGCGCATTCTGAACATCCACCCCTCCCTCATCCCCTCCTTCTGCGGAAGGGGGATGTACGGACTGAAGGTCCACCGGGCCGCCCTGGACTACGGGGTCAAGGTCACCGGGGCCACCGTTCACTATGTAAACGAGATCCCCGACGGGGGCGAGATCCTGCTGCAAAAGGCGGTGGAGGTCCTGCCCGGGGACACGCCGGAGACCCTTCAGCGCCGGGTGATGGAGCAGGCGGAATGGCTCCTGCTGCCCCGGGCGGCGGAGCTGACGGCCCGGCGCATCAACGAAGAAAAGGAGAGTGGCCGCAATGACTGATCTGCTGGAGCTGCTGCGCAGCAACCCCTACCCCGGCCGGGGCATCGTGGCTGGCCATGACCGGGTCTATTACTTCATCATGGGCCGCAGCGCCAACAGCCGCAACCGGGTGTTCGCCCTGACGGAGGACGGCATCCGGACTCAGGCCCACGACCCCGGCAGGCTGGAGGACCCCAGCCTGATCATCTACCACCCCGTGCGCGCCATGGGGGACAAGCTGATCGTCACCAACGGCGACCAGACGGATACCATCCGGGACGCGGGCTGCTTCCGCCGGGCCCTTATGAGCCGGGAGTTCGAGCCCGACGCCCCCAACTACACCCCCCGGATCTCCGCCCTGCTCCGCCCGGACGGCAGCTTTGAACTGTCCATTCTGAAGCGGGGGCTGGACGGCCGCTGCCAGCGGCAGTTCTTCTCCTACGAGGGGTGCGATCCGGGCCGGGGCTATTTCATCAGCACCTATCAGGGACCCGGCGACCCCCTGCCCTCCTTCGCGGGAGAGCCCATCCCCGTCACCGTGCCGGAGCCGGAGCAGGTGTGGGCCGCCCTGAACGGGGACAACAAGGTAGCCCTGTACGCCAACGTGGGCGGCAGAGTGACGCTGTTCAATAAAAATCTGGGGGACTGATACCATGAAGGAACTGGAACTGAAATACGGCTGCAATCCCAACCAGAAGCCCGCGAAGGTGTTCATGAAGGACGGCGGCGACCTGCCCATCTCCGTGCTCAACGGTCGGCCGGGGTATATCAACCTGCTGGACGCCATGAACTCCTGGCAGCTGGTGAAGGAGCTGAAGGAGGCCACGGGACAGCCCGCCGCCGCCAGCTTCAAGCACGTCTCCCCCGCCGGGGCGGCTCTGGCCGTCCCCCTGACGGAGGTGGACCGGAGGATCTACTTTGTGGAGGAGGACGCCCCCCTGTCCCCCATTGCCACCGCCTATATCCGGGCCCGGGGGGCCGACCGGCTGTGCTCTTACGGCGACTGGGCCGCCCTGTCCGATGTCTGCGACGGCGCCACCGCCGCCTATCTGAAAAACGAGGTGTCCGACGGCATCATCGCCCCGGGCTATACGGACGAGGCGCTGGCCATCCTCAGAACCAAGAAGCGGGGCAATTACAACGTGGTGCAGATCGACCCGGACTACGTCCCCGCCCTGACGGAGGAAAAGGACGTATTCGGCCTGACCTTTCAGCAGCGGCGCAACGACTGCGCCATCCGGGAGAAGATGCTGCTGAACATCGTCACCGAAAACAAGCAGCTGCCCCGGGCCGCCCGGATGGACATGCTGGTGGCCATGATCACCCTGAAATACACCCAGTCCAACTCCGTATGCTTTGTGAAGGACGGACAGGCCATCGGCGTGGGCGCCGGCCAGCAGAGCCGCATCCACTGCACCCGTCTGGCGGGGGACAAGGCGGACAGCTGGTATCTGCGGCAGCACCCAAAGACGCTGGCTCTGCAATTTCTCCCCGAGCTGAGCCGCCCGGAGCGTGACAACGCCATCGACATCTATCTGTCGGAGGAGTACGAGTCGCTGCTGACCCGGGGGGCGTGGCGCAGAATCTTTCTGGTCAAGCCCCCCGTCCTCACCCGGCTGGAAAAGCGGGCCTGGATCGCCACTCAGCGGGGGCTCACCGTGGGCAGCGACGCCTTCTTCCCCTTCGGCGACAACGTGCAGCGGGCCAAACGCTCGGGCGCCGAGTTCATCGTGCAGCCCGGCGGCTCCATCCGGGACGACAACGTGATCGAAACCGCCGACCGATACGGTATCGTCATGTCCTTCACCGGGGTGCGGCTGTTCCACCATTGATGCCATTGCTTGACAAGGAGGCCTTTTTATGAACGTACTGGTCATTGGCTCCGGCGGACGGGAGCACGCCATTCTCCAGAAGCTGGCGGAGAGCCCCAAAGTCACCCGCCTGTTCGCCTTTCCCGGCAACGGGGGGATGGCGGGGCAGGCTGTGTGTCTCCCCGGCAACGTAAAGGACATCCCCGCTGTGGTACAGGCCGCCCGGGACTGCCGGGCCGACTTCGTGGTGGTGGCTCCGGACGACCCCCTTGTGCTGGGGGCGGTGGATGCCCTGCACGCGGCGGGCTTTCCCTGCTTCGGCCCCGACGCCAGGGCCGCGGCCATCGAGGGCAGCAAGGTGTTCTCCAAGGATCTGATGCACAAATACCACATCCCCACAGCGGACTACCGGGTGTTTGACGACGCGGCCAAGGCGCTGGCCTATCTGGCCGACGCCCCCATCCCCATTGTGGTCAAGGCCGACGGACTGGCCCTGGGCAAGGGCGCTCTGGTGTGCATGACCCGGCAGGAGGCCCTGAACGCTGTCCACTCCATGATGGAGGATAAGGTGTTCGGCGAGTCGGGCAGCCGGGTGGTCATCGAGGAGTTTATGGAGGGGCCGGAGGTCTCCGTCCTGTCCTTTACCGATGGCAAGACCGTGGTACCCATGGTGTCCTCCATGGACCACAAGCGGGCCCGCGACGGGGATCAGGGCCTGAACACCGGCGGCATGGGCACCGTGGCCCCCAACCCCTATTACACCCCGGAGATCGCCCAGGAGTGCATGGACACCATCTTCCTGCCCACCATCCGGGCCATGCAGGCGGAGGGCCGCCCCTTCAAGGGCTGCCTGTACTTCGGCCTGATGCTGACCAGAAGCGGCCCCAAGGTCATCGAGTATAACTGCCGCTTCGGCGATCCGGAAACTCAGGTGGTGCTGCCCCTGCTGAAGACCGACCTGCTGGAGGTGATGCAGGCGGTAGAGGAGGAGCGTCTGGCCGACTGTCCGGTGGAGTTCTATGACAAACATGCCTGCTGCGTGGTGCTGGCCAGCGACGGCTATCCCCAGAAGTATGAGACGGGCTTTCCCATCACGGTGGACGACGGCTTTACCGGCCGGCTGTACTGCGCCGGGGTCAAGCGCAGCGCCGACAATATCCCCCTTACCGCCGGGGGACGGGTCCTTGGCGTCACCGCCGTGGGGGACACCCTGAGGCAGGCGGTGGACGAGGCCTATCGTCAGGCCGCCAAGGTGCATTTTGAAAACGCCTACTGCAGAAAGGACATTGGCCGGCGCGCGCTGGCCGCCGGGGAGGAGAACTGAATGGTCTACCGAGTCTATGTGGAAAAAAAGCCCCCCTTTGCCGCCGAGGCGCAGGACATGGCGGAGCAGCTGCGCACCCTGTACCACCTGACCGGGGTAGAGAAGGTGCGGGTCATCAACCGCTACGATGTAGAGGGCGTCAGCCCCGACCTGCTGGAGACGGCGAAGCGCACCGTGTTCTCCGAGCCCCAGCTGGACGATGTGTCTGAGGAGGTGAACGCCGACGGGGCAGCTCTGGTGTTCGCCGTGGAGTATCTGCCCGGCCAGTTCGACCAGCGGGCGGACTCCGCCGCCCAGTGCATCCAGTTTATCTCCGGGGGGGAGCGCCCCCTGGTGGCCACTGCCAGGGTGTACGCCGTGTACGGCAAGCTGGAGGAAAAGGACGCGGAGACGATCCAGAGCTCCGTCATCAACCCCGTGGAGAGCCGCCTTGCCGCCATGGACAGGCCGGAGACCCTGAGGACCGTCCACCCGGAGCCCGCCCCCGTCAAGGTGCTGGAGGGCTTTACCCAGCTGGACCGCCAGGAGCTGGAGGGCTTCCTGGAGGATTACGGTCTGGCCATGGACCTGGACGATCTGGAGTTCCTGCAGTCCTACTTCCGGGAGGAGGGCCGCCAGCCCACCATTACCGAGGTGCGGGTGGTGGACACCTACTGGTCTGACCACTGCCGCCACACTACCTTCTCGACTCACCTGGACCGCATTGAGATTGACGATCAGGAGATCCAGGGGGCCTATGAGCGGTATCTGGCCGCCCGGGAGGAGGTCTATGGCGTGGAGCGGGCCGCTCAGCGCCCCCAGACCCTGATGGATATGGCCACCATCGGCGCCAAGACCCTGAAAAAGCGGGGCCTGCTGCCCGAGCTGGACGAGAGCGAGGAGATCAACGCCTGTTCCATCCATGTGCCCGCCGAAGTGGACGGGGAGAAGCAGGATTGGCTGCTCATGTTCAAAAACGAGACCCACAACCACCCCACGGAGATCGAGCCCTTCGGCGGTGCGGCTACCTGCATCGGCGGCTGCATCCGGGACCCTCTCTCCGGCCGGGCCTATGTCCACCAGGCCATGCGTGTCACCGGCTGCGGCGACCCCCGCAGGCCCCTCGGCGAGACCCTGCCCGGTAAGCTTCCCCAGCGGAAGCTCTGCCAGACTGCGGCGGCGGGCTACTCCTCCTACGGCAACCAGATCGGCCTTGCCAC
>CAKUHV010000003.1 GCA_934659445.1 uncultured Oscillospiraceae bacterium | reverse complement strand
ACGGTCAGCTTGTCCAGCAGCTTGCGCCGGGCGGTGGCCTGCTTGCTCTTGGACTTGTTGGCGGAGAAGCGGGAGATAAACTCCTGCAGTTCCTTGATCTTATCCTCGTTGCGCTTGTTCTGGTTCTTGATCAGCTGCTGCACCAGCTGGCTGGACTCGTACCAGAAGTCGTAGTTGCCCACATACATCTTGATCTTGTTGTAGTCGATGTCCACGATGTGGGTGCACACGGTGTTCAGGAAGTGCCGGTCATGGCTGACCACGATCACGGTGCCCTCGAAGTCCAGCAGGAAGTCCTCCAGCCAGTTCACCGCGTCGATGTCCAGGTTGTTGGTGGGCTCGTCCATCATCAGCAGGTCGGGATTGCCGAACAGGGCCTGGGCCAGCAGCACCTTCACCTTCAGCCGGGGATCCAGGGTGGCCATGTCGTTGTAGTGCAGGTCGGTGCCCACGCCAAGGCCCTGAAGGATGCGGCTGGCGTCGCTCTCGGCCTCCCAGCCGCCCAGCTCGGCGTACTCCGCCTCCAGCTCGCAGGCCAGCAGACCCTCCTCGTCGGTCATCTCCTCCTTGGCATACAGGGCCTCCTTCTGCTTGCCGATGTCGTACAGCCGCTGGTTGCCCATAATGACCGTGTCCATGACGTTATAGGCGTCATAGGCGTTCTGGTCCTGCTTCAGCACGGACATGCGGATGTTGGGCAGCACGGACACCTCGCCGGTGGAGGGCTCCAGCTGGCCGGACAGGATCTTCAGAAAGGTGGACTTGCCGGCGCCGTTGGCGCCGATGATGCCGTAGCAGTTGCCCCGCAGGAACTGCAGGTCCACATGGGAAAACAGCGGGGTGCCGCTGTAGTTCAGGCTCAGGTCGGTGACAGTGATCATGGTGTTCTCCTTATCCGTAAAATACCCGCTCCGGCGGGAGCGGGAAGGTCAGTCAACCAGTATCTTATCACAGGCGGCGGGAAAAAGATAGGGGATTTTTGCAAAATAAAAACGCGGCTGTTGACAAAAACAGCCGCGTTTTGCCCGTTTTTACGCCTTTACGGCGGTGACCATGATCTCTACCTTGCACTGGGCGGCAAGACCCACGTCGCCGAAGCACAGGCGAGCGGGGATGTGCTCGGGATCGAAATGCCGGATATACTCGGCGTTCATCTCGTCCCGCTCGGCGAAGGTGCGCAGCAGCACCTCGGTGCGGATCACATGGTTCATGTCGGAGCCGTAGCGTTCCAGCAGCACCTTCAGGTTGTTCAGGATCTGGCGGGTCTCGGTGACCACGTCGCCGTAGACCAGCTCGCCGGTCTCCAGATCCTCAGAGACCAGGCCGGACAGGAACAGGAACTTGCCGTCCACCGTGACCAGGTCGGAGTAGGGGGCGGAGTGGTTGTCGGTAAAGTGAATGTACTCGTTGGCCATAAAAGCTCACCTCATCATAGAATGTCCTCCCGGCGCGCCGGGGTCAGGGCGTCTCCTCCGGCTTGGGGGAGCCGGGGAGGGGCCCCTCACTGTTTTTCAGCTTGTCAATGTCGCTGTAGATCGTAAATTTCGAGACGCCGAGGGTCTGGGCCATGGTCTCCACCGAGCCGCGGATGCGGAAGATCCCCTTCTCGTCCAGGAACCGGGTCATCTTCAGCCGCTCCTCCCGGGTCAGCCGGGTGCGGCCGCCCCGCAGGTCGTCGTAGGTGCCGGCGATCATGCGCTCCATCAGCTCCTGCACCGAGTCGGTCTCCTCCGGCTCCGCCCCGGCGGGGCGGAAATCGGACAGGGGGCGGGTGCGGCACAGGGCATCCACGGTCTGCTTCATCTGCAGAAACTCGTCGATGCTGATGTTGATGCAGAAGCAGCCGATGATGCGCCCGGCCTCGTCCCGGATGAGAACCTTGGTGCAGCGCAGGGCATGGCCGTTCTCCGTGGTGTAGTAGTTGGTCAGGGCATCGCCGTTCTGGGCGGCCAGCCGGACGACCTCAGAAAACAGAGGATCCAGGCTGTCTCCCTGCCGGCGGCCGGTGACAGCGCCGTTGACGATATAGAAGATAGAATGCTGGGGGTGAGACAAGTCGTGAATGGCGACCTCGCAGTTGGGGCCGATGGTCTGGGCCACCGCGTCTGCGAAGGGGATCAGCATCTCCAGGCGGGAAATGGCAGATTTCATTGCGGCATCTCTCTTTTACTTGAACTGCCGGCCCTATCTTTAGAGGGCCGGCGCGGGATGTGGGATTTGGAAAGGTGGTTTGATGGCAGGTCAAGATCATTATTTCACAAATAATTTGAAAAATCAATGGGGGCATACGAAAAAGATGGATTTTCTGATCCTACCCCTGGAACATGGACAGCAGCAGGGCGTTTTTCTCCCGGACGTCCCGCAGCTCACTTTTGGTGAACATCATGGGGTGGCCGGCCAGCTCCTCGTCGGACAGGGGCAGCTTGGACAGCAGGATCTTGGTAGCCATGGGGGTCAGGGGCTGATCGGACAGCCCCATGAACAGCCCCCAGGTGCATAGGCCGGTGCGGAAGGTGTGCAGCAGCTCAATCACCAGGGTCTCGATGGGCAGGGTCAGGTTCCGGAAGGTGAAGTAGGAGGCGATCTCGTAGGAAACTAGGGTGCCGGTATACAGGTAGCGGGCCCGCTCCGGGTGGCTGAAGTCGGGTGCGTTCATGTAGAAGGAGGCCTTCCACGGCTCGCCGTCGGCGCTGGGGCAGAAGGTGAGCAGCGAGCGGGTCATCCGCCGGGTGCGGCCGTCGTAGTAATAGGCGTACAAGCGGTTGGCGTCGAAAAAGGACAGCTTTGGGGTGACGTCCCGCCTCTGGAAGGGCAGATCCAGCAGGTTGGCGGGCTCCACATCCAGTTCACGGGAGATATCCGCCAGGGTGTCCACGTCCGGCGGGATCTCGCCGCTTTCGTACTTATAGACGGTGGCCTTACTCTTGCCGATGCGCTGGGCAAGCTGCTGGGCGGATATGCCCCGCAGCTTGCGGAAGGTACGGATCCGCTGTCCGGTATGCTCTGCCAGTTTTCCCATGGGGCCATCCTCCTGCAAAGAATTTGATTTTCCTGGAAATCCCTTGGGGCAGAAAGTCTGCGGCGGTTTTCTGTCCGGAAAAGGATGAAGGAAAAGTCTCGCTAAAATATAATCCTGTCAAAATCGACCGAATTTTGAAAAGCCGGGACGATGAAACCAGAATAATTGAATAAAAATCTACTGTCAAGAGAAAAAATAAAAATTTGTTTCGCCAAACAAGAAGTTAGGCCGTTTGAAAATTGAAAAATCCTTTGGGATAATAAAGGCACCTAAATGGAGCTCCCTAAAAAGAGACCCGCCCCAACATCAAACAGGAGATGAGATAATGACCCGTCAGGAAATCACAAGACTGTTACAGACCGAGATGGTGCCAGCCCTGGGCTGTACCGGGCCGACGGCCTACGCTCTTGCAACGGCCTGCTGCCGCCCGTATCTGACCGCGGCGCCGGAAAAGGTAAAGATCTATGTCAGTCCGGCATTTTTGAAGATCGGCTTCGGCGTGGCCACGCCGGGCACCAGCCGTCCCGGCATCCCCATTGCGGCGGCCCTGGGCCTGATCGGCGGCGACTATAAGCTGGGCCTGCAGGTGCTGGTCCCCGCCACGGCGGAGGATATGAAGGCAGCGGACGAGCTGACCGACAGCGGCATCATCCAGGTTCTGTGCGCCTGGGATAAGAAGGGCGTCTATGTCCGGGCCGAGGTAGAGACGAAGAACGAGACCGTCCTGGCCGTAGTGGAGCACACCCACGACGGCGTGTCCCTGATCCAGGTGAACGGCAAGGCCGTCTATGAAAATCAAGTGGAGGGCGGCGAGGAGGAGAGCGCTCAGGAGCAGTTCATGACCCTGGACGAGATCTTCGACTATGTGGAGAACGCCCCTCTGGAGGACATCCACTTCCTGCTGGACGGCTGGAAGATGAATATGGAGCTGGCCCGTGCGGCTCTGGAGCAGCCTTTCGGACTGGCCAGCGGCCGGGCCTATCTGAAGGAGTACTGGAAGGCCAAGGGTGTGCCCGCGGATCTCTTCGAGCGCCCCATGGATTACCTGCCGGACAACGCGATGGAGCAGTCCAGGATCCTGGTGGCGGCAGCCTCTGACGGGCGCATGGGCGGCTGCCGTCTGCCCGCCATGGCGGCCATGGGCGACGGCAACCAGGGCCTGACAGCCACCATCCCCATCGGCGTGGCAGCCAAGTTCCTGGGGGCCGACGAGGAAAAGACCTGCCGTGCTCTGGCCATGAGCTGCCTGATGCTGTTCTTTGTGAAGATGAACATCGGCCGGGCCGCAGCTTTCTGTCTGTGCGCCATCGCCGCTTCTGCCGGTGTGGCTGCCGGTCTGAGCTACCTGCGGGGGATGCCCCGGGAGCAGGTGTGCGGTGCGGTGAAGAACGTGATCTCCCCCCTGGCCGGTATGCTGTGTGACGGAGCCAAGAACGGCTGCGCTTTGAAGATGGCCGTGGCCGCCTCCACCGCCATGTCTGCCTGCGATCTGGCCCAGGACGGCGTACAGATGGGCTTCTACGACGGCATGTGCGACGACACTCTGGAGGACACGGTGGCCTGTATCACCGGCGTGGCTAATCAGTCCATGGATCTGCTGGATCGCTGCATGGTAGAGGAAATCCTAAAGAAGGCCAACCGGAACACGGTGAAGTGAGTGCCGGGCAGAATTTAAGCATCTGAAACATCCAAAAGAGATCAAATAAATTTTGCAAAAATGCAGAAAAATAAAATTTACTTGACAATAAATCTGGAAAAATGTATAATTATAATGGTTTGATGGGAAAAAGAACTGGTCAAATTACCTATGGCAGAGCGCGGAACAGCGCGAAGCCTGGGAAAATAGAATGGAAAGAAGAAAGGAATGTGATCATTGTGAAAAAGCGCTTTACCCGTATCGTTGCCTGCATCGCCCTGACCGCCATGGTGGTCAGCCTTGCCGCCTGCGGCAGCAAGGACAAGCCCTCTACCTCCGGCGGCACCTCCGGCACCACCTCCAGCGATAAGGCCAACTTCAAGCCCGTGGAGTGGCGTATGTCCAACCAGCACCCTGAGGGCAGCATCGCTGACACCGCCGACAAAGAGATGATCGAAGAGATCCGCGAGGCCACCGAGGGCCGTGTGAACATCACCCTGTACAACAACAACCAGCTGGGCGACTACCTGAGCGTGTTTGACGAGGTCATGGTGGGCAGCGTCCAGGTCCACCACGGCTCCACCAACGAGGGCTATGACTCCCGCGTTCTGGGCCCCTTCCTGCCCTATCTGGCCACCGGCTATGACACCCTGCCCGCCGTGTACTCCCCCGACGGCTACCTGTTCAAGACCCTGCACGACGATGTGTATACCAAGCTGGGCATGGAGCTGATGGGCTTCTTCTGCGAGGGCTTTGACGGCGTGGGCACCAAAAAGCCCGTCACCGACGCCGCCGTGGTGGGTGCCGACAAGGGCGTGCTGATCCGCGTGCCCGCTATGGAGACCTTTAACCAGTGCAACCTGATGCTGGGCTTCCGCACCACCAGCATCCCCTACTCCGACACCTATACCGGCATCCAGACCGGCCTGGCCGACGGCGCCTCCGGCGTGCCCGCCAACCTGTTCTATCTGAACTTCCGCGACGTGATCAAGTACTTCTACGACTACCAGCAGGTTCAGGAGGCCACCTCCATTCTGATCAACAAGGCTGCGTTCGACTCCCTGCTGCCCGAGGATCAGGAGGCCATCCGCACCATCATCCAGAACAAGTGCGCCGAGAGCTACAAGCTGGCTCAGGACGACGAGGCTAAGTATAAGCAGATGCTGCGTGACGAGGGCATCGAGGTCGTGGAGTTCACCGACGAGGAGCGCCAGGCCTTTGCCGACGCCTGCCACGAGCAGGTGTGGCCCAAGCTGGCCGAGACCTTTACCCAGGAGTTCCTGGACGGCGTGCTGGCCAGCGCCAAGGCAAACTGAACAGAAAAGAACTGAATCCCCTGCGTTTTTGACAGCGTGACCCATCGATTTGACACTCTGCGATCCCGGGGATCCGCCCACACGGATCCCCGGGATATAGAGAGAGGGATAGGAGTGGTTCTAACCATGGCAAAGATCCTGAAGGCCATCGACAAAGGCATTGCCAATCTGTGCGATTATATTATGATGGCGGCCGGCACGGCGGTTGTGCTGCTGATCATGGCCGGCGCTTTCCTGCGCTATGTTCTTAAAATTGACTTTTACGGTTCGGAGGAGGTTGTGCTGCTGTTCGGTTACTGGCTATACTTCATCGGCAGCATCGCCGCCGCCCGCAACCGCTCTCATTTGAGCGCGGACATGGTAAACGTGTTCACGAAGAATGAAAAGGTGATCCAGATCTGCGGCCTGATCCGGGACATCCTCAGTCTGACCATCTGCATCCTGGGCATCAAGTGGTGTGCGGACTACTGGAACTGGTCTTGGTCTCTGAAGCCCGTTACCAGTGTTCACCGCATCCCCTATTATCTGCAGCAGTTCCCCATGTGCCTGGCCTTCCTAATGTGGGGCTTCTACCTGGTGCGGGACTGCATCGTGTCCATTATGAGCTTTAAGGGCGGAAAGGGGGCGACTGAGGCATGACTGCTTTAACTGCACTGCTGATCCTGATCGTGGTTATGGTGGTGGGCGTGCCCATCCCCCTGTCCTTCCTGGCCTCTGCCGCCTACATCTGCTTTGTCAACGGCACCGAGCATCTGATGCTGTTCACCTACGGCTTCCGGGTGCAGAATACCATCTTGCTGCTGACCATCCCCCTGTTTGTTATGGCCGGCGCCGTCATCGATAAGGGCGGCATCGGCGAGAAGCTGATCGAGGGCCTGGAGCGGTTCAGCAAGGGCTCTAAGACCGCCCTGGGCACGGTCACCATCGTGGCCTGCGCCATCTTCGGCGCCGTGTCCGGCAGCGCCTCCGCCACTACCTCCTGCATCGGCTCCATCATGACTCCCCGCCTGAAGGAGAACGGCTACAGCGCCGGCCACATCGGCGCCCTGCTGGCCAGCTCCGGCGTGCTGGGCATCATGATTCCCCCCAGCATTCTGATGATCCTGTACGCCTGGGGCACCGGCACCT
Organism: uncultured Oscillospiraceae bacterium; assembly: GCA_934659445.1. Lineage (GTDB taxonomy): Bacteria > Bacillota > Clostridia > Oscillospirales > Oscillospiraceae > Lawsonibacter. The sequence goes on along the minus strand of CAKUHV010000003.1, from coordinate 31,204 downwards.
CCGTGCTGGCCTGCTTCCTGGCCACCATCGTCCCCGGCATCATCCTGATCGTTCTGTTCAGTCTGGTCAACGCCTGGCTGGTCAAGCACGAGGATCCCGAGTCCCCCGAGGCCCGGGCCGCCCTGGATCAGATGCTGGTGGACGCCCAGCGGAAAGAGGCCGAAAAGAAGCTGGCGAAGGCCGAGCGCGAGAAGCGCAAGGGCGGCACCAGCGCCATCCCCGCCGTGCTTATGCCCGTGTTCCTGCTGGGCGGCATTTACGGCGGCGTGTTCACCACCACCGAGGGTGCGGCCTTCTCCGTGCTGTACTCTCTGCTGATCGGCATTTTCTATTACCGGAAGATCGATTTCCCCACCTTCCGCAAGACCCTGTCCCAGTCCGGCGAGACCGCCGGCACCATCATGGTCATGCTGTTCATGGTCAGCATCCTCAGCCGTCTGTATATGACGGAGAACCTGCCTGACATCATCCTGGACACCCTGACCTCCATCTCCTCCAACCGGATCGTCCTGCTGCTGATGATCAACCTGTTCATGATCATCATCGGCATGCTGATGGACGACTGCAGCGGCACCACCCTGTGCGGCCCCATCCTGATGCCGGTTATGGCGGCGCTGGGCGTCACCCCGGTGCAGTTCGCCGCCATCCTCAGCGTGAACATCGGCATGGGCAACGTGACCCCGCCCACCGCCCCCCTGCTGTATCTGGGCGGCCGCGTGGCCGGCGCTCAGGTGAAGGATATGCTGAAGCCCACCTTCATCCTCATCGCCTTCGCCTGGCTGCCCACCCTGATCCTGACCACCTTCTGTTCCCCGCTGTCCCTGTTCCTGCCCAAGCTGCTGGGCTATGTGTAAGCGAACCTCTTAATTTTCCTTCCTTTTCGTGATCCCCGTTCCCCGGCCGGGGAACGGGGATCGTGATTTATTGGCGTTCCGGTGAACGGCCGGACGCAGAGCAGGAGATATATATGAAACAGAGCAGTATTCTGAACGATGTGCTGGGCCCCATTATGACGGGCCCCAGCAGCTCCCATACCGCGGCCCAGGGAAAGATCGGCCGGGCGGTGTCCCGCCTGTGGGGCCGCCCGGTGACCGCCGCCGCCGTGGTGTATGACTGCCATGGCTCCTACCCCAATACCCACGAGGGCCAGGGGTGCGACTTCGGCTTTACTGCGGGCCTGCTGGGCCTGGATATGGACGATCCCCGCTTCCGGGACTCCCTTCAGCTGGCCCGGCAGCAGGGGGTGGAGATGGAATTCCGGGTGGAGCCCCTGAAGGGGGAGCACCCCAACGAGGCCCGGGTGGATGTGCTCACCGGCCCCGGCGGCCCGGTTGGTCTGTCAGTACTCAACCAGTCCACCGGCGGGGGAACCTTTCTGCTGGTGGAGCTCAACGGCTTTCCCATTGCCTACAACGGCCAGCGGGAGAAGGCGTTCCTGATCTGCGCCGCGGACGAGACGGACACCGCTGCCCAGGCGCTGACAGCGGCGGGCGGACAGTTTGAGCTGCGCCGCCCGGCGGAGCATCCGGCCACCGCTGGGGCCATGCCACGGGGGGCCGCAGCCCTGTTTGAGATCGAGCTGACCTCTCTGCCCGGGCACAGGCTGCCGGAGGCGGCGGAGCGGGCCGCTCTTGCCCTGTATTGCTGCACCCCCCTGGTGCCGGTGCCCCTGCGGCTGAAGCCGGAGGAGGGCTTTTTTACCGCGGAGGGGGCACTGAAGTACGCCGCGGAGCACGGGTCGGTCTCTATGGCGGAGTTGGCCATGCGCTATGAGAGCCGCCTGGGCATTGCGGATCGCCGGCAGCTGGAGCAGGGAATGGCCCATGTGCTGCAGGCCATGGAGCGCTCTATGACGCCGCCCCCGGCGGATGACCCCGTGCCCAACTATCTGGTGCCCCGCCAGGCGGCAGAGCTGGACGACGAAATGCCCCTGGACATGGGGGCGCTGAACGGCTGTATGCGCAATGCCATGGCGGTGATGGAGAACGGCTGCGCCCACCGGGTGGTGGTGGCCGCCCCCACGGCGGGCTCCAGCGGCGTGATCCCCGCCTCGGTGGTGGGGGTTGGCCGAACCCTGGGCCACACGGAGGGGGAGATCCTGGACGCCCTGTGGGCCTCCGGCCTGGTGGGGGCCTTCATCGCCAATCAGGCCACCTTCGGCGCGGAGGTGGCCGGGTGCCAGGCGGAGATCGGCGCGGCCGCCTGTATGGCCGCCGCGGGCATGGTGCAGCTGCTGGGCGGCACGGTGGAGGAGGGCTTCCACGCCGCGGCCCTGGCCATGCAGAGCCTGCTGGGGCTGATCTGCGACCCGGTGGCGGGGTTGGTGGAGTTCCCCTGTGTCCAACGCAACGTCACTGCCTCTGTAATGGCAGCAGCCGCGGCCAATATGGCCATGAAGGGCGTGCGCTCCCCCATCCCCCTGGATGAGACCATCCGGGCCATGCTGGATGTGGGACAGGCCCTGCCCGCCCCCCTGCGCTGTACCTGCGAGGGCGGCCTGTGCGCCACTCCGACGGGACAGCGGCTGGCCCGGCAGGCGGCGGAGGCCAGAGCCAAGAAATAAAGAGAGCAAAAGGCACCCGGCGAGACTATCGAAAAAGCGGCAAGCCACTTTTTCGAGTCGGGATACACACAGACCAGTCCTCGATTTCTTGCGAAAAGATCGGACTGGTCTGCGCGAGAGGTGCCATTTCCGCCGCGCGTGTCGGCGGAAATGACGGATTTGAAATTTATTCCGCCGCTCCGGCAGCGGAACTCCCTGCGGGAGGGCTTTTTGATAAAGCTGGCACCCGGCGAGATCATTCTCGCCGGGTGCCTTTTTACTGTGATTACTTTTTCTTCTTGTACTTGTCGAAGAACCCTTTGACGCCGCCCTCGGGAACTTCCTCCCCCATGGCGGCGGCGAAGGCGTGGAGGGCCTCCCGCTGCTCGCCGTTCAGGCTGGTGGGAACCTGTACCCGCACGGTGACGTACTGGTCGCCCCGGCCGCGGCCCCGCAGCTCCGGGATGCCCTTGCCCCGCAGGCGGAAGGTGGTGCCCGACTGGGTGCCGGCGGGCAGGGTGTACTTCACCTTGCCGTCAATGGTGGGGATCTCCAGCTCGGCGCCCAAAGCGGCCTGAACAAAGGAGACGGGCTGCTCGTACAGCACGGTGGTGCCGTCCCGGCGGAACTGGGCACTGGGGCGCACCCGGATGCTGACGATCAGGTCGCCGGCGGGACCGCCGTTCTTGCCGGCGTTGCCCTGACCACGGAGGGAGACGGCCTGACCGTCATCGATGCCCGCGGGGATGGTGACGGAGATGCGGCTGGAGCGCCTTACGCTGCCCGTGCCGCCGCAGGACTTGCAGGGGGTATGGATGATGCGGCCCGTGCCCCGGCAGCGGGAGCAAGGGGCGGAGCTGGAAAAGGCCATGCTGCCCATGCGCTGCTGCACCCGGACGGTGCCGGTGCCCCGGCAGTCGGGGCAGGTCTCTGCCGTGGTGCCCGGGGCGCAGCCGGAGCCGTGACACTCCTGACACTGCTCCGTGCGGTTCAGCTCGATCTCCTTCTGGCAGCCGAAGGCGGCCTCCTCAAAGGAGATGGTCAGGCTGGCCCGCAGGCTCTCTCCCCGCTGGGGGGCGTTGGCCCGCTGCTGGCCGCCGAACCCGCCGCCGAAGCCCCCCCCGAAGAAGGAGCCGAACAGGTCGCCCAGGTCCACGTCCCCCATGTCGAAGCCGCCGAACCCGCCGCCGCCGGCCCCGAAGTTGGGGTCCACCCCCGCGTGGCCGAACTGATCGTACTTGGCCCGCTTGTCCTTGTCGGACAGGACGCTGTACGCCTCGTTCACCTCTTTGAACTTGGCTTCGGCGGTCTTGTCGCCGGGATTCATATCGGGGTGGTATTTCTTGGCCAGCTTGCGGTAGGCTTTCTTGATCTCGTCATCGCTGGCCCCCTTGGACAGACCCAGGACCTCGTAGTAATCACGTTTTTGTTCTGCCATTGGTGTTCACCTCTTTAGACGCGGAAAGCGGCGGGGGCAAGCCCCCGCCCACCGCGCGATGGAAATCGAACCCGGAGCGGGACGCCCCGCCCCGGGTTCGGATCAAAGTTGGATTGTGCTGCGCCCCATATAAGGGGCGCTCGCTGATATCACGCTTCGCCTGCTCACGACGCGCGGTTTCCCTTCGACTCGGGCTGGTGTCGGCGGCAATAGCCGCCCTCCCTCGCCCTCGCTTCGGTCCATCCGCGCTGTTCGCGACGGCTCAGACGCTTACTTTTTATCATCATCAACCACGGTATAATCAGCGTCCACAACATCGGGGCCGGCATCGCTGCCGCCCTGGGCGTTATTGCCGCCGGTGAAGTTGGCGCCGCCCATGTCGGGGCCGGGCTGGCCCTGAGCGCCGGACTGCTGATACAGCTTCTCGCTCACGGCGTAGAAAGCCTTCGTCAGTTCCTCGGTGGCGTTCTTGATAGCCTGGGTGTCGTTGCCCTTCAGGGTCTCCTTCAGCTTGCCCAGAGCAGCCTCAACAGGGGCCTTGTCGGAAGCGGGGATCTTGTCGCCCATCTCCTCCAGAGTCTTCTCGGTCTGATAGACCATCTGGTCGGCCTGGTTGCGGGTATCCACCTCGTCCTTGCGCTTGGCGTCCTCGGCGGCGAACTGCTCGGCCTCCTTCACGGCCTTGTCGATGTCCTCCTTGGACATGTTGGTGGAGGAGGTGATGGTGATGTGCTGCTCCTTGCCAGTGCCCAGATCCTTAGCGGACACGTTCACGATACCGTTGGCGTCGATGTCGAAGGTGACCTCGATCTGAGGTACGCCCCGGCGGGCAGGAGCGATGCCGTCCAGGTTGAAGCGGCCCAGAGTCTTGTTGTACTGCGCCATCTCGCGCTCGCCCTGCAGCACGTGGACCTCAACGGAGGTCTGGTTGTCGGCGGCGGTGGTGAAGGTCTGGGACTTCTTCACGGGGATGGTGGTGTTGCGCTCGATCAGCTTGGTCATCACGCCGCCCATGGTCTCGATGCCCAGGGACAGGGGGGTGACGTCCAGCAGCAGCAGGTCCTTTACGTCGCCGGTGAACACGCCGCCCTGGAGCGCTGCGCCGATGGCCACGCACTCGTCGGGGTTGATGCCCTTGAAGCCTTCCTTGCCGGTAAGCTTCTTCACCATGTCCTGCACGGCGGGGATACGGCTGGAGCCGCCCACCATCAGCACCTTGGCCAGATCATTGCCGGTCAGGCCGGCGTCGGACAGGGCCTGACGGACGGGGCCGGCAGTGGCCTCTACCAGATGCGCGGTCAGCTGGTCGAACTTGGCCCGGGTCAGGGTCAGATCCAGATGCTTGGGGCCGGTGGCGTCAGCGGTGATATAGGGCAGGTTGATGTTGGTGGAGGTGACGCCGGACAGCTCGATCTTGGCCTTCTCGGCGGCCTCCTTCAGGCGCTGCATAGCGACCTTGTCGCCGGACAGGTCGATGCCCTCGGCCTTCTTGAACTCGGAGACCATCCAGTCCATGATGCACTTATCAAAGTCGTCGCCGCCCAAACGGTTGTTGCCGGCGGTGGCCAGCACCTCGATCACGCCGTCGTCAATATCCAGGATGGACACATCAAAGGTGCCGCCGCCCAGGTCATACACCATGATCTTCTGGGCGTTTTCCTTGTCCACGCCGTAGGCCAGAGCGGCGGCGGTGGGCTCGTTGATGATACGCTTCACGTCCAGACCGGCGATCTTGCCGGCGTCCTTGGTGGCCTGACGCTGGGCGTCGGTGAAGTAAGCGGGAACGGTGATGACGGCCTCGGTAACGGGCTGGCCCAGATAGGCCTCGGCGTCCGCCTTCAGCTTCTGAAGGATCATGGCGCTGATCTCCTGGGGGGTGTACTTCTTGCCGTCGATGTTCACCTTGTAGTCGGTGCCCATCTCACGCTTGATGGAGATGACGGTGCGGTCGGGGTTGGTGATGGCCTGGCGCTTTGCCACCTGACCCACCATACGCTCGCCGTCCTTGGAGAAGGCCACCACGGACGGGGTGGTGCGGTTGCCCTCGGCGTTGGGGATGACCACGGCGTCGCCGCCCTCCATGACGGCCACGCAGCTGTTAGTAGTACCTAAATCAATACCAATGATCTTAGACATAATGTTCGTTCCTCCTGATATAGAAAAGATTGTTGTAAATAAAGTAATATGGGAAGCTCTCTTTTTGGGAGAGCGGGGTCTGCAAAATCAGAACAGGAAGGCGGCCCACAGCCGGAGCAGCAGACACATCCAGGTGAGCAACCCCGCAGAGAGCGCCACCGTATAGGACAGGTCGCTGTTCAGGACTTTGCATCGGGCACAGGCTTTGTTTTGCTTCATGCTGCTGACCTCCTTACTTGTTATCTTTGACAAATTTAATTCGCTACCTTGACCATGGCAAACCGGATGACCTTCTCGCCCAGCTGGAAGCCGGCCTGGAAGACCTCGGCCACGGTGTTTTCACCCAGGCTCTCGTCCTCCACATGCATCACGGCGTTGTGCAGCTTGGGGTCGAAGGGCTGACCGGCGGCATCGATCTCGGTGACGCCCAGCTTGGACAGCACGTCCTTCAGCTGGGTCATGGTCATCTCCACGCCCTTCTTATAGGCCTCGTCGGCGGTGTCCTGCTTCAGGGCCCGCTCCAGATTGTCATAGACGGGCAGGAAGGAGGCCACCACGCTGGCCTTGGCATCGGCCCAGATGGATTCCTTCTCCTTGGCGGTGCGCTTGCGGTAGTTGTCGTATTCAGCGGCCAGCCGCAGGAACTTGTTCTGCTCCTGAAGCAGAGCGTCCTGAACGGGATCGGGCTGCTGGGGCTGGGCCTCGGCCTGCTCCTGCTGGGGGGACTCCAGCTCCTCCTCCTGAACGGGGGCGTCCTGGACCTTCTCCTCCTCGGGGGCCTGGGCCTTCTTCTTTTCCTTACTCACGGTGCTCATGCTCCTTTATTCTTTGTCGTTGTCCCCGTCTGCGGGGGCGGCGGGCAGCTCGCCCTTGCCGAACATCCGGGTCAGGCTGTCGGCGAAATAGGACAGACGGGCGGTCACCTTGGCGTAATCCATGCGGGTGGGGCCCACCACGCCGATCACGCCCCGCATATTGTCCCCGATGTCATAGCTGGCCATGACCACGCTGGTGTCCTTAAAAGCCTCGTTCACATTTTCCGGGCCGATGAGGATGTTCATGTTGTGGCTGCTGTCCATGGGGATCGGCAGACGGGAGAGGTCCTCCTCGTCCGTCAGGCAGCGCATCAGGGGCTTGGCCTTGGCCATGTCCTGATACTCCGGATGCTCCAGGATGTGGGCGATGCCGGAGGTGTGGATGGTCTGCTGGCTCTGCTCGCTGAGCACCTCCATGGCGAAACGGACCACCATGGAGATCAGCTGAAAGGCGGCGGGGGCGGAGCGGGCGCCCATCTTGTCCAGAGCCTGCTGCATCTCGTCCAGAGTCAGCCCTACGAAGGAGCTGTTCAGCACGGTGGACAGCAGCTGCAGCTGGGGATCGGACAGCTGGTCGGGCATCCGGATGATCTTGTTCTTCACCACGGAGTTGTCCGTCATCACCACGGCGATAAAGGCGTTCTCCTCTACCATCAGCAGGTCGTACCGCTTTACTGTCACCCGCTTGTTGGCGGCGGCGGCGGTGAACACGGGGTAGTCGCTCAGCTGGCTGAGCACCTTGCCCGCCCGGTCGATCACCTGATCCAGCTCCTCCATCTTCAGGTTCAGGGCGCTGTTGATGCGCTGGGTCTCCTGAAGGGTCAGCTGGTGCTCGCCCATCAATTCGTTGACATACAGCCGGTAGCCGGCGGGGGAGGGGACGCGTCCGGCGGAGGTGTGGGGCTGCTCCAGCAGACCCATCTCCACCAAATCGGCCATCTCGTTGCGGATGGTGGCCGAGGAGATGTCCAGCCCGGCGTACTGCGCCACGGCCTTGGAGCCCACCGGCTCGGCGGTGGCCACATAGGTCTCTACGATGGCCCGCAGGATCTTCTTTTTGCGATCGGTCAGCTCCATTTGCTCACCACCCAGCTCTTTCTCTTGATTTAGCACTCATTCTCTCTGAGTGCTAAAGATAATGTATCACTGGGGGTGCAAAATGTCAATAGGGAGATTGTGAATTTATTTTTAATAAAAAAGCTCCGGCTTTTCTTTGCAGAAAAACCGGAGCTGTGCTAATCGGAGGGGGCCCTCAGTGCAGCGAGACGGTCAGGTCCCGGATCCACTTGCCGGAGCGCAGCCGCCACAGGCCGATGCCCACCTTGACCAGATTTTCGATCACATAGGCCAGATAGACCCAGGTGATGTCCAGCCGCAGGATCAGGCCGCACACGGCGGCGTAGGGGATGGCGCATATCCACAGGGGAGAGATGTCGATGAGGGTGGCGGCCCGCACGTCGCCGCCGCCCCGCAGCACCCCCACGATATTCACGCAGTTGAAGTCCCGCAGGGGCATCTGGAAGGACTGGACGGTGATCATCATCATGGCGATGGCAGAGGCCCCCGCCGACAGGTGGAACAGGGGGAACACCACCGCCGGGGCGATCCACCGGGCGAAGATGAACAGGGGCACGCCCAGGGCGGTGCCGGTAAGGAAGCCCAGGGTGGCCAGGGCCTTCCCCGTGGGGAACACCTGCTCCGTGCGTCCGGCGCCCACCTCCCGGCCGATGATGACGGCGGCGGTGGCGGCAATGCCGAAGCCCACCACGTTCACCACCTGCTCCACATTGGAGGTGATGGTATAGGCGGCCAGGATCTCGGTGCTGTTCTCCATGTGGCCCATGATGGTGGGCATCACGGAGGTGCCCAGCCCCCACATGGTCTCGTTCAGCACCACGGGGCCGCCGTACAGGAAGAAGCGGCGCAGCATCTCCCGCCCCGGACGGAACAGGGCGGCGAAGTCCACCCGGAAAAACCGGGTGACCAGCATGTGGACGGTGATGGCGCACACCTCGAAGATCCGGGCGATCAGGGTGGCCAGGGCGGCCCCACGCACCCCCATGACCGGGGAGCCCAGATGGCCGAAGATGAACACCCAGTTGAGGAAGGTGTTCAGACTCATGGAGGCGATGAGGATGTACATGCCCAGCTGGGGCTTTTCCATGCTGCGGTAGGCGGCGATATACATCATGGTAAGACCGTTGAAGCAGCAGGACAGGGCGGCCAGATCGCCGTATTGGGCGGCGGTGGCGATGACCGACTGCTCGTTGCCAAACAGAGAGAGGAACTCCAGCGGCCACAGGTTCATGATCAGAGCGAACAGGGCGGTGACCGCCAGCACCGTCCACATGGCGGCCCCCATCACCCGGCTGATGGACCTGCGGTCCTGCTTGCCCCAGTACTGGCTGATGAGGATGGAGGAGCCGCTCTGGGCGCCGAAGATGAACATATTCACCGCGCGGATGGGGATGTTGGCCAGGGTGACGGCGGCCATGGGCGCTTCGCCCATCAGGCCCACCATAAAGGTGTCCGCCATGCTCAGCGTGCTGGTGATCAGGTTCTGCATGACGATGGGGGCGGCCAGAACGGCTACCTCTTTATAAAAGCCGGACCCGCGCTTCATATAGGAAAACACGGCATAAACTCCTTTACGATCTCAAATATTTCTCTCCTGCGGCCCGCCGGCGGGCCGCAGCCGTCAGGACAGGGAGGTGAACAGCTCCTTCTGGGCCTGAGTCAGGGCCCGGACCAGGGCGTCCACATCCTCCCGGGTGGTGTCGTAGGAGAAGCTGACCCGCAGCACCCCGTCCAGCACCTTTTTGGGCAGACCCAGACTGGCGTAGACGTGGCTGGCCTTACCCCGGTGACAGGCGGAGCCGGAGGAGACATACACGCCCCGGTCGCTGAGAAAGCGCACCAGCACCTCGCTCTTATAGCCGGGCAGAGAGATGGACAGGATGTGGGGGGCGGTTCCGCCGCCCACCCGCACCAGACCGGGTACCGTGCCGGTCAGCTGCTCCAGGGCGTACTGCTTCAGCCCGGCCATGTGGGCCAGATCCTGCTCCAGAGTGGCCCGGCCCAGCCTTGCCGCGGCGGCGAAGGCCGCCAGCTGGCCGGTGGATTCGGTGCCGGAGCGCAGTCCGTCCTCCTGCCCGCCGCCCAGAATCAGGGGGGGCAGGCGCAGCCCCCCTCGGATATACAGTCCGCCGACACCCTTGGGCCCGTGGATCTTGTGCCCGCTGACGGACAGCAGATCCACCCCCAGCCTGGCGGGGGTGAAGGGGACCTTCAGAAAGCCCTGCACCGCGTCGCAGTGGAACAGGGCGGGGGCGCCGGAGCGGCGCACCGCCTTCACCGCCTCCGCCACCGGCAGGAGGGAGCCCAGCTCGTTGTTCACCAGCATCATGGACACCAGCACCGTGTCCGGCCGCAGGGCGGCGGTCAGGTCGTCCACGGAGATATTGCCCTCCCTGTCCGGGGCGAGATAAGTGACCTCATACCCCCGGCGCTCCAGCTGGCGGCAGGGCTCCAGCACGGCGGCGTGCTCATAGGCGGTGGTGACGATGTGCTTGCCCTTCCGGCGGTTAAGGTCGGCTGCGCCGAAGATGGCCCAGTTGTCCCCCTCGGTGCCGCAGGAGGTGAAAACAAACTCCTCCGGGGCGCAGCCCAGGGCGGCGGCCGCGTCGGCCCGCCACTGCTTCACCTGTCCGGCGGCCTGCCGGCCGATCTCATACTGGGCGGAGGGGTTGCCCCAGCCCTGCTCCATGGCCGCGGCGGCGGCCTGTACTGCCTCCGGCCGGACGGGAGTGGTGGCGGCGTTATCCAGATAGTGGAACATGGCGATCCCTCCAGAATGGGCCCGGAACGGGCCGAAAAATGCGAAGCGCCTGCTATTGTATACCTCTAAATAAACAAAGTCAAGGAGAGAAAAACATTTCCCCCTCCCCCGTCCGCCGCAGACGGATATTCCCGGCGGATTTTACAATTTGGTGATTTATTTTTTCCGGATCTGTGTTACTATAGGGGCAGAACACCGAACGATATACAAGGAGGTTTCCTGTTATGTCCTACCGTGAAGCTTATAAGGAGTGGCTGTCCTCCCCCGCGCTGTCCGCCGATGAAAAGGCGGAGCTGGAGGCCATCCGCAATGACGACAAAGAGATCGAGTCCCGCTTCTTTGACCAGCTGGCCTTCGGCACCGCCGGTCTGCGGGGCATCATGGGGGTGGGCCTGAACCGGATGAACGTCCACGTCATCCGCCATGCCACCCAGGCCTTTGCCCAGGTGATCCTGGAGGAGGGGGCCGAGGCCGCCGGGCGGGGCGTGGCCATCTGCTTCGACTGCCGGAACAACTCCCAGGAGTTCGCCCGTCAGGCCGCCTGCGTCATGGCCGCCAACGGCATCCCCGTGCGCCTGTTTGAATCCCTGCGCCCCACGCCGGAGCTGTCTTTCGCCGTGCGGGAATACGGCTGTATCGCCGGCATCAACATCACCGCCAGCCACAACCCCAAGGAGTATAACGGCTATAAGGTCTACTGGTCCGACGGCGCCCAGCTGCCCCCCCAGCACGCCGAGAAGGTGGCTGCCAAGATGCGCCAGCTGGACGTGTTCTCCGGCCCCAGGACCATGCCCTACGATCAGGCGGCCGCCAGCGGCATGATCACCCTGATGGGGGAGGAGACGGACGAGAAGTTCCTGGCCAACGTGATGGCCATGGCCAACGACAAGGCGGTGGTGGCCCGGGTGGCCGACCGCTTCAAGATGGTGTACACCCCCTTCCACGGCTGCGGATATAAGCTGATCCCCGAGACTCTGCGCCGTCTGGGGATGAAGCACGTCTTCTGCGTGCCCGAGCAGATGGTGCTGGACGGCAACTTCCCCACGGTGGCCTCCCCCAACCCGGAGAACCCCGAGGGCTTCTATCTGGCCGTTGACATCGCCCAGAAGGAGGGGGCCGACTTCATTCTTGGCTCCGACCCCGACGCCGACCGGGTGGGCATTCTGGTGCGGGACCACGAGGGCAAGTTCATACCCGTCACCGGCAACCAGACCGGCGTGCTGCTGCTGGACTACCTCATCGGCGCCATGAAGCGCTCCGGCAGGCTGCCCCAGCACCCCGTGGCCCTGAAGACCATCGTCACCACCGAGATGGCCCGCAAGGTGGCCGAGACCAACGGCGTGGAGTGTTTCGACACATTCACCGGCTTCAAGTTCATGGCAGAGAAGAAGAACGCCCTGGAGGCCGCGGGTGCGGGCAAGGTCATCTTCTCCTATGAGGAGTCCTACGGCTATATGATGGGCGACTACGTCCGGGACAAGGACGCCGTCACCGCCGCTCTGGTGCTGACGGAGATGGCCGCATGGTACTACGATCAGGGCATGACCCTGTATGACGCCCTCCAGGCTCTGTACAGGAAGTACGGCGACTACGCCGAGCGCACCCTGAATCTGGTCATGCCCGGACTGGATGGCCTGCGGAAGATGGCCGCCCTGATGGACGGCCTGCGGAAGGATCCCCCCGCCCAGATCGCCGGCACCCCCGTGGCCGTGCGCAAGGACTACTCCGACGGCTCCGTTGTGGACTGCGCCACCGGGGAAAAGAGCAGGATGGAGCTGTCCGGCTCCAACGTGCTGCGCTTCCAGCTGGCCGACGGCACCACCATTCTGGTGCGCCCCTCGGGCACCGAGCCCAAGGTCAAGGTGTATATCCTGGCCAGCGGCAGCTCCATGGAGGAGTGCCGGGAGAAGACGGAGAGGTACGCCGTCTGGGCCGAGGGACTGAAAAAGTAAAATATTCTGGCAAGGTGACAAAAGCTCCGCCCAACGGGCGGAGCTTTTGTGCGTTTTATGCAGGAAGAAAGGGGAAAAGTTTCAAAAACGGACGGAGTGTCTCCGGAAAGAGGACAAAAGTGGGGATGTGCATTTTTCACAGGGACAAAAAAACGGAAGCCTGTCAGAAAATGGGCAAGTTCTGCTTGCGCCGCCGTCTGCCCCCATGGTATAATCACGGTGAAAACAGGGGGCGTGCCCCTGTCTGACTTTGAATATCATAAGAAAGGCGGGAACCTTCTATGGAGTACAAGTCGATGAGCGCCCAGCAGCGCAGGGAAGAGCATGACCGCGTGCTGGCGGAGTATGAGGGCTGGAAGGCCAGAAGTCTGTCCCTGAACATGGCCCGGGGCAAGCCCGGCAAGGCCCAGCTGGATATGGTGTCCGACCTGCTGACGGTGCTCAGCCGTCCCGAGGAGTGCGTGGCGGACGGCATCGACTGCCGCAACTATGGCGAGCTGGCCGGCCTGCCCAGCGCCAGAAGGCTGTTTGCGGACATTCTGGGCTGTAAGCCGGAGCAGGTGTTTGTGGGGGGCAACGCCAGCCTCCAGCTGATGTACGACACCATCTCCAAGGCCTATACCCACGGCCTGCTCCACTCCCCCCGTCCCTGGTGCAGGGAGGAAAAGGTCAAGTGGCTGTGTCCCGCCCCCGGGTATGACCGGCACTTTAAGGTCACCCAGTCCTTCGGCTTTGAGCTGATCACCGTGCCCATGACGGAGAGCGGCCCCGATATGGACGAGGTGGAGCGGCTCATTCAGGACCCGGCGGTGAAGGGTATGTGGAACGTGCCCAAATACTCCAACCCCGACGGCATCATCTACTCGGAGGAGACCGTCCGCCGCATCGCCGCCATGAAGCCCGCCGCCCCCGACTTCCTGCTCATGTGGGACAACGCCTATTGCATCCACGAGTTTGACGGCCCCTTCGTCCCCTTCCCCGACATCCTCAGCCTGTGCGAGGAGTACGGCAACGCCGATATGCCCTTCGAGTTTGCCTCCACCTCCAAGATCACCCTGCCCGGGGCGGGCGTGGCCTGCTTCGCGTGCAGCACCGCCAACATGGAGTATATGAAGAAGCTGCTGGACATTCAGGTCATCAGCTTCGATAAGGTCAACCAGCTGCGCCATGTGCGCTATCTGAAGGACCGGGAGAACACCCTTGCCCTGATGGGACGCCACGCCGCCATCCTCAAGCCCAAGTTCGAGGCAGTGCTGTCCGCCCTGGACGCCGAGATCGCCCCCCTGGGCATCGCCAGCTGGCACCGGCCCACCGGCGGCTACTTCATCTCCCTGAACACCGCCCCCGGACTGGCCCGCCGCACCCTGGAGCTTTGCAAGCAGGCCGGCGTGGTCATGACCGGCGCCGGAGCCACCTTCCCCTACAGCAGGGACCCCCAGGACAGCAACATCCGCATCGCCCCCTCTCTCCCCCCGGTGGAGGAGCTGAAGCAGGCCATCGCCGTGTTCTGCTGCTGCCTGAAGCTGGCCGCTCTGGAGCAGCTGGAGCAGTAAATAAACAAGCAAAGAACTCCCGCAGCCGTGCAGATCGCGGCTGCGGGAGCTTTTTATGCCCGGCGGGAGCCCTTTCCGGAGATCCCCAGCACCAGGTACCGCAGAACGGGGACGCGGTGGACAAGGGCATAAAGGGTAAGGGTGAGCGCCCCCCCCAGCACCAGCGCCAGCAGATAGTTGGCCCACGCCGGAAGGGCAAAGCAGCGGGTCAGCAGATAGCAGACCCACAGCAGGCAGGGGTAGTGCAGCACATAGATGCCGAAGCTCATGGCCGTCATCCGGCGGCAGAGGGGGGCGGACCGGCCGCCGTACCGCTGGAACAGCCCCAGCAGGGCCAGCACCGTGGACCAGAGGTACAGGTTGGTCTGCCAGCTTTGCAGGCAGGGGTCGGCGGTGAAATTGCTGCCGTTCCAGCGCAGAAAGTAGACTGCCCCGAAGGCAGCCCCGGCCCCGGCCAGGGGCCAGCAGTACCGCTTTAAGAGCAGCAGCTGCCCCTGATGGGAGAGCACGCAGTAGCCCGCGAAGAAGGCCGCGCCGTATATGCCGAAGCGGTAAACGGTGATAAGGGGCGGGGCGGGCACCTTAGAGGCCAGCCACAGGGGGACGGCCATCAGGGGGAGCAGGAGGGGGGAGCGCCCGCCCAGCTGGTACAGGCGCTCCGCCGGGTCCAGGCGGCGGAACAGCAGCAGGAGCAGGTTGTAGAGATACAGCAGATGCAGGAACCACAGGGGGCCGCAGCCGCTGAGCACCGAGAGGGGATACACCAGAGGGGCGGGGATCGCGCCCAAGGCGCCGCCCAGCTTCAGGTTCAGATAGCCCGTGACCCAGTGCAGCGCGAACAGACCCAGTGTGGAGGGCACCAGCAGCTTGTCCGTCCGCTCCCGCAGGAACTGCCGGGGGGAGCGCCCCTCAAGGGAGTATCGGGCGCTCATGCCGGCGGCGGTGAACAGCAGCACCATGGACCAGGGGTAGACCAGTCCGGCCAGAGCGTCGAAAAAGGGGATGCTGGGGGCGCCGGGGATGCCGCCGAAGATGCCTGCCCCGTTGAACAGGTAGCACACATGATAGGCCGCCACCAGCAGCACCGTCGACCAGCGGAGATCGTCCAGCCACAGCTTGCGCACCTTATTCGCCCTCTTTCTCCCTGCCGGGGGCGCCGCCCCCGAAAAGCAGAGCCGACAGCTGATCCAGCGAGGACTTGGGGGGGATGGCCAGCCCCCGGTCAATGTCGCCCAGCAGGAGCAGGGCGTCCCCCGGCCGGATGCCGAACACCTCCCGCGCCTGCTTGGGGATGACGATCTGTCCCTTTTCCCCGACGGTCACCGTCCATGCGTATTTTCCGTTGCGTTCGTCCATGAGAGAGCCTCCTTCTTACAGGTGTAAAAAAGCGATGGTATGATTTGTATAACAAATCATACCATCGTTCCTCTGCTCTGTCAAGCGCTATACCAACAGATATTTCCACAGGGTATTCAGGCCGGACAGCAGCACCATAAGATAGATGAACCGGTTGATGCTGTCGGCGTTCAGCCGGCCCCGCACCTTTCCCCCCAGATACTGCCCCAGCAGAATGCCGAAAAAGCCGATGACGGTGGGGGGGACGAGCTCCGGCGTATACAGCCCCTGCTGGATGCGGACGGAGGTGGAGATCACGTTAGACACCGCAAGGGTGGTCTGAAGGTCGGCAAAGTAGTGATCCCGGTCCTCGGTGATCCCCCGGAAATACAGGGCCATGGTGGGGGCGCCGATGGAGAACAGGCCGGACAGCGCCCCGGAGATCAGTCCGCACACCGCCCCGGTCAGGGGGCTGCCGGAGACCTTCAGGTTCTTCTGCACGAACATGAAGTACAGGGCCAGCAGGGTGAAGAATACGCCGAAGGCGATGCCCAGCAGCCGCAGATCGGCTTTCCCTGCGATGGGGATGACCAGGGCGGAGGCCAGGGCGAAGCAGGGCAGAGGGGCGGCGACATCCCGCAGGCGCAGGTACCTGTGGTAGCGGATGGCCAGCATCACGGTCATCAGGGTGCAGATGGCGATGTTCAGGGCGGGGGCGCCCAGTATCCCGTAAAAATAGGGGAACACCAGCATCAAAATGATGCCGGCACCGAAGCCGGCGATGTTCTGTACCGCGCCGGCCGCCGCCGCCAGGGCGGCTACGATCAAAAGCTGCATAGGGTCTGTTTCTCCTTGTATTCTGTCCCGGAATAAGCCGCCCCGGGGGTTTCCCCGGGGCGGCTGCGTGCTCAGTCCTTCTGCTGGCGGTAGGGGGCGAATTCCTCCGCGCCGGGGTCGGTAAAGACCCTGGCGAACACATCGGCCTCCATGGTCTCGTGGTCCAGCAGGTAGCGGGCGGTCAGCTCCAGCTCCGGCCGCTTCTCCGTCAGGATGGCCTCGCACCGGGCGTAGGCCCGGTCCACGATGGCCTTGACCTCCTCGTCGATGGCGGCGGCCACCTCCTCGGAGTAGTTCTGGGTGTGGCCCATGGTGCGGCCGATGAATACCTCGTCATTTTCGCTGGCATAGGCCACCGAGCCCAGCCGGTCGCTCATGCCGTATTTGGTCACCATGGCCCGGGCGGTGGAGGTGGCCTTCTGGATGTCGCTGGAGGCGCCGGTGGAGATGTCCCCCAGCACCAGCTGCTCGGCGGCCCGTCCGCCCAGACAGACGGCAATGCGTTCCTCCAGCTCCTTCTTGGACAGATAGGCCCGGTCCTCCGTGGGCAGGGACACGGTCATCCCCCCGGCCATGCCCCGGGGCACGATGGTGATCTGGTGGACGGGGTCCTGGGTGGTCATCTCGTGGATGACCACGGCGTGGCCCGCCTCGTGATAGGCGGTCAGGCGGCGGGTGTGCTCCGTCTGCACCCGGCTGCGCTTCTCCGGCCCGGCGATCACCTTCATCATGGCCTGACGCAGAGCCTCCCGGGTGAGATAGGGCTTGCCCTCCCGGGCGGCCAGCAGGGCCCCCTCGTTCAGCAGGTTCTCCAGGTCGGCCCCGGTAAAGCCGGCGGTGGCCCCGGCCAGCTCCTTCAGGGATACGTCCTCGGCCAGGGGCTTCTTCCGGGCGTGGACCTTCAGGATCTCCTCCCGGCCCCTGATGTCGGGGAGACCCACATAGATCTGCCGGTCGAACCGGCCGGGCCGCAGCAGGGCGGGGTCCAAGATGTCCGGGCGGTTGGTGGCCGCCATGACGATGACCCCCTCGTTGGCGGAGAAGCCGTCCATCTCTACCAGCAGCTGATTCAGGGTCTGTTCCCGCTCATCGTGGCCGCCGCCCAGACCGGTGCCCCGCTGGCGGCCCACGGCGTCGATCTCGTCAATGAACACGATGGCCGGGGCGTCCTTCTTGGCCTGCTCGAACAGGTCCCGCACCCGGCTGGCGCCCACGCCCACATACAGCTCCACAAAGGCGGAGCCGGAGATGGACAGGAACTGCACCCCGGCCTCGCCGGCCACCGCCCTGGCGATCAGGGTCTTGCCAGTGCCCGGGGGGCCCACCAGCAGCACGCCCTTGGGCACGCGGGCCCCCAGGGCGGTGTACTTCTCCGGGTCCCGCAGGAAGTCCACCACCTCCTGCAGCTCCTCCTTCTCCTCGTCGGCTCCGGCCACGTCCTGAAAGGTGACCTTCTTGCCCAGATCGTCGGCAAAGGTGGCCTTGGCCCGACTGAACCGGTTGGGGCCCGGCCCGCCGTCGCCCCCGCCGGAGCCCCGGCGCAGCGCCATAAAGTACCACAGCAGGGCCAGCCCGCCCAGAGTGACCACATAGGGCAGCAGGGAGTACCACCAGGCGCTCTCCACCCCCGGCAGGATGTTGTAATCCTCGATGATCCCCTTCTGCCGCTGGGCGTCGATCAGCTCCCGCAGGTCGTCGTAAAACAGCCGGGTGTCCCCCAGCTGGCAGGTGACGGTGGAGACGGCGTCTCCCTCACCCCGCAGCTCCAGCGTCAGGGTGTCGTCCTTCAGCTGAAAGCGCTTGACCCGCTCCTGCTCAAAATAGGTGCGGATCTGGCTGTAGCTGGGGTCGTCCTGGCGGTCCATGCCCTGGATCATGTTCACCACCATAAAGAACACCAGCACCACGGCCAGATAAAGGGACAGATCCCGTCCCGACATTCGCTTCAAACGCTCACGTCCTTTCCCCGCAGGTCAGGGGCTCAGCCCTGATAGACCTCCGGCTTGAGTACGCCCACATAGGGCAGGTTGCGGTATTTCTCCGCGTAGTCCAGACCGTAGCCCACCACAAAGGCATCGGGAATGACAAAGCCGGCGTAATCCGCCTTGATGGGCTTGACCCGCCGCTCCGGCTTGTCCAGCAGGGTGCAGATGCGGATGGAGGCCGGGTGCCGGGCGGACAGCACGTCCATTAAGTAGTAAAGGGTGTTGCCGGAGTCCAGGATGTCCTCGACGATCAGCAGGTCCTTGCCCTCGATGGGGTCGGACAGGTCCTTCTTGATCTCCACCTGACCGGAGCTGACGGTGCCCGCGCCATAGGAGGACACGGCCATGAAGTCCACGGTCAGGGGCAGATCGATGGCCCGGGTCAGGTCGGCCATGAACACATAGGAGCCCCGCAGTACTGCCGCCAGCACAAGCTCCTTCCCCTGATAGTCCCGGGTGATCTCAGCGCCCAGCTCCCTGATGCGCTGCTCCAGCTGATCTTCAGTCAGCAGGACCTTTTCAATGTTTTTCTCCAGCATAGTGTTTCCTCTCACTTTCGTGTTTGACTTTTATTTCCGCCTGCCCCGGATGGGGACGGGGACTGTCTCTCGGTCAGAATGACGTGCCAGGCGGCGCTCCCCACCGCCGGGATATGCCGCCGGTCGGGGCCCAGGCCGCACACGGCGGCCGCGGCCCGCCCCGCCGCCAGGACAGGGATCTGCTCCCGCCGGTGGGCGGGGACCTTTTCGTCGATGAACCAGCGCTTCAGGCTCTTCTCATGGCGCCCCGGCGGGGCCAGGGTGTCCCCCGTGCGGCGGGGCCGCACCGTCAGGGCGGTCAGGCCGCCGTCCAGCCAGAAGTCCCGGGGGGCGAAGGGCTGGCCGGCGTAGGTCTCCCGGGTACAGGCGATGTGCCAGCCGCCCCAGTCTGTCTCGCCGGGAAGGGGGAGCGCGATCTCCCCTGTGTCCAGGGGGGAGGGGGGCTTTTGATCCAGCACCAGCAGGTCGTACTCCCGCCGGGCGGTCAGATCTCCGGGCAGGTCGATACGGGCGGAGGGGTCATCACTGCGGCACAGCCCCACCAGGGCCCGCAGGTGGGCGGCGGTGCAGCGGCTGTCGCCGTTACGGGCCCGGGTCATCAGCAGGCGGGCGCACCGCAGGGCGATGGGGTCAGCCTGCCGCCCCACTGCGGCAGCAGAGAGGGTCAGACGGCCGCTTTCTTCCAACGCGCCGGAGACGGCCTGACCGGCCAGCTGCTCCAGATAGCTCTCGTCCTTCCGGATCGCGGCGGAGCATTCGATCAGCCTGCGGTCGAAGTCGGGAGCGGCGCGGCGCAGAACGGGGATCACCTGGTGGCGCACCCGGTTGCGGAGATACCGGTCGCTGCGGTTGGTGCTGTCCTCTACCCAGGGCAGCCCCTGGGCGCGGAGGTAGGCCTCGATCTCCTCCCGGGTGGTGGTCAGCAGGGGGCGGACGATGTTGTCCCGCACCGGGGGGATGCCCCCCAGCCCCCGCAGCCCTGTGCCCCGCATCAGGTGCAGCAGCACCGTCTCTGCGTTGTCGTCGGCGTTGTGGGCGGTGGCGATCACGGTGCAGTCCAGCTCCCGGGCCGCCTGCTGAAGGAAGTCGTATCGCATCTGCCGGGCGGTCTCCTCGATGCCCTGTTTGGTCTGGGCCGCCCGGGCGGCCACGTCCCCCCGGCCCACGGTCAGCTCTACATCCGGCAGGGGCTGGGCCACGCCCAGGGGGCCGGGGCTGCGGTCGGGGCCGCAGCACTGGGCCACGAACTCCCGGACGAACTGCTCGTCCCGGTCAGACTCCGCCCCCCGCAGACAGTGGTTGTAGTGGGCGGCGGCCACCCGGATGTCCAGCCTGCGCCGCAGCCGGTACAGAAGGTGCAGCAGACATACGGAGTCTGACCCCCCGGACAGGGCGCACAGCACCTTTGTCCCCGGGGGCAGCATCTTGTATTCTGCGATCAGCTTCTCTGCCGGCTCCAGCATAATAGATCCACCCTTCGGCGGGAGCAGGGAGCATATCCCTGCCGGAAAGATTTGAGGTCGCCCCAAGGGGGGGCTTGGATTTGAACCCGCAGGGCAGTATGAGGGGGCGTTCCGTAAGGGCGGGCGGATAATATCCGCCCCTGCGGTTTATTGCGGGATTTTTCTGCGGAGGAGCCTTAATACTCCTCCTGCCGCCACTCCATGTTGCCGAAGGTGGTGAACTCCGGCAGCCACTGCAGCTCTACGGTGCGGGTCTCGCCGTGGCGGTTCTTGGCGATGATGCACTCGGCCAGATTGGGGTTCTCCGTGTCCTTGTTGTAATACCCCTCCCGGTAGAGGAACATGACGATGTCGGCGTCCTGCTCGATGGCGCCCGACTCACGCAGGTCGGACAGCATGGGGCGCTTGTCCGTGCGGCTCTCGTTGGCGCGGGACAGCTGGGACAGGCACAGAACGGGCACGTTCAGCTCCTTGGCCATGATCTTCAGGGAGCGGGAGATGTCGGACACGATCTGCTGCCGGTTGTCCCCAGCGCGGGCCTTGCCCCCGGCGGACTGCATCAGCTGGAGGTAGTCGATGACCACCAGTCCCAGGTTCTCCACCCGGCGGCACTTGGCGTTGATGTCCGCCACGGTGACGGTGGAGTCGTCGTCGATGAGGATCTTGGACTGGTTCAGAGAGTCGGCGGCGGCGGCAACCTTCTCCCAGTCCTCGTCGGTGAGCTTGCCGGTGACCAGCTTCTTGTTGTCCACAAAGCACTCGCTGGAGATCAGCCGCAGGGCCAGCTGCTCCCGGCTCATTTCCAAAGAGAAGAACACCACGTTTTTCCCCGACTTCTTTCCCGCCTCCAGCAGGATGTTCAGGGCCATGGAGGTCTTGCCCATGCCGGGACGGGCGGCCAGCAGGATCAGGTCGGACTTGTTCAGACCGGAGATGGCCCGGTCCAGATCCACCAGACCGGTGGACAGGCCGGGGATGGCGCTGTCGCTGGCGGCCAGCTCGTTCAGGCGCTCATACGCCTCGATGACCACCTGAGAGATGGGGGTCAGTCCCCGGGCGGCCCGGCCCTGGCGGATGGCGTAGATGCGCTGCTCGGCCATCTCCAGCATATCCTGGCCCGTTTCGGTGCCCTGCTGGATCTGGGCGGTCAGCTCCCCCGCCGTCTCCGCCACCCGGCGCAGCAGGGTCTTGTCCTTCAGAATGGACACATACTCCTTCACGTTGGCCGCAGTGGGGGTGGTGTCCATGAGCTGAAGGACGTAGCCCCGGGAGGTGGCCTCGTCATAGGTGCCGTTTTTCTTCATGTTCTCCAGCACCGTGACCGGGTCGATGGTCATGGAGTAGTTGAACATGGAGTAGATGGCCTCGTAGATCTCCCGGTTCTGGCGGAGATAGAAGTCGTCGGGGCGCAGTTGATCGATGACCTCCGGCACGCACCGGGAGTCGATGAGCATAGAGCCCAGCACGGCCTGCTCCGCCTCTACGCTGTGGGGCATCTGCCGCAGCAGCAGCTGATCTTCCTCAAACGCCATGGGATCACCTTCTCTTTCTATGGCCGATCATAGATTCAAAAAGCCCTCCCGCAGGGAGTTCCGCCACCCGCAGGTGGCGGAATAAGGCTTTGATCCGTCATTTCCGCCGACATGTGCGGCGGAAATGACACTTCTCACGCAGACCGGCCCGACTTTTTCGTGAGAAATCGAGGGGCGGTCTGCGTGCATCTTGAGTCAAATGAAGCGGCTTTGCCGCTTCATTTGAATTATCCCTCGACCACCAGCACGTTTACCGTGCCCACGATCTCATAGCCCAGCTTGGCCTTGATCTGGTAGCCGCCGCAGGATTTGATGGGCTCGTCCAGCACCAGCTTGGTCTTGGCGATGTTCAGGCCGAACTGGGCGGACAGGGCCTCGGCGATCTCCTTGCTGGTGACGGCGCCGAACAGGCGGCCGCCCTCGCCGGCCTTGGCGGCCAGCTTCACCTGGATGCCCTGCAGCTTCTCGGCCAGAGCCTGGGCCTCCGCCTTCTCGGCGGCCATCTGGGCCTGACGGGCCTTCTCCTGCTGCTTCATGGTGTTGATGTTCTCGGCGGTGGCGGGCACAGCCAGCTTGCGGGGCAGAAGGAAGTTGCGGGCGTAGCCGTCGGAGATCTCCACCAGCTGGCCCTTCTTGCCCTGGCCGCGCACATCCTGCTGTAAAATGACTTTCATATTCGTTTCCTCCTAAATGTGGTTCTTTTTCCGGCCCGGCCGGATGCCGGGATCGGGTGGGCTTGCATATTCGGGTTTTACCCCTTCAGATATTGGTCGATGGCCTGCATCAGCGCCCGGGCCACGTCCTGAACGGACTTGCCCGTCGCCTGGCCGCCGGCGGCCTCGGCATTGCCGCCGCCGCCAAGGGCCTCCAGCACCACCTGGACGTTCACGTCCCCCATGGAGCGGGCGGAGATGTTCACCCGATCCCCGTCGGGGGCAAGGACGAAGGACGCGTCGATGCCGATGATGTTCAGCAGCTCGTCCGCCGCCTGGGCGGCGATCACCCGGCCCACCGGCTTTTCCGACACCGCCACGGCGATGTGATCCCGGTACAGGTGGGCGTTCTGGATGATGGAGTATTTGGCGATGGTATCCTCCAGATCGTTCTGGAACAGCTTTTTCACCTCGGCCGTGTCCGCGCCGGAGCGGCGGAGGAAGGCCGCCGCCTCGAAGGTGCGGCCGCCGGTGCGCATGGTAAAGTTCTTGGTGTCCAGCACGATGCCGGCCAGCAGGGCCTCGGCCTCGGCCCGCAGCAGGTCCGCCGGCTCCATAATGCACTGCAAAAGCTCGGTCACCAGCTCGCTGGCGGAGGAGGCATAGGGCTCATGGTAGTTCAGGGCGGCCCCCTCGATGTAGGTGGCGGCCCGGCGGTGGTGGTCGATCACCGCCACACGGGAGCACAGCTGCAGCAGCTCCGGCGCCTGCACCTGCTCCGGCCGGTTGGTGTCTACCACCACCACAAGGGAACGCTCGTCCGCCAGAGCCTTGGCGTCGGCGGCGGACAGGAAGCCGTCCCGGTACTCGGGCAGGGCGGCCAGATGGTCCACCAGCTCCTGGGCGGGGACGGCGCCCGCCTCCCGGATGATGTGGGCGGGCACGCCCAGCTTCCGTGCGGCGGCGAACACGCCGGCGGCGGCGCCGATGCAGTCGTTGTCCGCCATGCGGTGACCCATGATGAACACGTTGGAGGAGTCGGACAGCAGGGCGCACAGGGAGTTGGCCATCACCCGGCTTTTCACCTTGGTGCGCTTCTCCGTCTCCTTGGCGCGGCCGCCGTAGAACTCAAAGCTCTCCTTGTCCCGCACCACGGCCTGGTCGCCGCCCCGGGACAGGGCCATCTCGATGGACTGGTTGGCCAGCTGCAGCAGCTCCTGGAAGGAGTCGGCCCCCTTGCCGATGCCGATGGACATGGAGGCGTTGATGCCGCTGGGATTCTTTACCTGCCGCACCAGGTCCAGCAGGTCGAACTTCTTCTCCGCCATGGCGGGGAGATACCGCTCCTCGAAGATGAACAGGTAGCGCTCCCGCTCCAGCCGCCGCAGCAGGCCGTGAGTGCCCGCCGTCCAGGCGTCCAGATGGGTGTTGATGGCGGACATGATGGCGGAGCGCTCGTTCTCCGACAGGTTCTTCATCAGATCCTCGTAGTTGTCGATCAGCAGCACCGCCGCCACCGGGCGGGAGGCCAGATACCGGTCCCGGTCGGCGCAGAAGGCTGTGACGTCCACCCAGTAGGTGCTGGCCAGAAAGCCCATGCTGCCCCGGTTGCCCGTGCGCACCAGGCCGCCGAACACCAGAAATTTTTTCTCCCCCAGGGCCACCTCGCCGGGGCACTGGCTCTTGCCCTCCACCAGCCACCGGGCGTCAAAGCCGGGGGCCACGCTGGACAGCTTGGAGTCGTACAGGTGCTCCCGCTCCCCGGCGATGCTCAGAAAGCGGTCGTTGCTCCAGATGATGTCCCCGCTCTCCGGCCGGAAGATGAGCATGGGCAGGGGGGCGTTGGTCACCGAGTCCTTGGAGGCCTGCTCCACGTTGCCGGTCACATTGTCCAGATACTTCTGAATGGCCTTCTGCCGGGTCCGGCGGCTGCGGCGGTTGTAAAGGCCCAGCAGGATCACCACCACGGCCTCCCCCGCAGCCAGATAGGGGCTGAAGAAGCAGGTACCCAGGGTGAACAGGATCAGACAGAGAAAATACAGCTGGGCACTGGGCTGGAGCAATTGAGTCAGCTTGCGATTCAATGCAGAACACCCTTTCTTTTCGTCCATACCCCTGCTGGCCGGTCTGTGCGGCGGAGGGGGCGATACAATTGCAGATGATACCCCATATTAAGAGTATTCTATTATAGCAATTCCCGGCGGAAAAAACAACTGCAAATTTGCCGCGTTCCCGGGGAAAACGGGACGGAGCTTTCGTGTCCTTGCGCCAGCCGCACCCCGCTTGCCATCCCCGGCGGCCTGTGTTACAATATGCGGCAGAGTTTTGCGGAAAGGAGGGCGCGTCCCTATGGTATCCATCGGCGGAGTAAAGATCGAAACGCCCCTGGCGCTGGGCCCCATGGCGGGAGTGACGGACGCGGCCTTCCGCACCATCTGCCGGGAGCAGGGGGCGGGGCTGACCTGTACGGAGATGGTCAGCGCCAAGGCCCTGTGCTATCAGGACAAAAAGTCCGTCCCTCTGCTGGCACGGGGGGAGGGGGAGCGCCCTTTTGCTGCCCAGATCTTCGGCAGCGACCCCGTGTGTATGCAGGAGGGGGCGGCCATCGCCGCCCGGATCTCCGGCGCGGACATCATCGACATCAATATGGGCTGTCCCGTGCCCAAGGTGGCCAATTCCGGGGACGGCTCCGGCCTGATGCGCACGCCGGAGCTGGCGGTGAAGGTGCTGGAGGCGGTGATCCGCGGGGCAAATCGGCCGGTGACGGTGAAGTTCCGCCTGGGCTGGGACAGCGGCTCTATCAACTGCGTGGAGTTCGCCCGGGCCATGGAGCAGGCCGGGGCCGCCGCCATCGCCGTCCACGGCCGCACCCGGGCCCAGATGTACGCCGGAGCGGCGGACTGGGACTGGATCGCCAAGGTGAAGCAGGCGGTGCACATCCCGGTGATGGCCAACGGCGACATTTTCCGGGGGGAGGACGCCCCCCGCATCCTGGCCCGCACCGGGGCGGACATCGCCATGGTGGGCCGCGGGGCCCTGGGCAACCCCTGGATCTTTGCCCAGTGCAAAGCCGCCCTGGAGGGGCGGCCCATCCCCGACCTGCCTCCTCTGGAGCAGCGGTGCGACGCCGCCGTGCGGCAGTTTGAGATGGCCGCCGCCGTCAAGGGGGAGAAGATCGCCTGTCTGGAGGCCCGGAAGCAGTATGCCTGGTATCTGAAGGGCGTGCCCCGGGCGGGACATTTTAAGGAGCAGATCGTCCGCATCACCACCCTTGCGGACGTCTACCGCATCACCGAAGAGATCCGGCGCCAGCTGTGCTGAGCCGCCGGCATCCCATACGCCGGGAGAGGAGGGAGCGCCGTGACCGAGCAGGAGATGGTCGCCCGGGCCAGAGCCGGAGATCAGGACGCCTTTGAACAGCTTGTGCTGGACAACCAAAAACGGATCTACACCCTGTGCCTGCGCATGACCGGCGACCCCGAGGACGGCCAGGATCTGGCCCAGGAGGCGTTCCTCAACGCCTGGCGGGGCTTGTCCGGCTTTAAGGGGGACAGCAGCTTTGCCACCTGGGTCTACCGCCTGGCGGGCAACGCCTGTCTGGACTTCCTCCGGCGGAAAAAGCGCCGCCAGGGGGTGGAGGGCGGCCCCTCTATGGACGACGAGGAAAGCGGCTGGGCCGAGCCCGCCGACCCCCGGCAGGATCCGGAGGGGGAGACCCTCCGCCGGGAGCTGAAGCAGGCGGTGGAGGAGGGACTGGCCGCCCTGCCCGACCACCACCGGCAGGTGCTGGTCATGCGGGAGCTGTCCGGTCTGAGCTATCAGGAGATCGGACAGGCCCTGCAGCTGGATCTGGGCACGGTGAAGTCCCGCATCGCCCGGGCGCGGCTGGCCTTGAAAAAATATCTGGAGAAAAACGGGAACCTTTCCGTCCCGCCGCCGTCTAAGTGATCGAAAGAGCAAAAAAGCCCCTTCCGGGGCAGAGAAAGGAGGGTGCACAATGGAACACTGTGAAGAATATCTGGAGCTGATCAGCACCGCGATAGACGGCCAGATCTCCCCCCAGGCCCGGCAGACCCTGAACCAGCATCTGGCCCAGTGTCCCGGCTGCCGCGCCCTCTATGCCGCCATGGCGGAGGACCGCGCCGCCCTGAACGCCGTGGGAGAGAGCGAGCCGCCGGAGGGCTTTGCCCGGGCCGTGATGGAGCGGGTGAAGGCGGAGCCGCGGACCGGGGTGATCCCCCTGTTCCGCCGCCCACGGGTGAAGAAGCTGCTGACTACCGCCGCCTGCGCCCTGCTGTGCGTGGGCGTGGTGCGGTTTGCCGCCGGCTCCATCGGCATGGGCAGCGCCGCCCCCACATCGGGGAACAGCACCGGCGCGGCGGCCCCCGCCTCGTCTTACGACCCGTCCTCCGACGCCGCCGCCCATAAGCAGAAGGCCGCGGACTACGGGGACAACAGCACCGCCCTCTATGCCGCCTCCGCCCACGGCAGCGGCGAGCAGACCGACGGGGAAAAGGCCGTCAGAAGTGCCGGCGGCACGAAAATGGACCCGGGGGAGCAGGCATCCGCTCCAGACGGAAGGACGGACGAGACAGGTTTGCCCAACGGAGGGATCGATTCCGCCGGCGGCGATACCCCTTCCTTCGCCGGGACCTCCGCCGCCGTGGAGCTGCCCCTGGCCAGCGCCGCCCGGGTCCGGGTGACCTGGCGGGAGGAGCTGGCCCCGAAGGCGTGTCTCCTGCGCAGCCGGGCGGAGCTGGACGACCTGCTGACCCAGCTGGACACCGAAGGGCTGACCGACGGATTTGCCCGGTACGACCAGACGTGGTTCGACGGGGATAATCAGCTGGTGGCCGTTGTGGTCACCGAGACCAGCGGCTCCGTGTACCACGAGATCCTCAGCCTGATCCGGGACGGGAGCGGCTTGACGGCCGCCGTCCTGCGCCGCGTGCCCCAGATGGGCACCTGCGATATGGCCGCCTGGCTGCTGACGGCGGAGACCTCCGGGGCGGAGGATCTGCCCCTCACGCTGGACTGGTACAGCGAGGAAAACTGAATCGCATTCCAAAGTCTGGATCCCTCGGCTCAGCCGAGGGATCTCAGCTTGTCAAAAAAGTCTTTTTGACAAGCTGACGAAGATTTTGAAACTTTGAAAAAGTTCCAAAATCTTATGATCAAAAACGAAAGACACCCTTCCTGGGTTTCTTTCGTAACTATCTTCCTTCCCGTATCTACACGTGCTGCTGCTTTTTCGACTGTCTCGGATGGATCCCCCGGCTTTGCCGGGGGATCTTTGTCGTTTTGCAAGAAAAATCCGCTCTCCGGTTTCCGCCGGGTTGGATATTTTCCTGGTCGGGACACAAAAAAAGAGTTGTCACGGCGGCGTTTTTCGTGTATAATGTCTATCAGCGTGTACTGGCCCCCGAAGCTGGGATTTTCTGAGGCCGTGAACATAGTCCAAAATTAAGGAGTGGAAACAAGATCATGAGCTATTCCGTACAAAACATCCGCAACGTCTGTCTGCTGGGTCACAGCGGAAACGGCAAGACCGCCCTGGCAGAGAGCATGCTGTTCCTCACCGGCGCCATCGACCGTATGGGCCGCGCCGTAGACGGCAACACTGTCTGCGACTACGACCCCGAGGAGACCAAGCGTCAGATCTCCATCACCACCGCGGTGGCTCCCGTGGAATATAAGGGCTGCAAGATCAATATCCTGGACACTCCGGGCGGCTTCGACTTCGCCGGCGAGACTGTGGCCGCCCTGCGGGCCGCCGACGCCGCCGTTATCGTCTGCTCCGCCAAGGACGGCCTGTCCGTTGGCCTGGAGAAGGCGTGGAAGTACTGCGAGGAGCGGAATATGCCCCGCTTTATCTACATCTCCAAGGTGGACGAGGACAACTCCGACTACAACGCCACCTTTGAAAAGCTGCGCGAGAAGTTCGGCAACAAGGTGGCCCCCATCGTCATCCCCATTTGGGACGACAGCCATAAGGTCACCGGCATCATCGACGTGCTGAACAAGCGTGCCTATGAGATGCAGAAGGGCAAGCGGGTGGAGATCGGGATCCCCGCCGGCAAGGAGGACGTGGTCACCGAGTTCAACGACGCCCTGAAGGAGTCCGTGGCCGAGACCAGCGAGGAGTTCATGGAGAAGTTCTTCGGCGGCGAGGACTTTACTTACCCCGAGATGATCCAGGGCCTGCGTCAGGGCGTGCGGGAGCTGTCTCTGTTCCCGGTCCTGTGCGGCTCCGCCATCGGCAATCTGGGCACCCTGATGCTGCTGGACCAGATCGTGGAGCTGCTGCCCAACCCCATGGAGGGCAACTACCACAAGGCCACCACTCAGGACGGCGAGAGCGAGCCCTTCGTGGTCTCCCCCGGCGGCGTGCCCACTGCCTTCGTGTTCAAGACCGTCTCCGACCAGTACGGCAAGTACTCCTTTATCAAGGTCCTGTCCGGCGAGATCACCTCCGACCTGTCTCTGGTGGACTCCCGCACCGGCGTCACCGAGAAGCTGGGCCGCCTGTACAACATGCGGGGCAAGAAAGCGGAAGAGGTCAAGGTGCTGGGCTGCGGCGACATCGGCGCCATCGGCAAGATGGACCGGGTCAAGACCGGCGACACCCTGTGCGACCCCCGGAAGGTGGTCTCCCTGAAGGAGCTGCCCTTCGCCGAGCCCTGCTACTCCGTGGCCATCGCCCCCAAGACCCGGGGCCAGGAGGATAAGGTGGCTCAGGGCCTGAACCGCCTGAACGAGGAGGACCCCTCCTTCTACACCGTGAACAATGCCGAGACCCATCAGATGGTCATCTACGCCGCCGGCGACATTCAGGTGGACGTGCTGGTGTCCAAGCTGAAGAGCCGCTTCAATGTGGACGCCGAGCTGAAGGAGGCCCGGGTGCCCTACCGCGAGAAGATCCGCAAGACCGTTTCCAAGCAGGGCCGCCACAAGAAGCAGACGGGCGGCAGCGGCCAGTTCGGCGATGTGTGGATCCGCTTCGAGCCCAACCCCGAGCAGGAGGAGGTCGTCTTCGCCGAGGAGGTGTTCGGCGGCTCCGTGCCCCGCAACTTCTTCCCCGCCGTTGAGAAGGGCATCAAGGAGGCCGTGGTCCACGGTCCTCTGGCGGGCTACCCCGTGGTGAACCTGAAGGCCGTGCTGTACGACGGAAGCTACCACCCCGTGGACTCCTCCGAGATCGCCTTTAAGACCGCCGCTCAGCTGGCCTATAAGGCCGCCATGCCCGAGGCCAACCCCGTCCTGCTGGAGCCCGTGGGCGAGCTGAAGGTCACCGTGCCCGACAGCTACATGGGCGACGTGATCGGCGACCTGAACAAGCGCCGCGGCCGCGTCATGGGCATGACCCCCACCGAGGGCGGCGAGCAGATCATCGAGGCCGAGGTCCCCATGGCCGAGATGATGAGCTATGCCATCGACCTGCGGGCTATGACCCAGTCCCGGGGCAGCTACACCTTCCACTTTGTGCGCTACGAGGATTGCCCCCCCGCAGCCCAGGAGAAGGCCATCGCCGCCGCCAAGGCTCTGTCCGAGGAATAAGAGAAAGACAAAATCCGCCCCCTGTTGAGGGCGGATTTTTTATGAAGGGGCAGTCCGAGTGCGGGCGCGGCTGGCATTGCCTTTACTGCTGCTGTGCGCTAATATAAAATGGGATTGAGGAAGCTTATGGATCGGGACTGAAAAGTAAAATGCTCATTGAAATAGCGCGAAGGAGGGTGGGTCATGAAGAAAAACGCTGTTTTTACAGGGATTGTCATGATACTTTTGATAGGCTGTGCAGTTTTGATCCACAACGTAAATAGAAAGAACCCATCACAAGTGGTCCTGACGGAACATGAGGGGATCCGGTTAGAAGTAAAGGCAATCGATCATGAGAAAAAGTGCTTGAAGATTCTTTTTTTCCAATCAAACCAATGAGACGATCTGGTATTATCCATACGAATGGGCGATGGAGAGAAAAGCAAAAGATGCATGGTATACCATGGAAAAACAGAATGAGGATCAGAGAATGGAGGGGCCGGCGATCGAGGCCCAGCCGCTTGAAATAGGTGAAACAAAAGAAAGGGCTTTCAATTGGGGAGAGGTCTACGGCGAGATCCCTCCGGGAACATATCGGGTATACTTCTGGATCTTGGAAGAAGGGGATCATAAGTCTTATATCGGAGCGGAGTTTACATTAGACAGGATGTAACAGAAGAGGGCTTGAACACGAGACAAGGGGCGCACACACGGGAAGCCCCGCATATGCGCCCTGACTTGAAATAAAACGGCCCGGATACTATGTATCCGGGCCGTTTTGTATTCCTGCATTTCTGTGTCCGGGGACGCCCTACAGCAGCTCCGCCAGCTCCAGCACCAGCCGCTGGGTCTTCTCCCAGCCCAGGCAGGGGTCGGTGATGCTCTTGCCGTAGGTGCACTCGGTGATCTTCTGATTTCCGTCCTCGATGTAGCTTTCGATCATCAGGCCCTTCACCAGCCGGTCGATGTCGCCGGAGTGGCGCTTGGAGTGCAGCACCTCCTTGGCGATGCGGATCTGCTCCAGATACTGCTTGCCGGAGTTGGCGTGGT
>CAKUHV010000002.1 GCA_934659445.1 uncultured Oscillospiraceae bacterium | reverse complement strand
GTAGTACTCCACCTGAATGCGGTCCAGCACGGCGGCGTTGGCCCGGCCGGCGCGGACGGCAGCGTAATTGGACTTGACGACCTCGATGGTCTTCAGCATTCTCTCGTCGTACACCTTGATCTCAGGGGTCATGTGATAACTTCCTTTCTTATTTCGATTCTCAAAGGGCTTATCCCTCTACAACCGTTCCGATCTTTTCGCCCATCACGGCGCGGATGATGTTCTCCGGGTCCTTCAGAGCGAACAACAGCACCGGGATCTTGTTGTCCATGGACAGGGAGGTGGCGGTGGAATCCATCACCTGCAGGTGCTGGGCCAGCACGTCGTCGTAAGAGATGGAGTCGTATTTCACCGCGGTGGGGTCCTTCTTCGGGTCGGCGGAGTATACGCCGTCGATGTTCTTGGCCAGCAGAATGATGTCGGCATCGATCTCCGCCGCCCGCAGAACGGCGGCGGTGTCCGTGGAGAAGAAGGGGTTGCCGGTGCCACAGCCGAAGATGACCACCCGGCCCTTCTCCAGATGGCGGATAGCCCGGGAGCGGATATACGGTTCGGCCACGGAGTGCATCTCAATGGCGGTCTGCACCCGCACCTCAACGCCCTTCTGCTCCAGCACGTCGGCCACAGCCAGAGCGTTGATCACCGTAGCCAGCATCCCCATGTGGTCGGCCCGGACCCGCACCATCTTGTCGCCGCCGTCCTTCAGCCCGCGCCAGAAGTTGCCGCCGCCCACCACGACGCCTACCTCAACGCCCATATCCACACAGCGCTTGATCACATCGCAGACCTGCCCGATCACCTGAAAGTCCAGCCCGCGGGAGGCATCCCCCGCCAGAGCCTCGCCGCTGATCTTCAGCAGGACGCGCCTATACTTCGGCTGCTCCATTTCAAACCACTCCTCAGCTTTCTTCCTGTCCCGGCCCTCGCAGCGGGACCCGGAAACGGCATTTTTGATTCCTGTCTATTGTAATATATTTCTTCCCATTTGCATAGGGGGTGAAAAAAAGTTTTCTCTTTTTTCACAGCTGCTTCCCCCTCCGGCGCACACCCGCACGGCGGTTGTCTCATAGTCTGAACTGGAAATAACCGCCGGGCGGCCCTTCCGCACCGGCAGAAAGGACCTTCATTGTGACGCACGCACTGTTATGGGCCGCCGCGGGCACCGGGTTCACCGCCCTGATGACCGCCGCAGGCGCGGCCGTTGTATTCTTCTTCCGGGGGGCTGCCTCCCCCGTGCTCCAGCGGATCATGCTGGGCTTTGCCGCGGGGGTGATGATCGCCTCCAGCATGTGGTCGCTGCTCATCCCCGCCATAGAGACGGCGCAGGAGCTTGGACTGCCCGGCTGGCTGCCCGCCGCCGGCGGGTCGGTGCTGGGGATCGTCTTTCTTCTGGCCATGGGGGAGCTGCTGCCCCGGCTCTCCCCCGAGAGCTTTCACTGCGCCCCGGGACACACCTCCCGGCGGCGCACCGCCATGCTGGTGCTGGCGGTCACCCTGCACAACATCCCGGAGGGCATGGCGGTGGGGGTGGCCTGCGCCCTGGCCGCCCGAGGAGAGGACCCGGCCATGATGGCCTCCGCCCTTGCTCTGGCCGCCGGGATCGGCATCCAGAACTTCCCCGAAGGGGCCGCCATCTCTCTCCCCCTGCGGCAGGAAGGAATGGGCCGGGGCCGGGCCTTCCTCATGGGCACGGCCTCCGGACTGGTGGAGCCGGTGTTCGCCCTGCTGACCGTTCTGGCGGCAGGGACGGTACACGCCCTGCTGCCCTGGCTGTTGTCCTTCGCCGCCGGCTGTATGCTTTATGTAGTGGTAGAGGAGTTGATCCCGGAGGCCAGCCCCCCGTCCGGCGGACACAGCGGCACGCTGGGCGTTATGGTCGGCTTTCTGCTGATGATGATTTTGGACGTGGCGCTTGGATAGTCGAAAAAGTGTCAAAGCCACTTTTTCGAGTCAGGATGCACGCAGGCCAGCCCTCGATTTCTGACGAAAAAGTCGGGCTGGCCTGCGCGAACTGTGCTCCTCTTTGAGCTTTCGTATTTTCTTATAAAGCATTATCCCTTTATAGTTCTTTTCTGATCTGGCGCAGGGCGTTCTTCTCCAGGCGGGACACCTGCGCCTGAGAGATGCCGATCTCAGAGGACACCTCCATCTGGGTCTTGCCCTGAAAAAACCGCATGGACAGGATCTTTCTCTCCCGCTCCGTCAGGTGTCCCACCGCCTCCTTCAGGGCGATGCGCTCCATCCAGCGCTCGTCCGTGTTCTTGGTGTCCCGCACCTGATCCATGACGCAGACCGTGTCTCCGCTGTCGGAGTATATGGGCTCATAGAGGGAGATAGGCTCCAGAATGGCGTCAAGGGCGAAGACCACATCCTCCCGCCGTATACCCAGTATGGCGGCGATCTCCTCCACAGTGGGCTCCTTCTGGTGCTGGGCCAGATAGGCCTCCTTGGCCTGCAGCACCTTATAGGCGGTGTCCCGCATGGAGCGGGAGACCCGAATGGCGCTGTTGTCCCGGAGGTAGCGGCGGATCTCCCCCACGATCATGGGCACACCGTAGGTGGAGAACTTTACGTTCAGACCCACGTCGAAGTTGTCGATGGCCTTGATCAGCCCGATGCACCCCACCTGAAACAGATCGTCCACGTTCTCCCCCCGGTTGGTGAATTTCTGGATCACCGACAGCACCAGCCGAAGATTCCCCCGGATCAGCTCGTCCCGGGCCTGCATGTCCCCCGCCTTCACCCGCAGCAGCAGCGCCTGCATCTCATCACTTTTCAGCACCTTCAGTCTGGCGGTGTTCACCCCGCAGATCTCCACTTTATTCTGCATATAAAAAACCTCCCGCCGCGAACTGGTAAATCCAGTATCTCCGGTCCGGGAGGTTTCATACTGTCCTGTGACAGCGGAAATATTTTATCGTCTGACTGCTTTCGATGGATTTTTCAGCCCTCTCAGGGCGCCGGCAACAGAAGGCATCACGCCTTCACCCGCCGTATATCCTCCTTCAGCATATGGGAGGCGGCGATCTGAAGTCCAGCGGACAGCGCCGCCAAATAGAACACATACTGTACGCCAAGGCCCTCCCAGATCATCCCCATGATGGGAGAGGCCACGATGGCCATCACATGGTCCACCCCAAGACCCACGGACAGGGTGCGGGTCACCTCGCTGGGCTCCCGGGCGATGGAGCGCATCATAAAGGCGTGCACCATGCCGAACTGGTCGAACAGCATACAGATCACATAGGCTGCGAATACCACCCAGCTCTGCCAGCCTCCGCCTGTCAGGGTCCCGTCCGCCAGCATGCCCGCCACCAGTCCCATCAGGGTAAAGGTGACCAGAATGTATATTGCCTCTGCCCACAGGGTCCTTTTTACCCCCAGTCGGTCCAGCAGCTTTCCGATCTGCGGGGCCATCCAGCTGCCCACCAGATGGACCACAATGGTCAGCAGGGCCAGAGTGTCGGCCCCCTGCCCCAGCAGGTTGATGATGACCCAGGGGGCGAACACGATGCGGATGCGCTTCTGGCAGCCATAGGCCAGAGTGACCATGTAATAGGGCATATACTCCCGGCGGACCAGCAGGCCCCGGCCGCCGGCCGCGCTGCCCCGGCCCATCACCGGAAGCATGGCCGCCAGCAGGGCGATGGCCGCCGCAGTGAGAGCGGCGGCGAGGACAAACGGCAGAATGACCCGGTCAGCAAAGGTAAACACCCCCGTGCGGAAGCCCACAAAGATCACGCAGGCCGCCACCATGGCGCTCATGGTGGACACGCCCTTAAAGCGCCCCAGTCCGGTGCCTACCTTGCCCTTCTCCGCCAGATCCATGGCGATGGCGTCGTTCAGCGGCATAAAGAAATGGGAGCCCAGCGACTGCACGAACAGGAAGCACAGCATCACGCCGTAGGTGGGGGACATACAGCCCATGACCACCAGACCGATCATGGACAGCATCTGGGCGATCATCCCCATCCAGATATTGCCCAGACTGCTCAGGGCCGCCACCAGCAGCATACACAGGATGCCCGGGCTCTCCCGGGGTATCTCCAGAAAGCCCCGCTGCACGGCGGTGATGTGAAACACCTCGTTGTAATAGTTGGAAAAGATTTTCGCCCCCAGGCCGTCTGCCAGTCCCACGCAGATGACTACAAGAGTAAAGAGTCGGACTGTCATCTTTTTGGATTGGTTCATCCCTCAGTTTTCTCTCCCTGCATAATGAATTTTACCGGGTCAATGTCTTTGACGTCATACAGCACCCGGGCATGGTTCTCCTGAATCAATTCCCGGGCAACCCGGTCCCCCGTTTTGCTGTCTATCGTATCCCGGTAGACACGGCCCACCCGGTAAACCCCGTCGGGTTCTTGCAGAAAGCCGTCCCCCTCGGTCCGAATGTGGTAGTTCCACTGCGGGCGGAGCTCTGCCCGCAGCTCCCCGCAGAGATACTCCGCCGTGGTCCATACAACCAGCTGAAAGGTGTTCCGGGTAGGGTTACGAAACCGGTAGTCTACATAATTGTAGGAAATGGAGGTGCCAGTCCCAAAAGGGATCTGTCGGTTGAAGTCGGGAAACAGGTCCAATCCATCGTGGTGGTGGCGCTCCACCACCTCCAGGGGAGAATGGAGCACCATCCAGTGGATCAGGTTGGTAAACTGACACATCCCGCCGCCTGTCCCCCGGCCCGTCCGGCCATTGGCGATGGTCAGCCCCTCCCGAAAGCCTCGCTTTGCTGTGGGCGGACCCGCCAGCCTCCAAAAGGAGAAAACCTCTCCGGGCCGGATCAGTACCTTGGATACCATAGGAGCGGCCAGGGCCAGATTGACCGCCTTGTTCTCCTGTAGTTCCATATCCACATTCCCCAATCTGCGCCGGATCAGGGATTTATGCCTGTAAACCACTTGGGGCAGAAGCTCATCCTGCCGCTGGGACGCGAATGTGATCCCGGAGATCCCGTCTTGGATACACCGGACCGCACAGCAGCGCGCCACCGCCAGACGGAAGGCCATTGGCGACAGCTGGCAGAATTGTTTCCGTTTCATCTCAGTTCCTCCACGTTTCAAACCATCCGCCGGAGCACCGGTGGATGGTTTGAGATCTTACAGTGTATCCTCCTCTGCCCGATCCAGACCGTCCTCCACATCAAAGGGGAGGGGCTCCTCCGGGATCAGGGCGGGCTCAGGCTGCCGGACCGGCCCGCCGGACTGCCGCAGCTTCATCTCCTGCCACTGATCCTTGGTGATGAGCAGCTGGCGGGGCTTGCTGCCCTCAAAGGGGCCCACGATCCCCTTCTCCTCCAGCTGGTCCACCAGTCGGGCCGCCCGGGCGTAGCCCAGCTTCAAGCGGCGCTGGAGCATGGAGACGGAGGCCTGTCCCGTCTCAATGACCACCTCGGCCGCGGCATCGATGAGCTCGTCGTACTCGCTGTCCACCTCCTCGGGGGCAGTGCCGCCCACCCCCTTGGCGCTCTTGTCCTTCTCGGCGGCGTGCTGCTCGATCTCGCTGAGTACCTGGTCGTCGTACTGGGCCGTGCTGCCCCGCTTGACAAACTCCACCACCGAGGCCACCTCCTGATCGGAGATGTAGCAGCCCTGCACCCGGGTGGGCTTGCCCATGCCCAGGGGGAAGAACAGCATGTCGCCCCGGCCAACCAGCTTCTCCGCGCCCACGGTGTCCAGGATGATGCGGGACTCCATGGCGGAGGCCACGGCGAAGGCAATGCGGCTGGGGATGTTGGCCTTCATCAGGCCGGTGATCACGTCGGCAGAGGGCCGCTGGGTGGCGATGACCAGGTGCATACCGCTGGCGCGGCCCATCTGGGCCACCCGGCAGATGGACTCCTCCACCTCTTTGGCGGCCACCAGCATCAGGTCGGCCAGCTCGTCGATGATGACCACGATCTGGGGCATCTTCTCCATGCCCTCGGTCTGGGCCGCCTTCTTGTTGTAAGAGGCCAGGTCGCGGACACCCACCTCCGCAAAGGTGCGGTAGCGCTTCATCATCTCCGTCACCGCCCACTGCAGGGCCCCGGCGGCCTTCTTGGGATCGGTGACCACGGGGATGAGCAGATGGGGGATGCCGTTATAGATTCCAAGCTCCACCATCTTCGGGTCCACCATGATCAGGCGGACCTCCTCCGGCGTGGCCTTGTACAGCAGGGAGATGATCAGGGAGTTGGTGCACACCGACTTACCGGAGCCGGTGGTGCCGGCGATGAGCAGGTGGGGCAGCTTGGCGATGTTGCCCACGATGCAGTTGCCGCCGATGTCCTTGCCCACGGCGAAGGAGACCTTGGACAGGCTGTCCTGGAAATTCTTGGAGGACAGCACCTCGTAGATATTTACGGGAGAGACCAGCTTGTTGGGCACCTCGATGCCCACCATGGAGATCTGGTCGGGAATGGGGGCGATACGCACGCCGGCAGCCCCCAGGGCCAGGGCGATGTCGTCGGCCAGATTGGTCAGCTTGTTCAGGCGCACCCCCTGATCCAGCTCCAGCTCATACCGGGTAACCGAGGGGCCCCGGGTAACGTTGACGATGCTGGCGTCGATGCCGAAGGAGTGGATGGTGTCCGACAGGCGGCGCTTGTTGGCGTCCAGCTCTGCCAGCACGTCTCCGCCGATCCCCCCGGCGCTCTGGTTCAGCAGGGACAGGGGCGGGTATTCATAGGGCCGCTCCTCCCCCGCCCCCTGCTGGATGTCACGGGCGATCTCCTGAGCCAGCTGAGCGCTCTCCTGCTGGGTGAGCTTTCCCGGCTGAGGCGGGGCCGCCATGGGCTGCTCCGGCGCCGGGGGCTGAACGGGGATCTGACGGGGCTGCGGGGGCGCTTCCGGCTCCGGCACAGGGACGGGTGCCAGGGGCTCGGGCGCTGCGGGGACGGGCTCAGGCGCAGGCTCCGTATGGGCCGGCCCGTGGGGCGGCTCAGGGCCCTGGGGTGTCTCCGGCTGTGGGACTGCGGTCTGCTCCTGCTTTCCGGTCAGCAGTTGGTCGGGAGATGGCACCCGGGGCGTGCGGTCAAAAAAGCTCTTTTTCTTCTTCGGGGGCACGGCAGGCTCCAGCCCAGCAGGGCCGCCCTCGCCGTCGTCCATGGGGATGTCAATGGCCGCCTTGCGCCGTTCCGCGGGGGCGGGCTGGCGCTCCTCCCGGCGTGCCGCTCTCGCGGGGGGCTCGGGCTCCTCCTCATACTCATACCGGGGCCGGTTGAAGATCCAGTCGGCTACATCGGCCAGAGAGCGGTCAAAGGCCCCCAGCGTCATCAGCGCAAGGGCCAGCGCGGACAGGATCGTGCTGCCCAGAGAGGTAAACAGGGTGACAAGACTCTGCCCCAGCAGGCCGCCCAGCACGCCGCCGGACTTCAGCTGCTCCCCGCTGCTCCACAGGGCGGACAGCAGTTCCTTGTTCCAGGGCAGCAGCTGGCCGTGAAAGCCGTGGATAACGCAGCCGAAGGCCACAGGCAGCAGAAGGGTGCAGCAAAGGCGCAGACGCACCGGACGGCCCCGGTGAAAGGCCAGAATGAAGGAGGCCAGCAGCAGGCAGGGACACAGCAGCCAGAATCCGTAGCCCAGCAGGCCCTTCATCAGTCCGCAGAAAAAGTCGATGAACAGCGCCTGCATCTGCAGATAGCCAAGGCCGCAGCAGACGGCCAGCAGAAGACACACCCCCGCCCCGATCTCCCGCCGCATGGGCTTTGGCGCATTCTTTTTGCTCCCCCGGCCGCCGGTGCTGCCAGACCGCTTTGTCTGGGTCCCCCCTCTGGAAGAAGTGGCCCGGCTGCCGCCGGAGCGCTTTTGTGTGGTTGCCATAATTACAGACCTCGCTTATAAAGGAGTTAAACTTTACAGTGTCCAGCCACTAAGGCTGAGTAGCAGGAAGACAGTGCCGGCGATCCAGCAGTACCAGGCGAAGGCCCCGAACTTGCCCTTTGCGGCCAGCGTATCCACCAGCCGGATGGAGAAATATCCCACCACTCCGGCAACAGCCATGCCCAGCAGGTATTTGGGCAGGATGCCCTCCGCCAGAGGTTCGGCCGACTTCACCGTTTTGATGACCTTCAGCAGGGTGGCCCCAAACACGGCGGGCAGGGACAGCAGGAAGGAGTACCGCACGGCAAACTTCCGCTGAAAGCCAAGGGCCATACCGGCGGAGATGGTGCAGCCGGAGCGGGACAGGCCGGGCACCGTGGCAAAGCCCTGGGCCACGCCCACCAGCAGCGCGTCCTTCAGGGTGGCGTTCTTGGCGGTCTTGCGTCCGCCGCCGTATTTGTCGGACAGGAACAGGATGCACCCGGTCACCAGCAGAGCGCAGCTGACAAATACCGGGCTGGCCCCCAATGCCTCGATCCTGTCGTCAAAGGACAGAACAGCGAACAGGGGCAGCGTGCCCACGATCACCAGCAGCACCAGCCGTCTGGCCTCCGGCGGGTTCCCCCGGGCGGGAGTTCTGGAAAACAGGGCGTTGATCCCCCGGAAGAACTCTAAGATCATCTCCAGCACGTCCTGAAAATAATAGACGCACACGGCGATGAGCGTTGCGAAGTGCAGCAGGATGTTGAACAGGTTATCCGGCTCTGCCATGCCGAAAAAGTGCTGGAACAGAGACAAGTGCCCGGAGCTGGAGATGGGGAGGAACTCCGCTACCCCCTGTAGAAATCCCAATACGGCAGACATCAGATAGGTCATGGCCTATGTACCTCCAGATGGCATAAAATCACGTTTACTATATTACCACAGACAAGAGGAAAACTCCAGTCTTTTTCTGCCCGTTTCCGGATCTCTCTTTTCAGGCCCCGCTTTTTAATTTACATAACGGAAAACAGAAGTTTTTTCTCCCGTGGCAGTTTTCCACATTATCCACCGTTCTTTCCACCGTTCCGGTGAAAAACTTCCTGTTCGTCCGGAAATCGGTCCATTTTCCCCGGCGCACACTCCGCGCCGCTCCTTCAGCCCAGTGATAACGCGGGGTTACATAACGTTCGTCCTGACCCCGCCCCCGCCTCCGGCGGAGGGCGCGCGGGCCTCTCTTTTTCTTCCGGGGGCGCGGCAGCCGTCCTTTCCCTTGGGGCAGTAAGGCAAAGCCGCCCCTTTTCTCCGAAAAAAAGCGGCGTGTTTTTTCTTCCGACATTTTACGCGAAAATGATTGACTTTTTTCCTGCAAACAGATATAGTGTATCTCGCTATCCGTGAAACTCCGGCCCCCCGGCGCAGTTTCTGCCGCCGACCCGGACGAATAGATCGAGGGAGCTGAAATTTGATTCAGACAAACCGCATAAAGCCGTCTGCACCGGCCCGTTCCGGGGTTTGTCTGTGAAAGAAATGGGGGAGGATACATGTCCAAAGAGTTGATCCGCCTGGCCAACTGCACCATGGCGTTCGACGACGAGGTCGTGCTCGACAATATTGATCTGTCCATTCAGGATAAGGAGTTCCTCACGCTGCTGGGCCCAAGCGGGTGCGGCAAAACAACGACGCTCAGGATCATTGGCGGTTTCCAGACGCCTACCTCCGGCGACGTGTTGTTTGACGGCGTGAGGATCAATGCTGTCCCGCCCTATAAACGGACCATCAACACCGTGTTCCAGAAGTACGCCCTGTTCCCCCATCTGAATGTGTATGAGAACATCGCCTTCGGTCTGCGCATCCCTAAGACCGATGAAAAAGGCAAGAAGATCAAGCTGTCGGAGCAGGAGATCGACCAGCGGGTGACCGAGATGCTGGAGGTGGTCAACCTCCGGGGCTTTGAGAAACGCCACATCAGCCAGCTGTCCGGCGGACAGCAGCAGCGGGTGGCCATCGCCCGCGCTCTGGTGAACCGCCCCAAGGTCCTGCTGCTGGACGAGCCCCTGGGCGCCCTGGACCTGAAGCTGCGCAAGGATATGCAGAACGAGCTCAAGCACATCCAGCAGGCCATGGAGATCACCTTCGTCTACGTCACCCACGATCAGGAGGAGGCTCTGGCTATGTCCGACACCGTGGTGGTCATGGACAAGGGCAAGATCCAGCAGATCGGCACCCCCGAGGACATCTATAACGAGCCCAAGAACGCCTTTGTGGCCGACTTCATCGGCGAGTCCAACATTATCGACGGCATCATGCGGTCCGACGGCGTGGTGGAGATCTTCAACCGGAAATTCGCCTGTCTGGACGGCGGCTTTGAGAAGGACGAGCCCGTGGACGTGGTCATCCGGCCGGAGGACGTGGACATCGTCCCCGAGGATCAGGGCCAGCTGAAGGGCACCGTGACCAACGTGACCTTCAAGGGGATGCAGTACGACATCATCGTGGACTTCTACGGCTTTAAGTGGCTGATCCAGACCACCGACCTGTCCCCCGTGGGCAGCCGCATCGGCATCAAGATCGACCCCGACGGCATCCACGTGATGAAAAAGAGTGAGTACTCCGGCCTGTTCGGGGACTACTCCTCTTACTCCGAGGAGTATGAGGAGATCTCTGACGCCACCTTCGATCCCGAGGACGAGGATCAGGAGGGTGGAGATGAAGAGTAAGCGCTCCTGGCTGGCCACCCCCTATGTGATCTGGATGGCCCTGTTCACCGTCATTCCTATTTTAATGATGGTGGT
This sequence comes from uncultured Oscillospiraceae bacterium, assembly GCA_934659445.1. Classification (GTDB taxonomy): domain Bacteria; phylum Bacillota; class Clostridia; order Oscillospirales; family Oscillospiraceae; genus Lawsonibacter. The sequence continues at coordinate 39,040 of CAKUHV010000002.1, read as the reverse complement.
CTACGCCTTTACCCAGGAGATCGTGGTAGACGCCGAAACCGGAGAAAAGGCTGTTCGCTTCACTCTGGATAATTTTGCCCAAATGGGCAGCTACACCGTGGTGTTCCTGCGCTCCTTCAAGCTGGCGCTGGTGTCCACCGCCGTGTGCCTGCTCATCGGCTACCCCGTGGCCTATCTCATGGCCAAGGAGGGCCCCCGGTTCCAGAAGATCGCCATGGCCCTGATCATGCTGCCCATGTGGATGAACTTCCTGCTGCGCACCTACGCTTGGATGTCCATTTTGGAGAACACCGGCCTGCTGAACCGGCTGTTCAAGGCCATCGGCCTGATCGACCTGGTGAACCACATCATGGGCACCAATATGCAGTTCTTCCCCATGATCAACACCCAGGGGGCGGTGGTGCTGGGCATGGTGTATAACTACCTGCCCTTTATGATCCTGCCCATCTACTCCGTCATCGTCAAGCTGGACAACTCCCTGCTGGAGGCTGCCCAGGATCTGGGCGCCGGCTCCTCCCGCATCTTCCGGAAGGTGATCCTGCCCCTGTCCCTGCCCGGTGTGCTGTCCGGCATCACCATGGTGTTCGTCCCCGCGGTGTCCACCTTCGCCATCTCCCGCCTGCTGGGCGGCAACAACCTGATGCTGCTGGGCAACCTGATCGAGATGCAGTTTGTGGGCACGGCCTATAACCCCCACCTGGGCAGCGCCATCTCCCTGGTGATGATGGTGGTCGTGGTCATCTGTATGGCTGTTATGAATCGCTTCGGTGAGGGCGAGGAACAGGCGGTGATCCTATGAGTCTGAAGCAGCGCCCGTCCATCTGGGGGCGGCTCTTTATGGGGCTGGTGTTCCTGTTCCTGTACGCCCCCATCTTTGTGCTGATCGTCTTCTCCTTCAACAACTCCAAAAGCCGTACCGTGTGGAACGGCTTTACCCTGAACTGGTATGTGGAGCTGTTCCGGGACAGTCAGATCATGAACTCCCTGTATACCACCCTGCTGGTGGCCCTGCTGTCCGCCGTTATCGCCACCATTGCGGGCACCTTCGCCTCCATCGGCTTCTACAACATGAAGCGCCGCTGGCGCGAGCCCCTGATGACGGTGAACAACATCCCCATGATGAACGCCGACATCGTCACCGGCGTCAGCCTTTGTCTGTTCTTTGTGGCGGCCTTCGCGGGCTGGAACGGCTTTGTCAAGTGGATGGAAACCACCTACCGGCTGACCGCCCCCAGGCTGTCTCTGGGCTTTGGCACCCTGCTCATCGCCCACATCAGCTTCAACATCCCCTATGTGATCCTGTCCGTCATGCCCAAGCTGCGGCAGATGGACAAGAACCTCATTGACGCGGCCCAGGACCTGGGCTGCACCTGGATGCAGGCCTTCTGGAAAGTGGTGGTGCCGGAGATCAAGCCCGGCATCATCAACGGGATGCTCATCGCCTTCACCATGAGTGTGGATGACTTTGTCATCTCCTACTTCACCGCCGGCGCCAAGACCAGCACCCTTGCCATGACCATCTACGGTATGGCCAAGCGGCGCATCAGCCCCAAAATGAACGCCGTATCCACCCTTCTGTTCGTCACGGTGCTCACCCTGCTGATCATCGTGAACGTGCGTCAGGCCCATCAGGAGAAGGCCATGTCCAGACAGAAGAAGTGAACCCTTATGTTCTCAAAGCCTATGCGCTTAGAGATATACCAAAATCCCTGTCAGGAGGAATGATAATTGAAAAAGATTCTTGCCTTGATCCTCGCCTGTTCCATGGCGATGGGCCTGTTCCTGTCCGGCTGCGCCATGAAGGACGAGCCTTCCGGCTCCAACGCCGGCACAAGCAGCAGCGGCGGCAGCGGCCAGCGCGAAGTGGTCGTATGCGGCTGGGGTGAAAACATCGACGAAGACCTATTTGAGCTGTTTGAGGAAAAAACCGGGATCAAGGTGATCTATCAGACCGCCGAGAGCAACGAGATGATGTACTCCAAGGTCGCCATGGGCGGCTCCGGATACGACGTGGTCGTGCCCTCCGACTATATGATCGCCCAGATGATCGAGGAGGGCCTGCTGGCTGAGCTGGATTTTGACAACATCCCCAACTTCAGTCTGATCTCCGACCGCTTCAAAAATCTGGTCTACGACCCCGACAACAAATATTCCGTCCCCTACACCTGGGGCACTCTGGGCATCATCTATAACCCCACCATGATCTCCGATGAGATCGACAGCTGGGAGGCCCTGTTCGATATGCGGTACGAAGGAATGGCATCTATGATCGGCAACCCCCGGGACGCCATCGCTACCGCCCTGATGTATCTGGGTTACTCCATCAACACCACTGATGAGGATCAGATCCGTGAGGCCTATGACCTGATCGCCGTTTCCAAGGCTGCCGGCGTCTATCAGGGCTTCTTTATGGACGAGATCTACGACAAGATGGAAGTGGGCGAGACCGCCCTTTGCACCTACTATGCCGGCGACTACCTGTCCATGTACGACAACAACCCCGACCTGAAGTACGTCATCCCCAAGGAGGGCTCCAACTGGTTCGTGGACGCCATGTGCGTGCTGAAGGATGCCAAGAACAAGACCGAAGCCGAGGAATGGATCAACTTCATCTGCTCCACCGAGGCCTCTCTGCGGAACATGGACTTCATCTGGTACGCCTCCCCCAACGAGACTGCCCTGGAGGAGTACCCCGCCTATTACCAGGAGCAAACCGGCGAGGAGCTGCCCGAGGAGGTCTATCAGGTCATGGCCGCCCCTCAGGAAGTCCTGGACAAATGCGAGATGTACCTGAACCTACCCGCCGCCACCCGGACGCTGTATAACGACCTGTGGACCCAGCTGGGCGTGGGCTGAGCAAGATCCTTTCCAAGCGGACGGCTTCTGCCGTCCGCTTTTTGTATGAAAAAGAAGCCCTGTGTCCGTTTGTCAGAACGGACACAGGGCTTGACGCAGCTTCGATCAACCGGGGTTGACGGTGTAGTTGGGGGCTTCCTTGGTGATATAGATGTCGTGGGGATGGGACTCGCGCAGGCCGGCAGCGGTGATCTGAATGAACTGTGCCTTGTTCTGCAGCTCCTCCACCGTGTGACAGCCGGTGTAGCCCATACCGGCCCGCAGGCCGCCCATAAGCTGATAGATGGTCTCCCCCGCGGCTCCCTTGTAAGGTACGCGGCCCTCTACGCCTTCGGGCACCAGCTTCTTGTTGTTCTGCTGGAAGTAGCGGTCCTTGGAGCCGTGGTTCATGGCGGCCAGAGAGCCCATGCCGCGGTACACCTTGAACTGGCGGCCCTGGAACACCTCGGTGTCGCCGGGGGACTCCTCGCAGCCCGCCAGCAGAGAGCCCAGCATGACCACGCTGCCGCCGGCGGCAATGGCCTTGGCGATGTCGCCAGAGTACTTCACGCCGCCGTCGGCGATGATGGGCACACCGTACCTGGCGGCCTCGCAGGCGGCATCGTAAATGGCGGTGATCTGGGGCACGCCGATACCGGCCACCACGCGGGTGGTGCAGATGGAGCCGGGGCCGATGCCCACCTTCACGCAGTCGGCCCCCGCCTCGATCAGGGCGCGGGTGCCTTCGGCGGTGGCCACGTTGCCGGCGATCAGCTGTACGTCGGGATACAGGGCCTTGATGCGCTTGACGGTCTCCAGCACGTTCTGGGTGTGGCCGTGGGCGGAGTCCAGGGCCAGCACGTCGGCGCCGGCCTCGGTCAGGGCGGCCACCCGGTCCAGCACATCGGCGGTGGCGCCGATGGCGGCGCCCACCAGCAGACGGCCCTTCTCGTCACGGGCGGAGTTGGGGTAAACAGTAGCCTTCTCGATGTCCTTGATGGTGATCAGGCCCTTCAGGTGGAAGTCCTTGTCCACCAGGGGCAGCTTCTCGATCTTGTGGCGGCGCAGGATCTCCTTGGCCTCCTCCAGGGTGATGCCCTCAGGGGCGGTGACCAGGTTCTCCTTGGTCATCACATTGTCGATCAGCTGGTTCATGTCCGTTTCGAACTTCATGTCCCGGTTGGTGATGATGCCGATCAATCTGCCGTTGTCGCAGATGGGCACGCCGGAGATACGGAACTTGGCCATCAGCTCGTCCGCCTCGGCCAGCGTGTGGCCGGGGGCCAGCCAGAAGGGGTTGGTGATCACGCCGTTCTCGCTGCGCTTGACCATATCCACCTGCTCGGCCTGCTGGCTGATGGACATATTCTTGTGGATGATGCCGATGCCGCCCTCCCGAGCGATGGCGATGGCCATGCGATACTCGGTGACCGTGTCCATGGCGGCGCTGATCAGGGGGATGTTCAGCTTGATCTTTCTGGTCAGATGGGTCGTCAGATCCACATCGGCGGGCAGCACATCACTGGCTGCGGGTACCAGCAGTACGTCATCAAAGGTCAGGCCCTGCTTGACGAACTTCTGGGCCGCGTCCTGATTGACCATTCACAACAACTCCTTTTCTTTCCCGGTCTCTCCTTCTGGGGGCGGGTGTCAATTCAGTGGGTATTAGAGATATAATACCCTGCCCCTACTCCGTTGTCAAGGAAGGGTTTTGACCAAAAAGCAGGGCCGCTTCAAAGCGGGTTTTGCCCGTCTCGTCCATGCCGCACAGGTAGCTTTCACCCCCCATGCCCGGTCCCTCCAGAATGGACAGGGTCTCCCCCGGACGACACTCGGCCACATAGCCCAGGCGCAGGGCAGACAGGAACTTTCCCTCCTGCTCCAGCCGGTCCAGACGCAGGGCGTCGCAGGCGAAATCGGCATAGCGGGTATTGTTCACATGGCCGTTCAGGTCGGCATCGCTGTAATGCATGGGCCGCCGCTCCAGCAGACGCAGATCCTCCGGGCGGCGAAGTTTGGCAAGGGTGACCGCTTTGCACAGCTCCCCGCCCTGATTGGCGGCCATCTCCCCCACGGCGCCCAACCGCAGCAGTCGGCGGCTGTCCTGCCGGGCCAGTACCCAGCCGGAGACCGACTCCCCCACCGGCTCGCCGCCGGACAGAATGTCGTAGTCCCGGTACATCATGGCCCCGTGGGCCCCACGGTGCCAGGTGCGCACGGTGAGCTCCTCCCCCCAGCGCAGGGGACGCTCCAGCCGGAACCAGGTGCGGGCCAGCATCCAGAAGGCCCCATACTTCTCCAGCAGTGCCCGGCGGCCGAAGCCGCCGTTCTCCGCCGCTCCCGCGGCAGCGTCCTGCAAATAGCCCAACAGGGCCGAGGCGCGGCACAGGCCGAAGCCGTCTGCATCCCGGTCGCCCACTGTGAAATGATACTCAAATACGTCGCTCATGATTTTGCCTTTCCCCGGATCAGGATATTGTTCTTGCAGCAGATATCGTCAATGTCGTCGGCGGTGGCCGCCGGGATCCGCACCTGTGCCCCGCACTTGGTACACATCAGGTCTATGGAGCTGTAATTCAGCTGGAAGGTCCAGCTCGTGCTGCCGCAGGTGCAGGAGATGCCCTTCCGGGCGGCGATGTCCCTGATCTCAGACAGCACCTCCTCCATGACCACGGGGTTCAGAAAGGTCCCGCGGCCCTCTCCCTTCTGCTCCCCCAGCTTGTCCAGGGCCTGCTCCAGCCGGGCGGTGGCAGCATAGACCGGGCCCTCCTCCCCCACATAGCAGCAGTCCAGCCCGGACGCCCCGCAGGAGAAGGCCAGCGCCCTCTGCTCCGCAAAGGCCCGTGAGGGGCAGGAGACCCTGTGCTCCGTGCCGCAGAACACGCAGGGCACCGTCATGTGTACCTGATCGGGCTGGAAGTCGATGGTCAGCTCCGACTTGCCGCAGGGGCACTTGACGCGGTTTGGCGCGGCAGCCAGAGCAAACAGATCCCGTTCCACGATCACCGACTGGCGGCACTTGGGGCAGATATAGGCAATAAAACGTTTCTTGTTCGGATCCATGGTTCTCCTCCGTCATCGTCCCGGCCTTCTCCGGGACGGATATAGAAGTATTATAATCCGAATCTGTGAATTTTTCCAGTCCCCTTGTCCCCTGTCTTTTCTGTCTGTTTCCCCGCAGTGCGCAGGTTTTTCCGTCTGGCATAGTTTTTCCCTTTTGGGGCAAACTGTATCCGATCATATGGGGAGGGATCCGCTATGGCAAAAAAGCTGGGACAGCAAACGGTCTGTCTGACCCGGGACATCTATATTCTGGCGGCGGGCAGCGCCGTGGGCAAAAAGGAGGGCGAGGGCCCCCTGGGCCGCTGCTTTGACAGCGTGGATGGGGACGACACCTTCGGTCAGGACAGCTGGGAAAAGGCGGAGAGCGCCATGCAGGGCAAGGCCCTGCACCACGCTTTGGAAAATCTTGGCCTGTCCCCGGGGCATCTGGACTGGCTCTTCGCCGGGGATCTGCTGAATCAGTGCGTCAGCTCCTCCTTTGCCGCCCGGGGGCTGCATATCCCCTTCTTCGGGCTGTACGGGGCCTGCTCCACCATGGGCGAGGGGCTGTGTCTGGCCAGTCTGGCCCTGGACAGCGGGGCCGGTGCCCGGGCCGGGGTGGCGGCCTCCTCTCACTTCTGCTCCGCCGAGCGGCAGTACCGCACCCCCCTGGAGTACGGCTGTCAGCGCACCCCCACCGCCCAGTGGACGGTGACGGGGGCGGGGGCGGCGATCCTGGGCGCGGCGGGCGATGGGCCGCGCATCACCCATATCACCCCGGGCAAGATCGTGGACCGTAAGATCCGGGACACCAACAACATGGGGGCCGCCATGGCCCCCGCCGCCTGGGACACCATCCGCACCCATCTGGAGGACACCGGCCGCAGCGCTGATTTCTACGACCTGATCGTCACCGGCGATCTGGGGCGGCTGGGCAGCGACCTGCTGCGCCAGCTGGCGGAGCGTGAAGGGGTAACGCTGCCCCACCACGCCGACTGCGGTCTGCTGATCTTCGACCCCAACAGTCAGGACGTCCACTGCGGCGGCTCCGGCTGCGGCTGCTGCGCCAGCGTGCTGTCCGCCTTTCTGCTGCCGGGCCTGCGGGAGGGGCGGTGGAAAAACATCCTCTTCTGCCCCACCGGGGCCCTCCACTCCCCCACCACCGCCTTTCAGGGGGAGTCTATCCCCGGCATCTGCCACGGGGTGGCCATCTCCGCGGACAAAAAGGAGTGACGATATGGAGTATCTGAACGCGTTTCTGTGCGGTGGCATCCTCTGCGCCGTCGGGCAGCTTCTCATTGACAAGACAAAGCTCACCCCCGCCCGTATTCTGGTGGCCTATGTGACGGTGGGGGTCGTTCTGGGCGGACTGGGGCTCTACCAGTATCTTGTGGACTGGGGCGGAGCCGGGGCCACAGTGCCCCTGACCGGCTTCGGCTATCTGCTGGCTAAGGGGGTCAAAAAAGCGGTGGCGGAGCAGGGCCTTCTGGGGGCTCTCACCGGCGGGATCACCGCCGCGGCCGGTGGCATCACCGCCGCCACCTTCTTCGGCTTTCTGGTGGCACTGATCTTCAAAGCAAAGCCGAAAAAGTAAAAAAGCACCTCCTGCCCGATGGGCAGGAGGTGCTTTTTGCTTTTAGGCACCCCCTGTCCGCAGGACAGGGGGTGCCCTTGAGAATCACACCGATCAGATCAGCAGCTTCAGGGCGCCGGTGGGGCAGGCCTCGGCGCACTTGCGGCAGCTGCCGCAGATAGACGCCACGTCCTTGTCCCGGAACTCCGGCTTGATGACCGTGTTGAAGCCGCGGCCCACCAGACCCAGCAGGCCCTGCTTGGCAACCTCGTCGCACATCCGCACGCACACGCCGCACAGGATGCACTTGCCCTGATCCCGCTGGATGACCTCCAGCTTCTCCTCCTTATAGCTGGGGTGGGTCTCCCGGCGGCCCAGACGCTCGGGGTGGATGGGATACTGGCGGGCATAGCGGATCAGGCTGCACTCGTGGTAGTCGTGGCAGCCGCACTCCAGACAGCGCTTGGCCTCGGCCATGGCCTGCTCCTTGGTAAAGCCCAGATCCACGGGCAGGAAATCACGGCGGCGCTCCTCGGCCTGGCGCTTGGGCATCACGGCGCGGGCCAGCTTCTCCCGGTCCTTGAAGTCCTCGGCGCTCACCTGCCGCTCGGAGACGAAGGGCTTGACGTATTTGGCCTCCTCACCGTTGAGGTAGGCGTCCACCACCTCGGCGGCGTGGCCGCCCTCGCCGATGGCGGCGATGGCGATGGAAGCGCCCTTGTTGGTGGCGTCGCCCACGGCGAACACGCCCTCCATGCTGGTGCGGAAGGTCTGCTCATCGGCGGCGATGGTGCCCTTGCGGGTCTTGTCCAGACCCTCAAAGCCGTCGGCCTTGATGGACTGGCCCAGAGCGGAGATGACCGTATCCACGTCCAGGGTCTCGAACTTGCCCTCTACGGGCACGGGGGAGCGGCGGCCGGAGGCATCGGGCTCGCCCAGCTCCATAACCTGAAGCCGGATGGCGGTGACCTTGCCGTTCTCACCGATGATCTCGGCGGGATTGGTGAGGAACTTGAAGGTGACGCCCTCCTCCATGGCCTCGTCGATCTCCATTTCCTCGGCGGGCATCTCCGCCCGGGTGCGGCGGTAGATGACGTACACATTCTCCGCGCCCAGACGCACGGCCGTGCGGCAGGCGTCCATGGCGGTGTTGCCGCCGCCCACCACGGCCACGCTGCGGCCGATCTCGGGCCTGTTCCCCAGGGCTACCTGACCCAGGAAGTCGATGCCGCCCCAAACGCCGTTCAGGTCGCTGCCGGGGCAGGACAGCTTCATGCTGGTCCACGCGCCGATGGCCACCACCACCGCGTCGTGGCTGGCTTTCAGCTGCTCCAGAGTGACGTCCTTGCCGATGCGGACGTTGTTCTTCATCTCCACGCCCAGCGCGGCGATCTGGGCGATCTCGTCGTCCACAATAGCCTTGGGCAGGCGGTATTCGGGGATGCCGTACCGCAGCATGCCGCCCATCTTGGGCATGGCGTCGTACACCGTGACCTTATGGCCCTTCCGGGCCAGGAAGTAGGCGCTGGTCAGGCCGCCGGGGCCGCCGCCGATGACGGCCACGGTCTTGCCGGTGGCGGGGGCCACCTGGGGCACATACTGGTGCTCCGCCTTCCGGTCGTGGTCGGCGGCATAGGCCTTCAGGTTGCAGATGGCGATGGGCTGCTCCACATACTGGCGGCGGCAGGCCTTCTCGCAGGGGTGGGGGCACACCCGGCCGATGCAGCTGGGCAGGGGGATCTTCTCCTTGATGAGGCGGGTGGCCTCATACTCGTTGCCCAGGGCGATCTGCTTCACATAGCCCTGACAGTCGGTGCCCGCGGGGCAGTTCAAAGAGCAGGGGCCCACACAGTCGCCGCTGTGGTCGCTCATCAGCAGCTCCAGGGCGATCTTGCGGGCCTGATCCACCCGCTGACTGTGGGTGTGGACCACCATGCCGTCGGTGGCCACGGTGGCGCAGGAGCGCAGCAGCTTGCCCACGCCCTCGGCCTGCACCACGCACATGCCGCAGGCGCCGTAGATCTTCAGCTCCGGATTGTCGCACAGGTGGGGAATCTCGATCCCGTTGTCCAGTGCGATCTGCAAAACAGTCTGTCCGGCGGGAGCGGTCAGCTCACGTCCGTCGATCGTGATCTTGATCATTTCCATTGTTCCGTACCCCCTTAACCCACACTGATCGCGCCGAACTTACAGGTGGCCAGACACTGGCCGCACCGGATACACTTGGCGGGATCGATGACATGCGGCTGCTTCAGCTGGCCGGCGATGGCCCCGGCGGGGCACTTCCGGGCGCAGGCAGTACAGCCCTTACACTTGTCCGGGTCAATGGAGTACCGCAGCAGGGCGGCGCACTCCTTGGCAGGGCACTTCTTGTCGTTGATGTGGGCCTCGTACTCATCCCGGAAGTACCGGATGGTGGTCTGAACGGGGTTGGGGGCCGTCTGGCCCAGGCCGCACAGAGCGCCGTCCTTCACCGCGGCGCACAGCTCCTCCAGCAGCTCGATATCGCCGGGCTGACCCTCGCCCTCGGTGATGCGGATGAGGACATCCAGCATACGGCGGGTGCCCAGACGGCAGTGGACGCACTTGCCGCAGGATTCCCGGGTGGTGAACTCCAGGAAGAACCGGGCCATACCCACCATACAGGTGGACTCGTCCATGACCACCATGCCGCCGGAGCCCATGATGGCGCCGGTGGCCGTCAGGGCCTTATAGTCGATCTGGGTGTCCAGCAGCTGGGCGGGGATGCAGCCGCCGGAGGGGCCGCCCAGCTGGACGGCCTTGAACTGCTTGCCGTCCCGGATGCCGCCGCCGATGTCGAAGATGACGTGGCGCAGGGTCTGTCCCATGGGGATCTCCACCAGACCGCCCCGGCGGATCTTGCCGGTCAGGGCAAAGACCTTGGTGCCCTTGCTGTTCTCGGTGCCCATGGCGGCAAACTTCTCGCCGCCGTTGGCCATGATCCAGGCCACGTTGGCCAGAGTCTCCACATTGTTGATGTTGGAGGGCTTCTGGTGATAGCCCTTCTGGGCGGGGAAGGGGGGCTTCAACCGGGGCATGCCCCGCTCGCCCTCCAGAGAGGCGATCAGCGCGGTCTCCTCGCCGCAGACGAAGGCGCCGGCGCCCTCTTTGATGCGCACGGTGCAGCTGAAGCCGGTGCCCATAATGTTCTTGCCCAGCAGACCCTTGGCGGTGGCCTGCTCCACGGCGTGGTTCAGACGGACGATGGCCAGAGGGTACTCGGCGCGGACGTATACGATGCACTCCTTCGCCCCGATGGCGTAGGCGGCGATGAGCATACCCTCAATCAGGTCGTGGGGGTCGCTCTCGATGACGGCGCGGTCCATGAACGCGCCGGGGTCGCCCTCGTCGGCGTTGCAGATGAGGTATTTCTCCTCCCCCTCGGACTGACGGGCGGCGTTCCACTTGAACCAGGTGGGGAAGCCGGCGCCGCCGCGGCCGGCCAGACCGGAGATCTTGATCTCCTCGATGACCTGCTCGGGAGTCATGGTGGTAAGTACCTTCTTCAGGGCCTCATAGCCCCCCTCGGCCAGATACTCGTCGATGCTGGTGGGGTCGATGACGCCGCAGCGGCGCAGGGCGATGCGGGTCTGGGCGGACAGGAAGGCGGCGTCCTCGTCCTGAATGGTCAGGCCGTCCAGCCGGCTCAGGTCGCCGGAGCGCAGGGCGGAGACGATCGTCTCTGCGTCCTCGGGACGCACATGGACCAGACGGCGGACCAGCTCCTTCTTCTCGTTCCGGATATCCACAATGGGCTCCAGGAAGCACATGCCGATACAGCCGGTGACGCCCAGAGTGATGTCCTCGCCGGGCTGAAGCAGAGCCTGAAGCTCGTCATACACCTTGCCGGCGCCGGCGGCGATGCCGCAGCTGCCCTCGCCCACAATGATCTTCATCATACGGCCTTGCCCTCCTTCCGCTGGTAGTCCTTCAGGATGGAGATGGCCTTTTCAGGCGTCAGAGAGCCGTAGGCCTCCTCCCCGATCATCATCACCGGGGACAGGCTGCAGCAGCCCAGGCAGGCCACCTGCTTCAGGGTAAACAGGCCGTCCTCGGTGGTCTCTCCGTCGTGGATGCCCAGATACTCGCTGATGGCCTTTTCCATACGGTCTGCGCCGTTGACGTGACAGGCGGTGCCCTTGCACAGCATGATCAGATGCTTGCCCACGGGCTGAAGCCGGAACTGGGCGTAGAAGGTCGCAACCCCCAGCACCTTGGCGGGAGAGTTCCCCGTTTTCTCCGCGATGTGATAGATCACATCCATGGGCAGATAGCCGTAGATCTCCTGCGCCTGCTGGAGAATGGCGATCAGGTTGCCGGAGCCGTCCTTAAAGCGGTCAAGCACCTTATCCAGCGGGGTAAGATCGATTTTTTCGCAGTCACACATGATTCCGATACCACTCCTTTTTCTCACATTGGATCTGTCAGATAAACGGGGTCTGCGCTTGAGGGCTCAGTCTGCCAGAACACTGAGTCTCATCCCCGGTATCCGCCTTTATAACGGCGATTTTTCCTCCGACGGTCCACCTTGCGCAGGAGGAATACCGCCAGCAGGATCAGCAGGACCACAACGGCCGCAGCAGCCAGGGTGATCCAGTTGGGGGAGCGCAGCAGCTGAACAGGGTTCCAGCTGCTGCTGACGTGCTTGGTGCCGCAGGTATCGGGATCCTGATAGCCTGCGGGCACGCCGGACTGGCCAAAGGTCTTCAGATAGGCCGCCAGAGCGTACCATTCCTTGATCTCATTCCCGTTTTTGTCCTTCAGCACCCGGGTTGAGAAATCGGTGATCTCATTTCCGTTTTCGTCCTTGGGCACCAGAGACAGCAGGCCCATGGACTTGCTCTTCACCGTTCCCAGCATCTGGGCGGAGTACATCCCCGTGACCACCCGGTAGAGCTTATCGTTGTCGATCTCGGTCAGAGTTCGCTCCACATGGGTCACGGCCGCGCCGGAGCTGTCCGTGCCCTGCTGGACGGTCTCCTCCGTCAGCAAAGCCTTATAGACCCGGTTGAAGAACATCCGATGGGTGTCAAAGCTGTAATCGATCCCGTTGATATACAGCTGGGCCGCATTCATGATGGGGGTGACGGAGGCATCCACCTCCAGCACCGCCCGCAGCTCCTTTCCGGTGAGATATACGTCCACCAGAGGGAAGCCGGAGGTGCCGTCCTCCCCCACCCCCATGGACAGCACATCGAAGGCCATAGAGGTGGTGATATCTCCGGCGGGCAGGGGGGCGCGCAGCACCCCGTCGGCGGTGACGGTGATGGTAAGGCCGTCATGGGGGTCGGCCTGAAGGTTCTGCGCCGCCCACAGGAAGGCGTCGGCCACCAGAGCGCCGATGGCGTTGTTCTCCTGCACGCCGCCGGTGGGAGTGCTCATGGCGAAGTCCGAGTGGGTCAGCACCTGGTCATAGGTCAGGCCGTACCGGGCCAGATAGCCGGAGTTCACCTGGGCCTTCCAGCCCTCTACGATCCGGGCGATGCCCGCATCCTCCGGTACCTGCTGGTCAATGGGGGTCAGGTGATAGTCCACCAGAGTCTTTTTGCTGTCCCCGTATACACCGGTCAGGGTGATGGAGCCCAGATTGCTGCAGTACGGCCCGCAGGAGACAATATAGGTGTCGTTCACCACGATGGGCTCTGTCAGGGTAGTATGGGTGTGGCCGGAGACGATCACGTCGATGCCGGACACCGCTTTGGCCAGCTGCTCGTCCTCTGATTCCTTCTTCTTGTCACTGGTGCCGGAGTGTGACAGGCAGATGATGACCTGGGCCCCCTGCTCCTTCAGGGCGTCCACGCACCGCTGGGCGCTAGCCGCCGCGTCCTCCAGAACAAAGCCGGAGGTGGGGGCGCAGTCGTGGGAGTCCCTGCCAAAGATGCCGAAGATGCCGTAGGTCACGCCGCCCCGCTCCAGCAGGGTGTAGTCCGACATACCATAGGATGCCATGGCCCGCTGGATGTCCAGCTTGTCCGGGTTACCGTCGGCGGGCCGGTAATTGGCGCACACCAGTTTCGGTAAAGTGTCTCCGCTTGACACCGCAGAGCGCAGCATCTGAGCAAATCCGGCGCCCTTGTGGTCAAATTCGTGGTTGCCGATGGTGCCCACATCATAGCCCAGGGCCCCCATGGTGCGCAGCTCCGCCCCCTCGTCCACATACAGGGTCTGGATCAGGGAGCCGATAGAGAAGTCGCCCCCGTCCAGCAGCAGGGCGTCAGGGTGCTGGGCCTTCTCCTTGTCAATGGCGGTCTTCAGCCGGGCGTAGCCCCCGGACTGGCCGCCGTCCTCCGTATCCTGGGGCAGAAAGTGGGAGTGCAGATCATGGGTGAACAGGATCGTGGTCTCCCACCGGGCCTGTGGGGCGGCAAGGGCCGCCGGCATCATGGACAGCACCAGCAGCGCCGCCGTCAGCAGGCTGAATAGCTTCTTTGTTCTGCGTCCGGGCTTCATTTTATCTGTTCCTCCGTCATCGGATGATGTCAAACTGAACGGGCCGGTAGAACATCCGCCGGATCTCCTCCGGGCGGGTGCTCTGGCCCATGGACCACATGAGCTTGGTCACGGCGGCCTCCATGGTCATATTATAGGCCTCCATCAGGCCGAAGCGCTCCTTCAGGTCGTGGCCCACCTGATAGACGGTCATGTCACTGCCCTCATAGGACACCTGAGTCATCATCACCACGGTCTTGCCCGCGTCCAGCCACTCCTTCAGGGCCCGGGCCAGCTCCCCCCTGTCCCCGCCGGGCAGTCCGCCCACGCCGAAGGACTGCAGGATCACCGCCTGATAGCTGTCCTTCAGCCGCTCCAGCGCCTGCGCCCCCATGCCGGGGATCAGGGTGAGCAGCAGGACGCGGTCGTCCAGGGTGTCATAGAAGGCGGGCTCCAGCCCCCCCTCGTCAAGGGTGAGGTAGCGGATGATCCGGCCGTCCCGGATCACGGCGATCTCGGGGTAGTCTACGCTGGAGAAGGCGTTCCAGCTTTTGGTGCGCTCCTTCCGCGCCCGGGTGCCCAGGATCACCTTGCCGTCAAACACCAGGCTGACCCCCCGGGAGCCCCGGTCGCAGGCGTACAGGAAGCTCTGATACAGGTTGCGCCGGGCGTCGGTATCCGCCATGCAGATGGACTTCTGGGAGCCGGTGATCACGATGGGCTTGGGCGACTGCTGAATCAGATAGGACAGGGCGGCGGCGGTATAGGCCATGGTGTCCGTCCCGTGGGTGATGACAAAGCCGTCGTAGCGGTCATAATTCTCCCGGATGGCCCGGACCATCTGGAGCCAGTGGGCGGGGGTGACATTGGTGCTGTCCAGATTCATCAGCTGCACCGCGTCCACATGGCACAGCCGCCCCACCTCCGGCACATAGCCCAAAAGCTCCTCTGAGGTGATGGCGGGGCACAGACCGTCCCCGCTGTCCTTGGAGGCAATGGTGCCCCCGGTGGCCAGCATCAGGATATCACCCATGAAGCACCCTTCTCTCTATCGTCTTGACTATAAGGCCGATTCGCTTTACAGACACTGCAAATACTTTCCGTACAGGGTCATAGACAGCTCTGCCCCGACTTTGTGTACCTGCTCCGGGGTCAGCCAGCCCTCGTAAAGTCCCAGCTCCTCCAGACAGCCCACATAGCGGCCGGTGGTATCCTGAATGTGTTTGATGGTCTGCCCCGCCGTCAGCAGGCTGTCGGCGGTGCCGGCATCCAGCCAGGTCAGGTTCTTCTCCAGCGGGACCACCTGCAGCTGGCCCCGGTCCAGATAGGCCAGATTTACATCGGTGATCTCCAGCTCCCCCCGGGCGGAGGGCTTCAGGTTCCGGGCGATGTCCATGACCTGATTGTCATAGAAGTACAGGCCAGGGACGATATAGTTGCTCTTGGGGTAGCGGGGCTTTTCCTCGATGGAGATGGCCTTCCCCTGCGCGTCAAACTCCACCACGCCGAAGGGGCGGGGGTCCTCTACCCAGTAGCCGAACACCGTTGCCCCCGCCTTCTGCGAGGCCGCCTTTTTCAGAGAGGCCGCCAGAGTGGGTGCGTAAAAGATGTTGTCCCCCAGCACCAGACAGACCTGGTCGCCGCCCACGAAGTCCTGTCCGATGAGCAGGGCATCTGCGATGCCCCGGGCCACCGGCTGCTCCGCATAGGAGATGGAGATGCCGAACTGGCCGCCGTCCCCCAGCAGGGTGCGGAAGGTCTCCGTCTCCTGCGGGGGCACGATGACCAGAATCTCAGAGATACCCGCCTGCATGAGCACGGCGATGGGGTAGTAGATCAGCGGCTTGTCGTATACCGGCAGCAGCGGCTTGCACACCGGCTTTGTCATGGGGTAAAGGCGGGTCCCCTTCCCCGCCGCCAGAACGATCCCTTTCATAGTGACCTCCAATTTCCGTCTGCGCTCTGCCCATCTTCGGTGCAGGGCGATTTTTTCATATTTTTGGAAAAACAGCGTATATTCTGCATTTCTTGCCCAAGAAAATGTGTACTTTGCATTATTTGTTCCATTATATCAGCTTCCCGGGAAAATAGCAAGGAAAAGTCCCAAATAAAATAGAATATATGTTCTATTTTTCTTGACTTGTTTGTCCGGGCATGATAAAATACAGATTGTTCCAGTCTGCGGCGGACGCCGTATGCGTCCCCTTTATCCCGCGCCGCAGACACACCTTCCCCCCTTCCGCGATTCAGACAGGAGGAGAGCCCCATATGGACCGTGAACACAGCTGCTGCTTTACCGGCCACCGCCCGGACAAGCTGCCCTGGGGGACAGACGAGCGGGACCCCCGCTGCGCAGCCCTGAAGCTGCGCCTGACCGCCGCCCTCCATTCCGCCTATTCCGCCGGCTTCCGGCATTTCATCTGCGGCATGGCCCGGGGCAGCGACCTGTACTTTGCCGAGGGCGTGCTGGCCCTGCGGCAGGAGCGGCCGGACGTGACGCTGGAGTGTGCCCGCCCCTGTGAAAGTCAGGCCGACTCCTGGCCCGCCGCTGAGCGGCAGCGGTATCAGTCCATTCTGGACCGCTGCAACTTCGAAACGCTGGTGCAGCACCACTATGACCGCTTCTGCATGATCCGGCGCAACCACTATATGGTGGACCACGCCAGCCGCGTTGTGGCGGTCTACGACGGCGTGCCCAGGGGCGGCACCGCCCAGACCCTGGCCTATGCCCTGAAAAACGGGCTTGACTGCGACATCATCTCTCCCGAGTGAAAAGGAGCCGCCTATGAACACCCTGATGCACATCTGCTGCGCCCCCTGCGCCAACCGGCCCATCGACGCCCTTCGGCAGGAGGGGATCGCCGTTACCGGCTTCTGGTTCAACCCCAACATTCACCCCTATACGGAGTATCAGGCCCGGAAGCACACGCTGGAGGACTACAGCCGCGAGATCGGCATGAAGCTGATCATCGGCGGCTCCTACGACCTGCGGACTTTTATCTGCAATGTGGCGGACAACATCGACGGCCGCTGCGCCTACTGCTACCAGACACGCATGGAGGAGACCGCCCGCTATGCCGCCGCGAACGGCTATGACAGCTTTACCACCTCCCTGCTGGTCTCCCCCTATCAGAAGCACGACGCCATTGCCGCCATCGCCCGGCAGATGGGAGAAAAATACGGCGTGGAGTTCCTGTACCGGGACTTCCGCCCCCTGTTTCAGGCGGGGCAGGAGTTTGCCCGGGAGCACGGCTTCTATATGCAGAAATACTGCGGCTGCATCTTCAGCGAGGAGGACCGCTATATGGCGGCCAAGCGAAAAAAGAAGGCGGCCAGAGCGGCCGCCGGTCAGAGCGCTGCAAGCGCTACATAAGAAAAAACAGAGATCCGAAGCCTCGGATCTCTGTTTTTTATATGCCTTATGCTTTTTCCTCGGATCTCTGCTTTTGTATGCCTTATGCTTTTTCCTCCGCCGCATTCAGCTTTTCATAGTAGTTCCAGTGCAGCTGGCTATATTCCTGATTGAACTGCCGGTCCTCCCCCTGGTGCAGGTGGCGGATATAGTCGTGCTGGTTCTTCAGCAGGTCGGGCTGGCGCAGCCCCATCGTGTACACACCCACGTTGGAGCACTGGTCGGAGATACGCTCTACATTGGTCAGCACATCCAGGAAGGTCAGTCCGGCGTATACGGTGCACTGTCCGTCCCGCAGCCGCTGGGTATGGTTGCTGCGCAGGGTGGCCACCAGATCATCTATCACTTCCTCCACCGGCTCGATGTGGCGGGCTGTCTCCGCGCTCTTTTCGGAGAATGCATCTTCAGCCCGCTGGGTCACGTCGCTCAGGGCCCTCTGGATCAGCCTCAGCTCATCCCGGGCCACATGGGAGAACTCCAGCCCCCGCTCCTTCAGCTCCTGTGCGTTCTCCGTCAGGTTCACGGCGTAGTCGCCGATGCGCTCAAACTCGGAAAAGCACTGGATGTAGTAGTTGAGCAGGTCGCTGTCGTCGTCGGCATCCATGTGGGGGGACAGGCGGATCAGATAGTTGCTCACCGCGTCGGCCAGAGTGTCGATGCGGTCTTCGTTTTCGTTCACCCGCTGGATGGCGTCCCGGTCATAGTGCTCCAGCGTTTCCATGGCGGTATTCACACCGGCGCAGGCCAGACGGGCCATGGTTTTGATGGCCTGGTGGGCGCTGGCCAGCGCCAGAGCGGGAGAGCGGAAGAACTTCTCGTCCAGCTGGCTCAGCTCCTGCTCCACATTCTCCCCCTGCACCTTGTCATCGGGGATGAGCCGCCGGGCCAGCTTTTCAAACTGGCCGCAGACGGGCAGCAGCACAACAGCGGAGGCCAGCCGGAACAGAGTGTGGGCGTTGGCGATGCCGCCGGAGGTGATGGGGGCGCTCCAGATGCTGTCCAGCGCCCCGCAGGAGTGCAGGATCAGCACCGCCGCGACCACCAGAACGGAGGCGCACAGATTGAAGATGATGTGTACCAGACCGGTGCGCTTGGCATCGGCCTTGGAGCCGATGGAGCACACGATGGCGGTGGTGACGCAGTCGCCGATGTTCACGCCGATGATGATGGCGTACACCGAGCTGAAGGACAGGGCCCCGGTGACGGACAGGGCCTGTAAAATGCCGATGGTGGCGGAGGAGCTCTGGATCAGGAAGGCCACCCCGGTGCCCACCAGAAAGCCCAGAACAGGCACGTTGGACAGGCGGACAAAGGCCTGGGTAAAGGTCTCTGACTGGGACAGGGGGGACACCGCCGCCGTCATGTTCAGCAGGCCGGTGAACAGGATGCCGAAGCCCATGGCGATGCCGCCGAAGGTGTCGGAATTATGAAAGTGAAAGGCCATGATCAGCAGGATGCCGAGGATGGCGGCCAGGGGGGCCAGTGTGGAGGGCTTGAACAGGTTCAGCCAGGGCGCGCCGTCGGAATTCAGGTCCAGCAGGCGGATGATCTGGCCGGTGACGGTGGTGCCCACGTTGGCGCCCAGCACCAGACCCAGGGACTGGTGCAGGGTGATGATCCCCGCCCCCACCAGGCCGGAGGTGATCACGATGGTGGCGGTGGAGCTCTGGATCACCGCAGTGACGGCCAGACCCAGCAGAAAGCCCACCACCGGGTTGTTGGTCACCTTCTCCATAGCGGTCTTGAAGGCGCCGGAGGAGCCGTGCTTCAGGCCGTCCCCCATCAGACGCATGCCGTAAAGGAACAGAGCCAGCCCGCCGAACAGGGAAATAAAGTCAAAAATCGTCATCGTTCTCTCTCCCAGACTGTCAATACACAAGCGCGGCCTTTCAAAATAGAAGCCGCTTTTCCCACATATATATGGTACTATATAATTCCCCCGAGGGAAAGACAACAATACAACTAAATTTACATGGCCGGGAACTGGCGATTTTCTCCTTTTTACAGGGATCCACCCATACAAAGGCGGCCGCGGGGCATTCCCCCGCGGCCGCGATGCTCAATGCGTCTCCCTGTCCTGCCGGATCAGCAGCTTCAGGGCCTCTACCCCCACGCGCACCGCAGTGGCGGTGTCGTCGTCCTCCTTCTGGTCCAGGCCGGCCTTCTCCCGCTCCTGGTTCCAGATCACATGGAAGCAGGAGCCGCACCGCACCCCCCGGGCGGCGGCCACGGCGAACAGAGCGGCGGACTCCATTTCAGAGGCCAGCACCCCGAGGCGCTTCCACGCCTCCCACTTCTGCTCCAGCTCATAGGACACAGGCATCCGCCCAGGGGAGTGCTGCCCATAGAAGGAGTCCTTGCACTGCACCACCCCCGCCTTCCAGGGCAGCTGGAGATCCTTGGCCGCCTGCACCAGCGCGCAGGTCACCCCAAAGTCGGGCACGGCGGGCCACTCGATGGGGGCATATTCCCGGCTGGTCCCCTCCATGCGCACCGCGCCGGTGGCCACCACCACGTCCCCGCTCTGTACATCCAGCCTGATGCCGCCGCAGGTGCCCACCCGGATAAAGGTGTGCGCCCCCAGATTGGCCAGCTCCTCCATGGCGATGGAGGCGGAGGGGCCGCCGATGCCGGTGGAGACCACGCTGACCTTCTCCCCCAAAAGGGTCCCGGTCCAGGTCTCGAACTCCCGGTTGGTCTTTACATGGACGGGGTCGTCGAAATACCGGGCAATGGCTTTACACCGCCCGGGATCCCCGGGCAGGATGCAGTAGCCCCCCACATCGCCCTTCCGGCACTGGATATGGAATTGGATCGTGCGCTCCTTCTCGTTCATCAAACAGCGCTCCTTTCTGAGCTGCTGGAGCCGAAGGCTCCGCGTTTTCTGCCATTATAGCCGTTTTCTCCAGATGATGCAAGCTGTACACCCTCTTTACTTGTCAAAATGCAGAAAGTGCCGTATCATGCTGGTCACAGCGCCGCGAGAAGCCGTTTTGATCCCGGCTTGCATTTTCCAGCATAATATGGTATAGTTCTATTTATTATATCCCAATTTCATTTTGTGTTCGTTTGCAGAAAAAATATCAGTGTTCCCCGCCTCCTACGGAGGGCGGGAAACACAAAAAAAGAATTGGGAGTTTATGATACCATATTCTTTCCCCTTCGGGGATGGAGTACTCTAAACGAAAGGAGGGGCACATCATGAAGAAAAGAAAGGTTCTCCTTGGGGTCGGGCTTCTGGCTGCGGGACTCTTTATCGGCACTCTGTGTCCCCCCGGAGTTCTGCCCTGGTCGCCCAAACAGGATCCCCAGGTCAACCGGGTGTTTTCCAACCTTACGGTCACTGATACCGTCGATTTCGCCGTTTCCGGCCAGGACAGCTCCTCTGCGGCGGTCCAGTTCAACAGCAAGGACAACTTCCTGCTGCTGGACAGCGCCTGCTCCGCAGTCATGGCCATGCAGCAGCGGGACTGGGATGTTCTGGCCTCCCTCGTTCACCCGGAGCTGGGGGTGACCTTCACCCCCTACTCCACAGTGGAGCCCGATGTTGATCAGAATTTCTCTGCAAAGCAGATCAGAAAGCTGGATGAGGACACCGCCGACTACGTCTGGGGCATGACAGACGGCAAGGGCGACCCCATTCAGATGACCATGTCGGAGTATTTCCAGCGATATGTGTACAACGCGGATTATTGTCAGGCCCCCGAGATCGGCATCGACCGCATTCTGGTGTCCGGGAACGCCCTGGAGAATATTACGGACGCATATCCCGACTGCCGGTTTGTAGACTTCTGCTATCCATCCATCGACCCCGCCTACGGAGGAGCGGACTGGTGTTCTCTCAAGCTTGTATTTCAGGCACTGGACGGGCACTGGTACCTGGTAGGCGTGGTGCACGGTGAGTGGACGGTTTGACCCCGGATCAAACGCCCTGCCGTTTTCATGCGGCGGGGCGTTTTCTCCACATCCCCATCCCTGCGGCCTGACCGCCGCAGACAGAAAGCAGGTGTTTTTTTGAAGATCATTATCGTTGGCAGCGGCAAGGTGGGCTATACTCTGGCCGAGCAGCTTGTCCGGGAAAAGCACGACATCACCGTTCTGGACCGGAAGGAGGAGGCACTGAAAAAGGTGTCCGATACTCTGGATCTCATGACGGTGCGGGGCAGCGGCGTTTCCGTCGCCTGCCTGCGGGAAGCGGGAGCTGCCTCCGCCGACGTTCTGGTAGCCGCCACCGACTCTGACGAGATCAACATGGTGTGCTGCCTGATGGCCAAAAACATCGGCGCGGGATATACCATCGCCCGCATCCGCGACCCGGAGTACGCCGACGGTCTTGGCTCGCTTCAGCGGGATCTTGGCATCGACCTGATCATCAACCCGGAGAGCGCCACCGCCGCCGAGATCTCCCGTCTGCTGCGCTTCCCCGCCGCCGCCAATATCGACAGCTTCTGCCGTGGCAGGGTGGAGCTGATGGGCTTCCGCCTGCAGGAGGGGGACTTTCTGGTGGGCAAGCCCCTGCGCGAGCTGTCCGACCGGGTGAAAAAGCTGTCTCTGCTGTTCTGCGCCGCCCAGCGGGACGATGGGGTGATCATCCCCAACGGCGCCTTTGTGCCCCGGGCTGGGGACAAGCTGTATCTCGTCGGCCGTCCGGGCAGCCTGGATCAGTTTTTCCGCACTCTGGGCCGCTACACCCCCAAGGTCAGCAGCGTGTTCATCGCCGGGGGCGGCAAGATCTCCCTCTATCTGGCCCAGCTGCTGGAGCGCACCCGGGTGCAGGTAAAGATCCTGGAGCGGGACGCCGACCGCTGCCGCCTGATCAGCGAACAGCTGCCCCGGTGCATGGTCATTCAGGGGGAGAGCAGCGACCAGCAGCTGCTGGAGTCGGAGCGGCTGTCCGCCTCCGACGCCTTCGTGGCCCTGACCGACCGGGACGAGGACAACCTGATCGTCTCTCTCTACGCCCTTCAGCAGGGGGTGGCCAAGGTGATCGCCAAATCCAACGAACAGAACTATGTGGGTATCGCCCAGTCCATCGGACTGGACAGCGTCATCTCCCCCAAGCTGATCACCGCCCAGTATATCCTTCAGGTGGTGCGGGGGATGCAGAACTCCCAGGGCAGCGTGATGAACGCCCTGTACCGCATCGCCAACGGCGGGGCCGAGGCCATGGAGTTTACGGTAAGTCCCGCCACAAGGGGGCTGAACACCCCCCTGAAGGAGCTGCACCTGCGCCCGGGCGTGCTCATCGCCGTGATCGCCCGGGGGGACGAGGTCATCATCCCCGAGGGCTCCTCCCGCCTTCAGGCAGGGGACAGCGTGATCCTTGTCAGCCGCAACAGCGGGATCCTGGATCTCAACGACATCTTCCTTGCCGCCCCCGCGGCCGGTCAGGAGGGCTGATATGAACTTCAAGCTTGTCCTGCGGGTGGTGGGCCGGGTGCTGCTGGTGGAGTGCGCCGCCATGGTGCCCCCCCTGCTCACCGCTCTGCTTTACCGGGCTGGGAGCGGCGGGACTGGCACTGTCCGCTCTGCGCACCCGCGACCGGCGCTTCTACGCCCGGGAGGGGTTCTTTGCGGTGGGGCTGATCTGGCTGCTCATTGGGCTGGGCGGAGCGCTGCCCTTCTGGCTGTCGGGATACTTTCCCTCCTTTATAGACTGCGCATTCGAGTCCTTCTCCGGCTTCACCACCACCGGTGCCACCATCCTCACGGACATAGAAGCGCTCCCCCACGGCATCCTGCTCTGGCGGGCCTTTACCCACTGGCTGGGGGGCATGGGCATCCTGGTGCTGGTCACCGCCGTGGTGCCCGCTCTGGGCATCCCCTCCCACTATCTGGCCCAGGCGGAGTCCCCGGGCCCCACCTTCTCCAAGCTGGTGCCCAAGCAGTCCCAAACCTCCAAGATCCTTTACAGCATTTATGGCGGCTTGTCCCTGGCAGAGCTGATCTGCCTGAAGCTGGCAGGGATGCCCCTATACGACGCCATGATCCACACCTTCTCCTCCGCGGGCACCGGCGGCTTTTCCAACCGCAACGCCAGCGTAGGGGCCTATGGCAGCGTGGCCGTGGATCTGATCATCTCGGTCTTTGTACTGCTGTTCTCGGTGAACTTTGCCCTGTACTTCCTGGTGCTCACCCGCCGGTGGAGGGATGCCCTGAAGAGCGACGAACTGCGCTTCTTCCTGCTGGTAGTGGCCGGGGCCACCCTTCTGATCGCGTGGAACATCCGCGGGCTGTACCCCAGCCTGCCCCAGGCCCTGCGGTACGCCTTTTTCCAGGTGACCTCCATCATCTCCACCACCGGCTTTGCCACCACCGACTGGCTGTTCTGGCCCCACTTCTCCCAGCTGGTGCTGATCCTGCTCATGTTCTGCGGGGCCTGCGCCGGCTCCACCGGCGGCGGCATGAAATGCTCCCGCATTCTGCTGCTGCTGCGCTGCACAAGACGGGAGCTGCACCGCATCATCCACCCCAATCTGGTGGAGACCGTGCGGCTGGAGGGCCGGGCCGTGGACGAGGACACCCTGCGCTCCACCCTGACCTTCATCGGGTGCTACCTGGCCATCATCCTGGCCGGTGCGCTGGTGGTCTCGCTGGACGATGTCTCCTTCTCCGTATCCTTCACTTCCGCCCTGACCTGCGTCAGCAATGTGGGTCCCGGACTTGACCTGGTGGGGCCCGCCGGGAACTTTTCCACCCTGTCCGCCCTGTCAAAAGGGGTGCTTTCCGCCTGTATGGTCATCGGCAGACTGGAGATCATGCCCGTGCTGGTGCTGTTCAGCCGGGGCGGCTGGCGCAGGACATGAAATTTTTAGGTTGAATTCATTCATTTTTGACGAACTCCGACCCTGTATCTTTTGCGGTTTGCACAATTTTTCACCTATTGCTCTTTTTTAACTTGCAATCCATGGCTTATGTGTTAAAATTACAACATAAGCCACGCCTAAACGTGTGGGGCTTTCGTATAAGCGAAAGCCCCACTTCGTTTGAAGGCAAAAAAGGAGTGCTCTATTTTGGAAAACATGTTTTGGATCGGACTTATAGGCGCGCTGGTCGCGTTAAGCTTCGCCTGGGTGCAGCGGGGCAGAGTGATGCGGGCCTCTGAGGGCGACGAAAGGATGGTCAAGATCGCCGCAGCCATCCGTTCCGGCGCCAACGCCTACCTGAAGCGCCAGTATACCACCGTGGGCAAGGTCTTTGCAGTCGTGTTCCTTCTTCTGCTGGCCATCGCCTTCCTGTCCGGCGGCACCATGCTGTCCCGGATCACTCCCTTCGCCTTCGTCACCGGCGGCGTATTCTCCATGCTGGCCGGCTTCATCGGCATGAAGATCGCCACCAACGCCAACGCCCGCACCGCCAACGCCGCCCACGAGAGCCTGAACCACGGCCTGAAGGTGGCCTTCTCCTCCGGCTCCGTCATGGGCTTCACCGTGGTGGGTCTGGGTATGCTGGACATCACCCTGTGGTTCCTTGGTCTGAAGTATATCGGTAAAATGGACGCCGTTCAGATCGCCAACGTCATGGTCATGAACGGCATGGGCGCCTCCTTCATGGCCCTGTTCGCCCGGGTGGGCGGCGGCATCTACACCAAGGCCGCCGACGTGGGCGCGGATCTTGTGGGCAAGGTGGAGGCCGGCATCCCCGAGGACGACCCCCGCAACCCCGCCACCATCGCCGACAACGTGGGCGACAACGTGGGCGATGTGGCCGGCATGGGCGCCGACCTGTATGAGTCCTATGTGGGCTCCATTCTGGCCACCTTCGCTCTGGCCGCCGCTGCGGGCTACGGCTGGGCCGGTATGCTGCTGCCTCTGGCTCTGGCCGTGGCGGGCATCGTGTGCTCCCTCATCGGCTCCTTCCTGGTGCGCACCAAAGAGGGGGCGTCCCAGCTGGATCTGCTGCGCTCCCTGCGCACCGGCACCTACACCGCCGCCGTGCTGTCCGCTCTGGTCACCATCCCCCTGTGTTATGTGATCCTGGGCCGGGACAACAACTGCTGGGGCGTATACATCGCCATTCTGTGCGGCCTGATCGGCGGCTGCGCCATCGGCTACTTCACCGAGTACTACACCTCTGACAACTACAAGCCCACCCAGCAGCTGGCCGCCGCCTCCGAGACCGGCTCCGCCACCATTATCATCGGCGGCATCTCCCTGGGTCTGCGCTCCACCGCCGCCTCCATCCTCATCGTGGGCGCCGCCGTGCTGATCTCCTACTTCGCCGCCGGCGGCTCCGCCGCCATCGTGGACGAGGCCGGCCACTTCACCGCCGCCTTCAACCGCGGCCTGTACGGCATCGGCATCGCCGGCGTGGGCATGCTGTCCACCCTGGGTATCACCCTGGCCACCGACGCTTACGGCCCCGTGGCCGACAACGCCGGCGGCATCGCCGAGATGTCCGGCCTGCCTGAGGAGGTTCGCGACCGCACCGACGCTCTGGACTCCCTGGGCAACACCACCGCCGCCACCGGCAAGGGCTTCGCCATCGGCTCCGCCTCCCTCACCGCTCTGGCTCTGCTGGTGTCCTACGTCAACATCGTGCAGGAGAAGACCCCCGAGCTGCTGAACTTCACTCTGACCAGCCCCACCGTTCTGGTCGGCCTGTTCATCGGCGCCATGCTGACCTTCGTGTTCTCCGCCTTCACCATGAGCGCCGTGCAGACCGCTGCCCAGTCCATCGTGGTCGAGGTGCGCCGCCAGTTCAAAGAGATCGCCGGCATCATGGAGTACAAGGCCGAACCCGATTACTCCGCCTGCGTGGATCTGTGCACCAAGGGCGCGCTGCACGAGATGGTGGCCCCCGCTCTGCTGGCCATCATCGTGCCCATCGCCACCGGCCTGATCCTGGGGCCCACCGGCGTGGTGGGTCTGCTGGGCGGCGTGTCCGTCACCGGCTTCGCCATGGCCGTGTTCATGTCCAACGCCGGCGGTGCATGGGACAACGCCAAGAAGTATATCGAGCGGGGCAACCACGGGGGCAAGGGCTCTGAGCAGCACAAGGCCGCCGTGGTGGGCGACACCGTGGGCGACCCCTTCAAGGACACCTCCGGCCCCTCTCTGAACATCCTGATCAAGCTGTGCTCCACGGTGTCCATCGTGTTCTCCGGTCTGGTCATCGCATTCCACCTGCTGTAAGCATTTCTCCCGCGGCCCCGCTTTTCGGCGGGGCTGCTTTTTATGCCCTGCTCTTCCCCGCCGTTCACAGAATATTTCTTGAAAGACCATGGGAAATCTGGTATGATGGGCCAAAGAAAAGAGGGATTTTATGCGCACTGTCACCGCTTCCGCCATCAGCGATACCGTCGCCGCGCTGTGCATTCAGGCTAACCAGACGCTGCCGGAGGATGTGTCCGCCGCTCTGGCCCGCTGCCGCCGGGATGAGCCATGGCCCCTGGCGAAGACCACCCTTGACCTGCTGTGGGACAACATGGAACTGGCCGGGCAGCGGCAGCTGCCCATCTGTCAGGACACAGGCATGGCCTGCGTCTTTGTGGAGCTGGGCCAGGATGTCCATATTGAGGGTGACTTTGAGCAGGCCGTCCACGAGGGAGTCCGCCGGGGCTACGGCGAGGGCTATCTGCGCAAATCCATCGTGGGCGATCCCCTGCGCCGGGTGAACACCGGGGACAATACCCCTGCCGCCATCACCCTGCACCTGGTGCCCGGGGACGGCTTTCACATCACCGTGGCCCCCAAGGGCTTCGGCAGCGAAAATATGAGCCGCCTGGCCATGCTCAAACCTGCTGACGGCGTGGAGGGTGTCAAACGCTTCGTGGTGGAGACCGTGCGTCTGGCCGGTCCCAATCCCTGCCCCCCCATCATTCTGGGCATCGGCATCGGCGGCAGCTTCGACAAGGTGGCCGGTTTGGCCAAGCACGCCCTGCTGCGGCCTATCGACCTGCCTAACCCCGACCCCTTCTACGCCGCCCTGGAGCAGGACCTGCTGAAGGAGATCAACGCTCTGGGCATTGGCCCCCAGGGCTTCGGCGGCAGAACCACCTGTCTTGGGCTGTCCATCGAGACAGCTCCCACCCATGTGGCCGGACTGCCCGTGGCCGTGAATGTAAGCTGCCATGTCACCCGTCGGGCCAGTGCCCAGCTGTAAGGAGGAGAGCAAGATGCAATACACTCTGACTACCCCTGTGACCCGGGAACAGCTGGCTCCTCTCCGTGCCGGAGACACCGTTCTGCTGTCCGGTACCGTCTATACCGCCCGTGACGCCGCCCATAAGCGAATGATGGAGCTGTTGGATGCGGGCGAGCCCCTGCCCTTCCCCGTGGAGGGCTCCGCAATCTACTACGTAGGGCCCACTCCGGAGCGTCCGGGACAGATCATCGGCTCCGCCGGGCCTACCACCAGCGGCCGTATGGATGCCTACTCCCCCCGCCTGCTGGACCTGGGTCAGACCATTATGATCGGCAAGGGGGCAAGGGATCAGGCGGTGAAGGACGCCGTGGTGCGCAACGGGGCGGTCTATCTGGCCGCTCTTGGGGGTGCCGGCGCCCTGATGGCCGCCAGCGTGAAGGAGCTGGAGGTCATCTGCTGGGAGGACCTGGGCTGTGAGGCGGTGCGCCGCCTGACGGTGGAGAACTTCCCCCTTACAGTCATTTTAGACGCCCACGGGGGCGATCTGTATCAGAGCGGCCCCGCCGCCTACCTCGGCAGTCTGTGATTTTTCCCACCCGCGGGGGCCCTGCCCCCGGAAAGGAGTACCCTATGAAACGTTTTCTTGCTCTGCTTCTGGCCGGTGCCATGCTCCTGTCCCTGTCCGCCTGCGGCAAAAAGGACCCGGGCGGCTCCTCCTCCGGCGGCGGAAGCACCTCGGGCAGCACCTCCGGCGACCCCGATACCTCCTGCCCCGACCCCAAGGACGCGCTGTACGCCCTGTACTACACCACCATGTCCACCTTCGTGGCCTCCCAGCAGCTGCGGGAGAGCATCGAGCAGCAGTACGGCCAGCCGGACGCCCCCGCCAACGGCGGCGGCGGTGAGTATCTGCTGAGCAGCAGCGGCTTCGAGGGCAACGCCATCGTCCTCATGCCCGCGGGCCAGGCCGCCCGGCTGTATCAGCAAAGCAGCGGTGAGTATCAGATGCTGGCCGTCACTAACCTGTGCGGCCCCCAACTGCTGGTCAAGGGGGCGAGCATCTCCTCCTGGGAGGAGCTCAAGGGGCGAACCATCCATGCCGATTTCGGTGATATGGACCAGATCACCATTCTGCGCCACATGCTGGTGGAAAACGGCCTGGATCCCGACAAGAACGTGACCATTGACGGCGGCTACGGCCCCTACTACCAGCCCGAGGACAGCCAGGACGGAGACGTCTATCTGCTGGATCCCTACAACGCCGCCGCGGCTATGGCTGCAGACAGCAGCCTTACCCTTCTGGCCGATCTGGGGGAGGAATGGGCCGATCTGAGTCTGGGACAGATCGTAGCTGGCTGCGCCGTGGCCCGGACGGAGTTCGTCCAGGCCCACCCCGAGGCAGTGGAGGCCTTCCTGTCCGGCATGGAGCAGTCCGCCGCCGCCATGAGCGACCCGGACACGGCGGTGAACTACTGGAGCAATCCGAACCGGGATGTCCTGCTGGCCGCCCTGCCCCACTGCGGCATCACCTTTGCCGCCGGTCAGGACATGAAAGACCTGGCGGAGGACTATTATCTGTCCCTGTTCCAGGCCGATCCCGACGCCATCGGCGGCGGTCTGCCCTATGACGACTTCTACTTCGGCGTGGAATGACGGCCTTTGCAGGTCCTGGAAAACAGGAAGTTTTCAGGGGAATGCCTTTAACTGAAATGAAACCTGTCATTCCGAGGCAGTGACCGATGTCACTGCCTCGGGAATCCGTATCCAAAAGATTTGAGAGAGCGGATTGCCACGCCAGTCTGCGGACTGGCTCGCAATGACAAGGTTCTTAACTGAAGGGTATTGGTTTTTCGGGACCTGCTTTGAAAAAAATCCCATGTTCCCCTTGCGTTTTCCTTTTTCTTATGGTATAGTAGCAGTGTGATCATGGTAGGATTGGATGAGAGTGGAGCTTCGGTTCCGCTCTTTTTACTTGACTGAACGCTTTTTCCGGGACAGGAGGACGCCTATGGCAAAGGTAACCGACACTGTGACCCAGCTTGCCCTGCCCTATGTGCAGGCCGCAGGCTGCACCCTTTGGGATGTGGAATACATCAAAGAGGCCGGCGAGTGGTATCTGCGGGTCTATATCGACAAGGAGGGCGGCGTATCCATCGAGGACTGCGAGGCCGTCTCCCGCCCCCTGTCCGACAAGCTGGACGAGGCCGATCCCATTCCGGGCAGCTACACCTTCGAGGTGTCCTCCGCAGGGTGCGACCGGGTGCTGCGCACGGCGGAGCACTTTGCCGCCTGTCTGGGACAGGAGACAGAGGTCAAGCTCTACCGCCCCCGGGAGGGCCGCAAGGAGTTCGTCGGCCCTCTGCTGGCCTATGACGACGGAAACATCACCATCACCGTGGGGGAGGTCCCCATTACGTTTGAGAAAAAAGAAGTGGCTCTGGTCCGGCTGTATCCCCGGTTCTGAGCGCGTCTTAGGAGGAGAATATCGTGGCTAAGAGAGTAACCAAAAAGGTCAACAACACCGAGCTGGACGGCAAGGAGTTCTTCGCCGCCATCGCGCAGATCGAGCAGGAGAAGGGCATCAAGCCGGGCTACATGATGGAAAAGATCACCCAGGCTCTGCTGGCCGCCTATCGCCGGGACCACGAGGGCGTGGGCGACAATCTGGTGGTAGAGGCCGACCCCGACACCTGCACCGTGCGCATGTTCCTGAAAAAGGACGTGGTGGAGACGGTGGACAATCCGGGAACGGAGATCTCACTGGACGAGGCCCGTATGTCCCTGCCGCAGGCCCAGCTGGGCGACGTGATCCGCATGGAGATCAAGCCCAGAAGCTTCGGCCGCATCGCCGCCCAGACCGCCCGTCAGGTGATCATTCAGGGTATCCGCGAGGCCGAGCAGGACATGGTCTATGACCAGTTCTGCTCCAAGGAGCACGAGCTGCTCACCGGCATCGTCACCCGCATCGACCCCCGCAGCGGCGCCGTTGTGCTGCGCATCTCCGCCGGCGGTCAGGTGACCGACGCCTATCTGGGCTCCAACGAGCAGGTGAAGGGCGAGCACTATACCGAGGGCCAGCGTCTGCGCGTCTACGTGGTAGAGGTCCGCAAGGCTACCAAGGGGCCCCAGGTGCTCATCTCCCGCACCCACCCCGGTCTGGTCAAGCGCCTGTTCGAGCTGGAGGTGCCCGAGATCTATGACGGCACGGTGGAGATCCGCTCCGTCGCCCGAGAGGCCGGCAGCCGCACCAAGCTGGCCGTCTGGTCTGCCGACCCCAATGTGGACCCCATCGGCGCCTGCGTCGGCCCCCGCGGTCAGCGTGTGAACGCCATTGTGGAGGAGCTGAAGGGCGAGAAGATGGACATCATCAAGTTCTCCGAGGACCCGGCGGAGTATATTGCCGCCGCCCTGTCCCCCGCCGATGTGGTCAGTGTGGATGAGCTGCCCGACGGCAAGAGCTGCCGGGTGGTGGTGCCCGACGATCAGCTGTCCCTTGCCATCGGCAAGGAGGGGCAGAACGCCCGTCTGGCCGCCAAGCTCACCGGCTATAAGATCGACATCAAGCCCGCCTCCGCCCCCATTGAGGACGAGGAGGCGCCCGCCGCCGAGACCGAGGCGGAGGTCGGGGAGCAGGACCAGGATTGATCCCGTCTTGACCGCAGTCATTCTAATCTAAAATGTTCAGAGAGGGGGGAGTGACATGCCCAAGAAAGTACCCATGCGGCAGTGCGTAGGCTGTCGGGAGATGAAGCCCAAAAAGGAGCTGATCCGGGTGGTCCGCTCGCCGGAGGGGGCAGTCAGTCTGGACTTCAGAGGAAAGCTGCCCGGTCGGGGGGCCTATGTGTGTCCCGACCCGGAGTGTCTGAAGCGGGCCAGAAAGGCCAAGGCTTTGGAGCGCGCCTTCTCCGCCCCCCTGCCTGACGAGGTCTGGCAGGCTCTTGAGGACCAGATGAAGGAGGTGCCCGCAGATGCCCAATGACTCCATTCTCAGCCTGATCGGTCTGGCCCATAAGGCCGGCAAGCTGGAGATCGGCGAGGAGCCGGTGGGTGCTCTCTGCCGCGCCCGTCATGCCAGGCTGGTGCTACTGGCCCGGGATGCGGCCCCCAACACCTGCCGCCGGGCCGCCCACTTCGGCGAAGCCGGGAACGTCCTGTTCCTTCAGCTGCCCTTTACAAAGGCGGAGCTGGGCGTCCAGCTGGGCCGTTCCTCCTGCGCCATGCTGGCTGTGGCGGACCCCGGCTTTGCGGCCTCCATTGTGGAAAAGCTGTCCGCCCGCGACCCAGACCGCTACGGCCCTGCCGCCACCCAGCTGCGGCAGAAAGCTGACCGCTCCCTGCAGCGTCAAAAAGAGAAGCGGCAGCATGAAAAGAACCTGCGGGAGGGCAGGCACAAGCCCTGGGCCGCCCCGCCGTCCCAGAAGGCGGAGGGTGAAAAGCGTCCCCCCTCCCCCGCCAAGAAACGACCCGCGCCGAAGAAGCCCCACACAGGCCCCTCGGCTTTCAAGCACCCGGACGGCAGCGCCCGTCCCCCCAGATCCGGCCCCGGCGGCCGGCGCCTGTCCGGTAAGCTCCGGCATGATTCCTAAGAAACGAGGTGGCTTCAATCTATGATGCAGAAATATCCGATCCACAAGCTGGCGAAGGATCTGAAGAAGGATAACAAGGAAGTTAAGTCCCAGGAGATCATGGACATCCTGACCAAATATGGACATCCTCCCAAGAACCATATGCAGCCCCTGACCAATCAGGAGCTGTCCATCGTCTTTGAGTATCTGACCCAGCACAACCAGATCGATTCCATTCAGTCGGTGTATGCCGATGTGTACCATGACCCCGCCAAGCAGGCCGCTCCCGCCCCCAAGGCCGAGGAGAAGCCAGCCCCCAAGGCGGTTCAGTCTTCCGGCAAGCCTCAGCCCCCCGCCGCCGGAAAGCCCCAGCAGGGACAGCAGAGCGTCCAGCCCGCCCGCCATGGCACGGAGAAAAAGGCCCAGCCTGTCCAGCAGGCCAGGCCCATGTCCCGCGTGCCCGAAAAGAAGGTGGTGGACACCCGGGGCAGCGGCAACGTGAACCTGGCCAAGTACGACGAGCGGCTGGAGTCCTTCACCAGCGAGAAGACTCAGGACCGTGGCGGCAAGCAGAAGTTCCAGGGCCGCAACGCCCAGCGCCAGCGGGGCGGCCGTCAGGCCGGCTCCTTCGGCAGCAAGCGCAGACAGGAGGAGCAGGACCGTCTGCGCCGTCTGCAGCTGGAGATCGCCAAGAAGGCCCCCGTCAAGGTGCTCATCCCCGACGAGATCTCCGTGGGCGAGCTGGCCAGCCGCATGAAGAAGACCGGCGCCGAGGTAGTCAAGTGCCTGATGAAGAACGGCGTGATGGCCTCTCTCAGCCAGATCATCGACTACGACACCGCCGCCTTTGTGGCCGAGGAGCTGGGCTGCAAGGTGGAGAAGGAAGTCATCGTCACCATCGAGGAGAAGCTCATCGACGCCAGCGAGGACAAGGCCGAGGATCTGGTGCCCCGCGCCCCCGTGGTGGTGGTCATGGGCCACGTGGACCACGGCAAGACCTCTCTGCTGGACTATATCCGCCACGCCAACGTGGTCTCCGGCGAGGCCGGCGGCATCACCCAGCACATCGGCGCCTATCAGGTGGACGTCCACGGCAACCCCGTTACCTTCCTGGACACCCCGGGCCACGAGGCATTTACCGCCATGCGTGCCCGCGGCGCCATGATCACCGATATCGCCATTCTGGTGGTGGCCGCCGACGACGGCATCATGCCCCAGACTGTGGAGTCCATCAACCACGCCAAGGCCGCCGAGATTCCCATCATCGTGGCCATTAACAAGATGGATAAGCCCACCGCCAACCCCGACCGCATCATGCAGCAGCTCACCGAGTATGAGCTGGTGCCCGAGGAGTGGGGCGGCGACACCATCATCTGCCCCATCTCCGCCAAGACGGGCATGGGCATCGACAACCTGCTGGACATGGTGGTGCTCACCGCCGAAATGCGCGAGCTGAAGGCCAACCCCAACCGGGCCGCCTCCGGCGCCGTGATCGAGGCCCGGCTGGACAAGGGCCGCGGCCCCGTGGCCACTCTGCTGGTACAGAACGGCACCCTGAAGCAGGGGGACATCATCATCGCCGGCACCGCCGTGGGCCGTGTCCGCGCCATGACCGACGCCCGGGGCAAGAAGCTGACCGAGGCCGGCCCCTCCGTCCCCGTTGAGATCATCGGCATGGGCGAGGTGCCCGGCGCGGGCGACGACTTCCACGCCGTGGCTGACGAGCGCATGGCCCGCGAGCTGGTGGAGCAGCGCAAGCACGACCAGAAGGCCGCTGCCAACGCCCCCACCGGCAAGGTCACTCTGGAGGATCTGTTCAGCCAGATCCAGGCCGGCGAGATGAAGACCCTGAACATCATCGTCAAGGCCGACGTCCAGGGCTCCGCCGAGGCCGTGAAGGCCAGCCTGGAGAAGCTGTCCAACGACGAGGTCCGGGTCCGGGTCATCCACTGCGCCGTGGGCGCCATCACGGAAAGCGACGTCACCCTGGCCGCCACCTCCGGCGCCATCATCGTGGGCTTCAACGTCCGCCCCGACGCCAACGCCAAGGACACCGCCGCCCGCACCAAGGTGGACATGCGGATGTACCGGGTCATCTACGACGCCATCAACGAGGTCGAGGCCGCCATGAAGGGCATGCTGGCCCCCAAGTTCAAGGAAGTGGAGCTGGGCCGTGCCGAGGTGCGCAATGTGTTCCGCATCACCGGCGTGGGCATGGTGGCCGGCTGCTACGTGCTGGACGGCAAGATGCAGCGGGGCGCCCAGATGCGTCTGCTGCGGGACAACATCGTCATTTACGACGGCGCCATCGCCTCCCTCCAGCGCTTCAAGGACAGTGTGAAAGAGGTCGCCGCCGGCTACGAATGCGGCATCACCTTTGAGAAGTTCCAGGACATCAAGGAGGGCGATATCATCGAAGCCT
This sequence comes from uncultured Oscillospiraceae bacterium, assembly GCA_934659445.1. Taxonomy (GTDB): domain Bacteria; phylum Bacillota; class Clostridia; order Oscillospirales; family Oscillospiraceae; genus Lawsonibacter. The sequence continues at coordinate 4,655 of CAKUHV010000002.1, read as the reverse complement.
TCCTCATGGAGCAGATCGAAGTCTAAGTTTCCAAAACCGAAACAGAGCCCAGCGAAGCGGGTCTGTTTCGGCCATGACGAGCAACGGAGCAAAGCGGATGTCCGGCGTAAGCCGGATGAAGCGGTGCGAAGATTGCAAGGACGAAGCATAACCCCTAAGCGTGGGCGGGCGGATACGCCCGCCCACGCTTTTCCTTTTCTGCCCGTCCCGGAGAGACGATTACGCGAATTCTGTTTTCAAGGAGATATTATCGTGACCAACACCAAACGAGTCATTGCCCTGGGCTTTTTTGACGGGGTCCACACGGGCCACGGCCAGCTGATGAAGGCTGTAAAGGCCGCAGCCGGGCGTACGGGTGCAGTGGCCGCCGCCTTTACCTTTGACCGCAGCCCCACCGCCGTGATCACCGGACAGCCCGTCCCCCTGCTGTCCACAGTGGAGGACCGCATCTGGCTGATGCGGCACTACTACGGCATTGAGGAGGTCGTCGTGGCCTCCTTCGACGCCATGCAGCGCATGGACTGGCAGGACTTTATCGTCCAGTATCTGGTGCATGATCTGGGGGTGATCCATGTGGTGGCCGGCCACGATTTTCACTTTGGCTACATGGGCAAGGGAAATCCCCAGCGGCTGAAGGAGAAATGTCAGGAGCTGGGCATCGGCTGCGACATCATCAGCCCCGTGGTACAGGACGGCATCACCGTCTCCTCCACCTATATCCGCACTTTGATCGCACAGGGGGAGATGGAGCGCGCCGTGCAGTTTTTGGGTCACCCCCATATCCTGAGCGGGCAGGTGGGCCACGGCAAGCACATCGGCTCCTCCGCTCTTGGCTTTCCCACCGTGAACCTGTCCATCCCGGATCAGGTGATCGTGCCCGCCTTCGGCGTCTACGCCACCATGGTCCATTTTGAGGATCAGTGCCGCATGGCGGTGACCAATGTGGGGGTGCGCCCCACAGTCCGGGACAACGACGGCAGGGTGACCGTAGAGGGCTTTATTCTGGACTTCAGCGGCGATCTGTACGGCCAGCCGCTGCGCATGGAGTTCTTCCACCGCCTGCGGGGAGAGCGGAAATTTCCCTCCCTTCAGGCCCTTTCCGACGAGATCGCCCACAACGCCCGGCAGACGCGGGAGTATTTCTCCCGGCTGACGACCCCCCGAACCTGAAAGGAGAGCCCTGCCAATGGATCATGCCGCCCCACGCCACGCAAGATACGATACCCTGCTGAACTACCTCTGGATCTTTACCGTCTGTCTGGCTCTGCTGGGCTTCGCTCTGGACACCCCAAAGAACATCGCAAAGGGTCTGGTCACCATCGTTATGACCGAAGACGCGCTGATCACCGACTACTTCATGGTGGCCGGTCCGGGGGCCGCTCTGGTCAACTCCGCCCTGGTCACCGCCATATCCCTGGTGCTGCTGCGCCTGTCCGGAGACACACTGAACGGCATGACGCTGGTAGAGGTGGGACTGATGTCCGGCTTTTCCCTGTTCGGCAAGAACTACCTGAACATCTGGCCCATCCTTCTGGGCTCCTGGCTGTACCCCGTGTCCAGGAAGGAGCCCTACGGCAGCTATGTAGGTATCGGCCTGATGGCCACCGCCCTGTCCCCGGTGATCAGCTATATCGCTCTGGACAACGGCTGGGGCAGCGTCCCGTTGGGCATCATCGTGGGCATCGTCATCGGCTATATCATGGCCCCCCTGGCTGCCTACACTTACCGCATCCAGAACGGCATGAATCTGTACAACGTGGGCTTCGCCTGCGGGCTGGTGGCCTTCATCTGCGTGCCCCTTATGAGCGGCTTCGGCGCCACGCCGGAGACCAAATACCGCTGGGCCAGCGGCTATAACCTGACCTTTGCCCTGGTGCTGGGCATCCTCTGCCTGCTGCTGATCCTGTGCGGTCTGCTGCTGTGCCGGATCCCCGTGTGGGCGGCCTGGGCCGGCTACCGGATGCTGCTGAACACCAGCGGCCGCGCCCCCAGCGACTATCTGCGTATGTTTGGTCCCGCCCCCGTGCTGATCAACACCGGGGTCAACGGTCTGATCGGGGTCGCCTTCATCCTTCTGGGCGGGGGCGATCTGAACGGACCCACCATCGGCGGTATTCTGACCATCATGGGCTTTTCCGCCTTCGGCAAGCACGCGCGGAACATCATTCCCGTTATGGGCGGCGTTTTTCTGGGCAGCGCTCTGATGCACTGGAAGCTGTCTGACCCCTCGGTACAGCTGGCCTGTCTGTTCTGCACCACCCTTGCCCCCATCTCCGGCTACTTCGGCTGGATCTACGGGGTGCTGGCGGGCTTTCTCCACTCCTCGGTGGTGCTGTTTACCAGCACGCCGGTGGCGGGGATGAACCTGTACAACAACGGCTTTTCCGGCGGCATGGTGGCCATCGTGCTCTATCCCCTGCTCATCGCCATCGCCAGGCACCGCAAGCCTATGCTTCAGGATGGCGACCTGTTCGAAAATCTGGAGAACGACTCCCCCGTCATGCCCCCCGATCGCCATGAGATCGTTGAGGAAAAGGACGAGTAACCGCAAAACAGCGCCCTGTTCATGTGAACAGGACGCTGTTCATGTCTCTCATGTCCCGAACAGCAGACGCACGGCCCAGGCGGAGGCCAGAAAACCGACCCCGTCGGCACACAGGGCGGCGGGAATGGCGTATCGTGTGCGGCTGACCCCGGCGGCGCCGAAATAGACGGCAATGGTATAAAAGGTGGTCTCGGTAGAGCCCAGCATCACCGCCGCCACCCGGCCCACATAGGAGTCCGGGCCCCAGTTTTCCATCAACTCAGCCCCCACCCCAAGGGCGGCCGAGCCGCTGATGGGCCGCACCAGCATCAGGGGCAGCAGCTGGGCGGGCAGCCCCACCCGTTCCATTGCCGGCCCCAGCAGGTCAGCCGCCAGCTCCACCGCTCCGGAGGCCCGCAGCATATACACCGCCGTGAGCAGGGCCGTCAGCGACGGCACAATGCCCATCACCGTATCCAGCCCCTTTGCCGCCCCGCGCACCAGCGCGGCGTATACGTCCACCCGCCTTCCGCTGGCGTACAGAGCTACGCCGCACAGGATCAGGGGCACCGTCAGCTGGGTCAGCAAATCTGCCATTTCAATTCCTCCACACCCGGGCCAGCAGCTTGCAGGCCGCGATCCCCACCCCCACCGACAGGGCAGAGGCCAGCCACACCGCCGGCAGGATATCAAAGGGAGCCACGCTGCCCGCCGCCCCCCGCACCGCCGCCGCCGTGGTGGGCAGCAGCTGGATGGAGGCCGAGTTGCACACCACCAGCAGGCAAAGCTCGTCGCTGGCCCGCCCGGGCGAGCGCTCCGCCATTCCCTTTGCGGCCTGAAGTCCCATGGGAGTGGCCGCGCTGCCCAGCCCCAGCAGATTTGCGGACACGTTGGCAGACAGGGCCTGCATGGTGTCTCTGTCCCCCCGCAGTCCCGGATACAGCCGCAGCAGCACGGGCCGCAGCAGTCGGGACAGCCCGTCGGCCAGACCGCACTGGCTCATGACCTCCATCACGCCCGACCAAAGGCACAGAGGCCCCGCAAGCGCAAGACACAGCTGCACCGCAGCGGAGGCCCCCTCAAAGACCGCTGCCGCCACCTGCCGCCCCTGCCCGGCCGCCAGTCCGCACAGCACCGCCGCCGCAGCCATCCCCGTCCAAAGCACCGACATCGCCACCGCGCGCCCTCCCCTTCCGCCGGGCTCTGCCCGGATATTCTATATATACGGCCCGGACGGAGAGAACATACCCAGCTTTTTGCCCTGTTTCTTAACGGTGTCTTTATGCTAAATTTATCCCTCAAATGGTTGCACCACAAAAATTTTTCCGGAAATTCGCCGGATTATCTTTATATTGCATTGACAGAAACAAATTGTCTCTGTATAATGGACGAACTGGCTTGGTTATTTCCCGGCCAATGCTCGATACCCGTGCCGACGAAGAGAAAGGATCTGATCGTGTTGAAATCTACAGGCATCGTCCGTAAAGTGGATGAGTTGGGCCGCATCGTCCTGCCCATCGAATTGCGCCGCACACTGGACATTGCGGAAAAGGACTCTCTTGAAATTTATATGGACGGAGCCTCCATTGTCCTGAAAAAGTATCAGCCCGCCTGCATTTTCTGCGACGACGCCCAGGATGTGATCTCTTACCGGGGCAAAAACGTGTGCACACGCTGCATCAAAGCCCTTCAGGAGGCCGAGGCGTAAGCCCCGCGGTGCGATAATATATAAAAAGCGGCATGACCGAAACCCGGTCATGCCGATTTTTTGATCCTGTTGTGCGGCTTACTCGCCGCGGATGACCAGATCGTACAGATCGTTGCGGGACAGATGCAGCTCTCTGGCCGCCCGCTTCACACTGTCCCGCAGGGACAGGCCCTCCTGCTCCTGCAAGCGCCGGACCAGCCGCAGGCCGTCCTCCAGAGTGGCCTCCTCCTGCTCTGTGGGCTCCGCCCCCCGGACCACCAGCACAAACTCCCCCCGGGGCTCTCCGTCCCGGAAGCGCTCCACAGCGCCCCCGAGAGTGGTGCGGATGATCTCCTCGTGGAGCTTGGTCAGCTCCCGGCACAGGGAAACCGGGCGATCAGGCCCAAACACCTCCGCCAGATCCTCCAGCGTGGCCCGCAGCTT
>CAKUHV010000001.1 GCA_934659445.1 uncultured Oscillospiraceae bacterium | reverse complement strand
CATGGTGATGGACGATGTGCTGGCCTTCGGCGTGCTGGGGGTGGCCTGCTTCTTCCGGAAGCAGCCGGGCGGCGTGTTCACCGGCACCGTGGTGGGCTGTGTCTGCCGCTTTGTAGTGCACTTCATCAGCGGCGTGACCATCTACCGCATCTACGAGCCCACCCAGCTGTTCGACACTACCTTCACCAACCCCTGGATCTACTCCGCCGCCTATAACGGCAGCTATATGATGCTGGACATGGTGCTGTGTCTGGTGATCACCGCTCTGCTGTATAAGCCCCTGAAGAAGTATTTTGCGCCCCAGGACTGACATTCAACAGATCCCTGTGTGCCCCTCCCTTTGACTTCCGGAAGCGCCGCCGGCATCCTGCCGGCGGCGTTTTCGGTTTTTGGCCGTTGTGTTTGCCCAAAACAGCGGTTAGTGGTATACTGTCCGTAAGAACAGGAGGGAGGGATACCCTTGGACATCCGACAGCTCACCGAGAGCCAGCGGGCCTATTTCAACACCGGGGCCACCCGCCCGGCGGCCTTCCGCCGGCAGGCGCTGGAGCGGCTGGGTCACGCCCTGCGCGCCTATGAGGCGCGGCTAAACGCCGCCCTGCTGGCCGACCTGAACAAGGCCCCGGCGGAGAGCTACTTCACCGAGACGGGTATGGTGCTGGAGGAGCTGCGCGTTCAGCTGAAGCACTTCGAGGGCTGGATGCGGCCCCGGCCCGTGGCCGTGCCCCTCAGTCAGTTCCCCGCAAGGGGGGAGCTCCTGCCGGAGCCCTACGGCTGCGTGCTCATCATGGCCCCGTGGAACTACCCGGTGCAGCTGTGCCTGATCCCCCTGATCGGGGCCATCGCCGCGGGCAACTGCGCGGTGGTCAAGCCCTCGGCCTACGCCCCCGCCAGCTCCGCCGCCGTCGCCAGACTGCTGGGAGAGCTCTTTCCGCCGGAGTTCGTGGCCGTGGTGGAGGGGGGCAGGGCGGAGAACCGCGCCCTGCTGGAGCAGCCCTTCGACTATATCTTCTTCACCGGCAGCCCCGCCGTGGGGCGGGAGGTCATGGCCGCCGCAGCCCAAAATCTGACCCCCGTGACTCTGGAGCTGGGGGGCAAGAGCCCGGTGATCGTGGACTCTACCGCTGATATTCCGCTGGCCGCCCGGCGCATCGCCTTCGGAAAGGTGCTCAACGCCGGGCAGACCTGCGTGGCCCCGGACTATCTGCTGCTCCACCGGACGGTGAAGGACGCCTTTGTCCGGGAGTACCGCCGGGCACTGGAGGAGTTCTTCCCCGGCGGGGACTTCGGTGAGCTGCCCCGCATCGTCAACGACAAGCACTTCCGGCGGGTCGACGGCCTGCTGGCGGGGCAGCGGGTGCTGGTCGGGGGAGAGAGGGACGCCGCCCGGCGGTTCATCGCCCCCGCTCTGCTGGACGAGACCGACCCGGAGAGCCCGGTGATGCAGGAGGAGATCTTTGCCCCCATCCTGCCCATGCTCTGCTGGCAGGAGCGGGAGGAGGTCATCCGGTTCATCCAGTCCCGGCCCAAACCCCTGGCCCTGTACCTGTTTACCCGGGACAGGGAAATGGAGCGGGAGATCTTTGACCGGTGCAGCTTTGGCGGCGGCTGCGTCAACGACACCATCGTCCATCTGGCCTGCTCCGGTCTGCCCTTTGGCGGCGTGGGGAACAGCGGCATGGGCAGCTACCACGGAAAGCGGAGCTTCGATGCCTTTACCCATGAGCGCAGCGTGCTGAAAAAGGCCAACTGGCTGGATCTGCCCATGCGGTATCACCCATACAGCGGGGAGAAGCTGCGGTGGATCAGGCGGTTCCTGAAATAGGCAGAACAGGAAAAATTATATCCCAATTTCATTTCGTGTTCCTTTGCAGAAGACATATCAGTGTTCCCCGCCCCCCTGCGGGGGCGGGGAACACAAAAAAGAATTGGGAGAAAATTATAAGGCCCTGCCCTTCCAAAGAAAGGGCAGGGCCTTGTGATTTTTGCTTAGTAATTCATCTGCTTGCGGCGAGACAGGTTCATGGTGCCGTCCTGCATCTGGTCCAGACTGTCCAGACTCTTGCCCGTGCCGTAGGCCACGCAGGAGATGGCGTCGTCGGCCACATGGGTCTCGATGCCCGTATTGGACTCCACCAGCTTGTCGAAGCCCCACACCAGCGAGCCGCCGCCGGTCATCACGATGCCGTTGGTGGAGATGTCGGCCACCAGCTCCGGCGGGGTGCGCTCCAGCACGGCGTGGATGGCCTCCAGAATACGGCCGGTGACCTCCTCAAAGGCCTCGATCATTTCGTTGGAGGTGACGGAGAACACCCGGGGCAGGCCGGTGAGCAGGCAGCGGCCCTTTACCTCCATGGTGACCTCCTCGGGCCGGGGGAACACGCAGCCGATGGTCTTCTTCATCTCCTCGGCGGTGCGGTCGCCGATGAGCACGTTGTGCTTGCGGCGGACATACTTGACCACGGCCTCGTCGAACTTGTCGCCGGCGGTCTTGATGGAGGCGGACTCTACCACGCCGCCCAGAGAGATCACGGCGATGTCGGCGGTGCCGCCGCCGATGTCCACGATCATGTGGCCGTCGGGCTTGGTGATGTCGATGCCCGCGCCGATGGCGGCGGCCACGGGCTCCTCGATCAGATAGGCCCGGCGGGCGCCGGCCTGGATGCCGGCGTCGATGACGGCGCGCTCCTCTACCTCGGTGATGCCGGAGGGCACGCAGATCAGCAGACGGGGCTTGAACAGGGAGAAGGTGGTGGTCTTCTTGATAAACTCCTTCAGCATTCGCTCGGTCATGTCATAGTCGGAGATCACGCCGTCCCGCAGGGGGCGCATGGCAACGATGTTGCCGGGGGTGCGGCCCAGCATGGCCTCGGCCTCAGCCCCCACGCTCAGCAGCTTGCCGGTATTTTTGTCCATGGCCACCACAGAGGGCTCGCGCAGCACAACGCCCTTGCCCTTGATGTAGACCAGAACGGAAGCGGTACCCAGGTCGATACCGATGTCTTTCCCGATAATGCTCATAGAATATATCCACCTTGTAAAAATTTTTGATAGGAGAAACTGCTCTTGCTTATTATATCCGTTCCGGCCCCGCTTTTCAACCGGAAAATTCCCTGTTTTTCGGCGGATCTCACCGGGACTGTCCGGCCTGAGCCAGCGTGACGGCGCAGACCTGGGCCGCGCCGGCGGTCAGCAGCACCCGGGCGCACTCCGACAGGGTGGCGCCGGAGGTGACCACGTCGTCCACCAGCAGGACGCGGCGGCCCGTTACTTCGGCGCCGGGCAGCAGCTCATAGGCCCCCAGAACGTTGGCCCGGCGGGCGGCCTGCTCCAAAAGGCCGGACTGAGCGGGGATGTCCCGGCGCTTCACCAGCACGGGCGTGACCGGCACATTCAGCCGCTCCCCCACCGCCCGGGCCAGCAGACGGGCCTGATCATAGCCCCGCCGGCGCAGACGCTTGCGGCTCAGGGGTGCCCAGGACAGCAGGTCGAAGGTCACATCCGGGTGATCCAGCACGCACTGGGCCATCAGCGCTCCGTAAGCGGCGGCATAGTTGCGCCGGCCGGAGAACTTGTAGCGGTGGATGCTCTCCGCCACCGGGCCCCTGTATGCCAGAGGGGAGACGCACAGCTTCAGAAATTCCGGGCTGCGCTCCGCCGCCCTTTCCGCCAGCCAGGGCAGGGTGCGCTGGCAGTCCGGGCACAGCAGGGCCTCCCCCTCCGCCAGTCTCTGGCAGAAGGGGCACTTCCGGGGGAACAGCAGGTCCAGCAGCGCCGCGGCGGGGTTCATTTCTCCTCGCCCTCGATGGGGCCGTGTTCCTTTTCAAAGTCCCGCACGCAGCACTGGATCAGGTGCAGGATCTGGCCGCTCATGGAGCGGCCCTCGTAGGCGGAGATGTAGACCAGCTTACGGTGCAGCTCACTGGTGATCGTGATGCCTAAATGCTTATCGCGCTTCATGGAAAACCTCCATATAAAACTTGGTTTATACTTAAATTAACCACAAAGCGAGCCGGAAAACTTAAATTCAACTTAATTTAAGTATACAACATTTTGCAAAGCAGAACGATGGCACGTAGGGCCCGATGCCCTCGTCGGGCCGCTACTTTTGTGCCCCGTCCACGGGGGACGCAAGAGACGTGAACGCAGAACATTCAAAAAATTTTTTCAAAAAACCGCGACCAAAGCCCCTGAAATGGTGTTTAATAGAGTGAGAGCGGACGAGAGGAGGCGGGAGCATGGAGGACCGGGAGATCGTGGCCCTGTATCTGCGGCGCGACGAGGGGGCAATAAAATGCACGGCGGAGCGGTACGGAAGCCGTCTGCGGGCGCTGGCCCTTGCCATCACCGGGGACAGCCAGAGCGCGGAGGAGTGCGAGAACGACGCCTATCTGGCGGCGTGGAACTCCATCCCGCCCAAGCGGCCGGAGGACTATTTCTTCCCCTTTCTGGCCCGGATCGTCCGCAATCAGGCTCTGAACCTGTGCAGGGGGCGGGACGCGCGGAAGCGCGGCGCCCGGGTGGAGGAGCTGAGCCGGGAGTTGGAGCAGTGTCTGCCCGGGGATGTAAGTGTGGAGAGCGAGTTGGACCGGCGGGAGCTGGGCCGGACGCTGAACAGCTTTCTGGCCGGTCTGCCGGAGGACAAACGGAAGGTATTTCTCCGGCGGTACTGGTATATGGACCCGGTGGAGGACATCGCCCGGCGCTTCGGCTATTCCCAGAGCAAGGTAAAATCCATGCTGGCCCGGTGCCGGGGACAGCTGCGGGACTATCTGGAACAGGAGGGATACGGACTATGACGGGAATTGAGCTTTTGCTGGCGCTGGATGCCGCGGAACCCGCCTATGTGCAGCAGGCGGGGGAGCCTGTGCGCCGCCCCTGGAGAAAGAGGGCGCTTCTGCTGGCCGCCTGCCTGTGCCTGACCATGGCCGCCGCAGCACTGGCGGCGGGGCCCGGGCGGATCTGGCTGAAGGAGGTGTTCTCCGGCCGGCGGCTGGCGCCGGACTATATGGAGTCGGGCTTTCTGCTGGGGACGGAGCCGGAGCGGGTGCCCCTGTCCCTGCTGAGCCGGCGGGTGCGGGATGCGGGGGAGATCATAGCCGGACAGTACAGGGACTACTCCCCCCTCAGCAGCAAGGCTCCCGGCCGGTACAGCCCGGAGTTTACCGCACAGCAGGAGGTGCTGGACTATGTGGGTTACGCCCCCCTGCGTGGGGTGGAGCTGGACGCCCGGGAGGAGGGCAGCACCCTGATCCTGTGGGGGGACGAGGCGGGGACCATCCTGAGCGTGACCATGCGCACCTGGTGGAAGGCGGGGCAGGATGTCCGGGGGGAGACCCGGGCCCAGCTGTATACCGAGAAGTACGACGGGGAAACAGATATTGGCAGTATCACCACCGAGAAGATCCATTTCCAGACGGAGGAAAAGACCAGCGCTTCCGGACGGACGTATGTGGAGGTCTCCTCTGACCCTCTGGCCAGCGGCTATGAGACGCTGGAGGGCCACCTGCTGGACGGCAGCGTGATATACAGCATCCACCTCGCCTTCCGGGGGGAGGAGCGGGACACCGCCCAACAGCTGCTGGAGCAGTGGGCGGAGCAGTTTTAGACGGGATAAGGGGCGGCCGCAGGGCCGCTCCTTACCGCGTTTCCAGAAGTGCTTTGACGCGGGCGATGCTGACACCACCGTCCGCGGATGGCATGGCAGAAATGAAAATATTCCCCAATTCGGGCAAGAAGAAAAGCCAATGAAAAAACGCCGCGCGTCTGCCTGACCCTTCTGCTTGCACCGTCGAAGTAAGTGCCCCCCTCAGCCTTGGCTGAGGGGGGCCTTTATCACTTGTTGTAGGCGCTGTAGAGGAAAGTCAGGATCTGGGCCCGGGTGCAGGTGGTGTTGGGGCTGAAGGTGGTGGCTGTTGTGCCGGAGGTAATGCCGCGCCTTACCGCCCACGCTACGGGAGAGGCATAGTAGGCGTCGTCGCTCACATCAGAGAAGGAGCTCGCCGCTCTGGTCCTTCCGCCATTCATGGCCCGCCAGAGGAAGGTGACCACCTGAGCCCGGGTGCAGGTTGCGTCAGGACTGAAGGTGGTGGCCGTGGTGCCGCCGGTGATCCCCTTCTCGTAGGCCCACAGAACGGCCTCATAGCGGCAGTCCCCGACAGAGATATCAGTAAAGGGGTTGGCGACGCTGGAGGCGGGACAGCCCGCCGCCCGCCACATATACTCAATGACCTCGCCCCGGGGCGCGTCGTCGTCGGGCCCCAGCCGCTGGGCGGCGCCGTCGATCATGTCCCTGTCCGCGGCCCACTGCACCGCGTCATAGTACCATGCGTCCCGGGAGACGTCGGCCAGCTCCGGCAGCCATCCCCGCAGCTCCCGTAGACCCAGGACCCGGGTATCATAGGTGTAGGTGAGATAGGTGGGGATGTTCCCGCCTACAAAGCCGTAGGACTCCTGCTCCTCTGTTCCGCCGTCCCACATTCCAAAGGTCACGCCGGAATACTCAAACTTCATGGTGTCATAGGCAAAGGGCAGGATCTCGTTGCCGTAGTAGTCGATCAGGCCGTAGGCATAGATGGGCTCGCCGGTCACCCGGTCTATTTTGAGCCGGCCGTCAAAAAGGGCGTAGTCATTGGCGTATTCCGGCTTTTTCAGCTTTGCCGCGATCATAAAGCAGTCCTCAGTGGACTGGATATAGGAGAGACCGGAGATGACCCGGACGCCGTCCTCGTTGTACAGCGCGATCATGCCGTCCCCGCCGGACACCGAAAACAGCAGCTTTTTTTCGGACGCGGAGCTCTGAGAGGACACGGAAATGGAACGACAGCCCACACTTCTATCCGCCATGGGCAGGACAAAGCCCTTTCCGGCCTTGTACACTCCGTGCCGCGTGAAGACTTCATATCCGCCGTAGGTGCTGCGATCAGCTCCGTCCTCGCAGTAGAAGAAGCCGTTTCCCCAGTAGCTCACGGACTGATAGGAGAGCCGGTCATACTCCCGCAGATCCCTGTTCAGCAGGACGGTGCACCCGTCGTTGGGCACGGCGATGGTGTCGATCTCCTTGCAGTAATAAATAGGCGACTCTGTGTACGGATAGAGGACATTCCCAGCGTAGTCGACAACGCCGTGGAGGTATGGGCACTGCCAGATCTTGGGGTCGTATTCGCCGTAGCGGCAGACGATCAGCCGGCCGGGGCCCGCGTATTCAATGTCCAAATAGATCGCCGGAACAACGATGCTGCCGTTGGCATCCTTCAGACCGTAAACGCCATGGTTGTCCTCGTCCTTTTCCCAGAACTTGACCAGTCCCGTTTCTGCCTCGCCGTTCCAGGAGTATGCCGCGTCGGCCTGTCCCGCCATGCACAGGGTGAGCGCCAGCATGGCCGTCAGTGTGACCAGAAAGCGGGGGAAAAATATGCACTTTTTTGTGTTCATCTGTTTCCTCTCCTCGTTTTGATCGTTCAGACGGCGGAAACCAGCGCTTTTCGCCGCCTTTCATGGGCTTATCTTATCGTACCACCCAAAGAAGCCACGGTCAAGGCATTCCGGCGCCCGTATACGCAAAGGCGCAAAAAAGGGAGACAGACATTCGTCTGTCTCCCTCTTCAAGGCTTTGATCAATAGAACTTCTTGCGGTTCTTGCGGGCGGCCTCGGACTTCTTGCGGCGCTTGACGCTGGGGCTCTCGTAATGCTCGCGCTTACGGACCTCGGCCAGCACGCCAGACTTGGCGCAACTACGCTTGAAGCGCTTCAGGGCGCTCTCCAGAGACTCGTTTTCACGTACACGGACTTCCGACATTTATATTTCCCTCCCTCCGGCGCAGGGGGACATCCCCATCTGCGTAAGGGCCATTTTTATGGCTTTAACAGTGGTATTATACTTAGTTTTCCACCGTCTGTCAAGCGGAGAATTTTGAACAAGGTGTAAACAGCGGCAGGACCGTGATGTATGCGTATGGACGGGGGGAGTCCGCCGGTGCGGCCGCCCCGGCGGCGCAGTTGCATTCACATCGGGTCATATCCCCGTTTCCTTCCGGGCCTGAAAATATCCCTCCGCCTCGTCCTCGTTCAGAACGGTGAGCCCGGCGGCCAGCAGCTGCCGGGCGGCGGCTCCGTCCCCGGGGATCAGGGTGCCGGAAAAGCTGCCGTCGTAGATCAGCCCCCGGCCGCAGCTGGGGGAGCGGGCCTTCAGAACGGCCACTGTACAGCCCGCCCGCCGGGCCAGCTCCACCGCCGCAGCCGCCCCGGCCTCATACTCCGCTGTCACGTCCTGTCCTGCCCGGTTTACGATGCGGCCATCCCCCTGCCGCTCCGCCGGGGGGCGGGGGGTGGACAGGCCCCCCAGCACCTCGGGACACACGGGGATCAGCTCGTGCTCCGCCCCCAGATCGGCCACGGCTTTACTGCCTTTGGACTGCCCGTCGTACCGGCAGGGCGCGCCCAGAAGGCAGGCGCTGACCAGGATCTTCATGCTCATCTCCTCCTGATACAAAAACAGCCCGCCGTGGTGCGGCGGGCTGTAAGCGGCAAAGTGCCTTAGTGGTTCAGGTAATACTTTACCAGCGTCTGCAGCAGCTCGTCTCGATCCACCTTCCGGATCAGGGCGCGGGCATTGTTGTGGTTGGTAATGTAGGTGGGGTCCTCTGACAGGATATAGCCCACAATCTGGTTGATGGGGTTATAGCCCTTTTCCTGCAGGGCCTGATACACCGTGGACAGGATGGCCTTGATCTCCATATCCCGCTGGTCACCCATGCTGAACTTTCTGGTAAAATCCGCCTCGCTCATGTGCATCATCCCTTCTCATCATACTTCCGTTCCAGTTTACTCCAAAAAGGCCCCACTGTAAAGAGCCGGAGGGGAAATTTAATCAAAACGCAAGAATTGCCGCAGCCGCTTACAGGTAGTGATATTTTTTTCTCCCGCCCCACAGGAAGGCCAGCGACATCACCGCCCCCAGCCCCTCTGCCGCCGCCACGGCCAGCCAGATGCCGTCCGTCTTCAGCAGCCGGGGCAGCAGCAGCACCATGCCGCCCCGGAACAGCAGGGTCCGGGTGAAGGACAGCAGGGCGGACACCGCCCCGTTGCACAGGGCGGTGAAGAAGGAGGAGGCAAACACATTGATTCCGCAGAACAGATAGCACAGGGCGAACAGGCGGAAGCCGTGGGCTGTCAGCTCCATCAGCTGGGGGTTATAGGCCACGAAGGCGGCGGCCAAGGGCCGGCTGAACAGCTCCGACGCCCCCACAATCACCGCCGAGGCCCCCAGGGTCAGGGTCACGCTCTTGCGGAAGATGCTGCGCAGCTCCGCCCGGTTGTCCGCGCCGTAGTTGTAGCTGACGATGGGGGCGCTGCCGATGGCAAAGCCGAAGAAGGCGGCCAGACAGATGAAGTCCACATACATCATCACTGAGTAAGCCGCCACACCCTGCTCCCCCAGCATGGCCATAAGCTGCCAGTTGTACAGGATGCTCACCAGAGAGGAGGACAGATTGCTCATCAGCTCGGAGGAGCCGTTGCCGCAGGCCTCCAGCAGCACCTTGGGATACAGCCGGGGGGCCGTCAGCCGCAGGGGCAGCCGCCCGCTGAGAAACAGGAAGAAGGGGATCACGCCCCCCACCAGATAGCCCAGCACCGTGGCCGCCGCCGCCCCGGCGATGCCCCGCCGGAGCACCGCGATGAACACATAGTCCCCCACGATGTTGGTCAGGCCGGAGGCTACGGTGAACAGCAGCCCCAGCCGGGGCCGCTCGGCCACTACGAAAAAGCTCTGAAAGGTGGTCTGGAGCATGAAGGCTGCGCTGCCCCCCAGCATGATCCGGCCGTAGGCGACGCAGTCGTCCATCAGCGCGTCGCTGGCCCCCGCCAGCCGGGCCACCGGTCCGGCAAAGACCGCCCCCAGGGCGGACAGGACCGCGCCCAGCAGCAGCACGGCGGCGATGATCATGGTAAAGTAGCGGTCGGCCAGCTCGGGCTGGCCCTCCCCCATGGTGCGGGAGACGATGGCGCTGCCCCCGGTGCCCAGCATAAAGCCGAAGGCCCCCACGATCATGGTGACGGGGAACACGATGTTCACCGCCGAAAGGGCCATGTCCCCCACCAGATTGGATACGAAAAGCCCGTCCACCACGCTGTAAATGGATGTGAAGATCATCATGACAATGGACGGCAGGGTGAACCGCAGCAGCCGTCCGTAGCTGAAGTGGTCGGAAAGCCGGATGGTCATAAGACGTCTCCTTTTCTGAACTGCAAAGCAGAAATAAAAGGATAAGACAGCGGTCCTCCCATTGTCTTATCCAGGCAGTCATTTTTTATACCCGCAATGGGCATCGGACATCCTATCACAGGCTCCATTTTTTGTCAAGCACCGCCGTCCAGCTCGTCCAATCCGTTGTCCAGCAGAGCGTCTTCGCCGGTCAGCACCTGATGGCCGCGGTAGACGGAGGAGTAGCCCGGTGTGACGATCTCCACCGACTCCACCCCCTCCAGTTGGCAAAGGGTCAGGGCGATGCAGTAGTCCGCCAGCGTCAGGGAGATGTCGGTCAGTCCGCTGTACTGCTCCGAAAGCACCACCCGCAGCCGCCCCTCCTCATCCCCCCAGCTCCAGCTTTTCAGGGCTGTGTTCCGGGGGAAGGGGGAGCGCAGCCCCTCGCGCTCCGGTCCGGCCAGCAGGGAGGCCAGCAGGCAGCCCGGGCCGGGGCAGGGACTGTCCTCCCGGTGGACGGCAGTGCAGGATGAGGGATCGAAGGGCTCGGTCTCCAGTGCGGAGCCCGGGGCGAAGTCTGCATACTCCCCGTTCTGCTGCTCCGCCGCCAGAAAGTAAAGGGACACGCCGCTCTCCTGCTCCCGCGCGCAGGCCGTAAGAGCCAGCGCCAGCGCGCAGGCGGACAGCAGGGCGGCCAGTCTTCGTCTCATTCCTGCTCCCCCTCTCCTGTCTCCCCCTGATACAGGGGGAAGCCCACGGCGAATACGCTGCCCTCCGGGTGCCGCCGGCGCACAGAGACCCAGCCCCCGTGGCGGCGCACGGTGTCCCGCACGATGGAAAGGCCGAGTCCGGTGCCTCCCGCCGCCCGGGAGCGGGCCTTGTCCACCCGGTAAAAGCGGTTGAACACCTTGGGCAGGTCCTCCTCGGGAATGCCCAGACCGGTGTCCGCCACCTCCATCACCATCTGGTCGGAGTCCCGCATGGTGGTGACGACCACCTGCCCCTCCGGGCGGTTGTACTTGACGGCGTTTTCGATCAGATTGTAGCATACCTGATAATACTCGTCCTCGGTACACAGAATAACCAGCCCCGGCCGCAGCTCCAGCCTCAGGGTCACCCCGGCGCTGTCCGCCACCGGGGTCAGCATGGCCGCCGCCCGGCGTATCACCTGATCCACCTCTACCGGGTGGGACTCCACCTCCCGCTGGCTGTCCAGCCGGGTCAGCATCAGCAGATGCTCGGTGATGCGGGTCAGGCGCTGGGCCTCCTCGCCGATGTCACCCACAAACTCCCGCACCGTCTCGTCGTCCATCTGGGGGTTCTGCTGGATGGAGTCGGTGAGCAGACGGATAGCCGCCAGAGGGGTCTTCAGCTCATGGGAGGCGTCGGACACAAAACAGCGGCGCACCTCCTCCGTGGTCTGAAGACGGTCGGTCAGCTGGTTGAACTCCTCGGCCAGATGGGCCAGCTCGTCCTTCCCCTCGGGATGCAGCCGGTGGCCGTACTCCCCCTCGCCCACAACGCGGATGGCCTTCAGCAGGGTGCTGATCCGCCCGGTCATCACCCGGGAGAAAAAGGCCGACAGCAGCAGGGCGATGATCACGATCACAATGGAGATGGTACGCAGATTCTGCTGCAGGCTCACCAGAAGGGCCCCCTGATCGGCATCGGCCTGATATACACAGATGGCCCCGGTGGTCACCCCCCGGTATACGATGGGGGCGGCGGCCACGGAGAGGAACTGTCCGTCCTGAAAGCTGGTCCAGAACACGTCGCTGCCCCGCAGGGCGGCCACGACCTCCTTCAGCAGGGCGCAGCGGTAGGGTTGCTCCGCCTCCTGTCCCTCCGCCGGGCGGTTCCGGCTGTCATACAGCACCTGCCCGGCGGCATCCGTCACCAGAATGCGGTCCAGCTCCTGACTGTCCAGCTTGGTCATCACCCTTGTCACCTGATCGGCGGAGGGCACCTCCAGCTCCATCAGGGCGGTGGCCATCACAGAGGTCTGGGTCTTCAGTGCGTCCCGCTTGGAGGTGAACTGCAGATCCTGAGAGGCCAGCACCGGATAGGTGTTCAGCAGCACCAGCACCACCGCCAGAATGGCCAGGTAGCTCATGGCGTATTTCAGCTGGAGGGAGGAGAAAAAGGGCACTTTCTCCGAAGTCTTCTTGTCCGTTTTCTTCATCTGTGCCCTCCTTTCCGCCTTCCGGCCTTTCAGCTCCGCTCTACCTCGAAAAAGCTCTTTACGGTGGTCATTTTGCCGTCCTTCACCTCGCCCACCATAAGGAACTCCCCCTCCGGCCCCAGCACCCGGTATCGCCCGGGGGCGGCGGCGCAGGGGTATGGGGCGCCGTTGAGAATGAATTTGTCTTTTTCCCGCCGGTCGGCGTTCACCGCAGGCAGGTGGGCGAAGCAGCCCTCCACCGGGGCCAGCAGCGCCTCCCCCCGGCCCTCGTCCGCCGCCCGCTGCACCTGCTCCAGAGCGACCCCCTCCGTAAAGGGGCCAACCCGGGTGCGCCGCAGGGCGGACATGGCGCCGCCGCAGCCCAGGGCCTGTCCGATGTCGTGGCACAGGGTGCGGATGTAGGTGCCCTTGGAGCACTCCACCCGCAGCCGCCAGTCTCCGTTCTCCTCCTGCCCCAGCAGCTCCAGGGCAGAGATGGTCACCGGCCGGGAGTTCCGCTCCACTTCCCGGCCCTTCCGGGCCAGTTCGTACAGCTTTTTTCCGTTGACCTTGATGGCGGAGTACATGGGGGGCACCTGAAGAATATCCCCCCGGAACTGTTCCAGAACGGCCTCCAGATCCCGGCGGCCCGCCTGGACGGGGTGCTCCTCCAGGATCTCGCCGGTGGTGTCCTGGGTGTTGGTCACCACCCCCAGGCGCAGACTGGCCACATACTCCTTGTCATACCCCTCCGTAAACTCCACCGCCCGGGTGGCCCGGCCCAGAAATACCGGCAGGATGCCTGTGGCCATGGGGTCCAGAGTGCCCGCGTGGCCCACCCGGCATTCCTTATAAATGCCCCGCAGCTTGGCGCACACGTCCATGCTGGTCCAGCCCCGGGGCTTGTCCATGATGATGATGCCGTTTGCCATAGCGCTTCCTCACTGTCCCTGCCTTACCTGGCGGATGGCCTCCAGCACCCGGCGGTGGGTGTTCTCCACCGTGTCCTCCACCGTGGCCCCGGCGGCGGCGGCGTGTCCGCCGCCCCCGAAGCAGGCGCACACCGCGCTGGCGCTCAGATCGTCGGGATCGGTGCGCAGGGAGATCTTGCACACGCCGGGGCGCAGCTCCCGCAGGGTCACGCCGGTGCGCACCCCCTCTACCTGGCCCACGAAGGCGGAGATGTCGTCGATGTCCTCCTCCTTCGCTCCCACCTGGGCCAGCATGTCCAGAGTGAGGGAGACCACAGCGGTCTGCCCCCCGTCGTACAGCTTCATCCCCTCCACCAGCATGCTCTCGATCTTCAGCCGCTTGAAGGACTTGGTGCGGAAGTGCCGCCGGTTCACGGGGTACACGTCAATGCCCGTGTCCATCAGGGCGGCGGCGGTGCGGTGGGTGTCCGCCCTGGTGTTGCTGTATACAAAGCAGCCGCAGTCGGTGGCCACCGCCACATACAGGGGCAGAGCCGCCGCCGGGGACACGGGGCCCCACTGGCGGATGATGTCGTAGATGATCTCGCCGCAGGCGGCCTTCTTCTCATACAGGCAGGTGTCTCCGGCGTAGAACTCCTGAGAGGGGTGGTGGTCAATGGTCAGATCCACCCCGCGCTCCAGCCAGACCTTGGCGTTGTCCGGGAACAGCCCCCGGGCCGCCATGTCCACGGCCACCACAGTGTCGGGAACATAGCCCTCCGGGGCCAGCAGCCCCTCTACATAGGGGCGGTAGATCTCCGTCAGCTCCGGGTTGGGCAGCACCCAGGCGGTCTTGCCCCGCTCCCGCAGGGCGGTGCACAGCCCTGCGGCGCAGCCCACCGTGTCCCCGTCCGGCCGCACATGGGTCAGGATGAGAAAGCCGTCCCGCTCCAGCAGCAGCTTTGCGGTCTCTTCAACGGTCAGGCGGCTCATTCCTGCTCCTCCTCATAGTGGTTGTCCGGGTTGACGGGCTTGACCACATTGGGGTCCCGGAGCATGGCCAGAATGTGGGCCCCCTTGTCGATGGACTCGTCCAGAACGAAGGACAGCTCCGGGGTGTACCGCAGCTGAAGGCGGTGGCCCAGCTCCCGCCGCAGCCAGCCGGAGGCCGACTTCAGCCCGCGCATCACCTGCTGCTCGTCGCTCTTGTCCAGAATGCTGATGAACACCCTGGCATAGCGCAGGTCGGTGGTGGTGTCCACCGCCATCACGCTGATCATCCCCGTCACCCGGGGGTCCTTCACCATGGGGATCAGGGCCGCCAGCTCCCGCTGGATCTCCTCGTTGATGCGGTCGATGCGATTGCCTGCCATAAAAATTTCTCCTTTCAACGGGGCGTGTGCCCCGGTACACTTCGTTCCTCAGTTGGCCAGATAGTAGCCCACGCCCCACTTGGTGCGGATATACTCCGGGTTGGCGGGGTCCAGTTCCAGCTTTTCCCGCAGGCGGCGGACATGGACGTCCACTGTGCGGTAGTCGCCGATATATTCATAGCCCCATACCACGTTCAGCAGGTTCTCCCGGCTGTACACCCGGCCCGGACTGCGCATCAGCAGCTCCATCAGGTCGAACTCCTTGGCCGTCAGCTCCACCTTCTGCCCGTCCCGCCAGGCCGAGCGCTGGGCGGGGTCCAGAACGATGTGCCCCGCCGTCAGCCGGCCCGCCGTCTGCCGCTGGCCGCCGGCGCCGGAGCGCCGCAGCAGGGCCCGCACCCGGGCCTTCAGCTCCAGCAGATTAAAGGGCTTGGTGATATAGTCGTCCGCCCCGCACTCAAAGCCGATGATCTTATCCGTGTCCTCCCCCTTGGCGGTGAGCATGATGATGGGCACGTTGGAGAACTCCCGGATGCGCATACAGGCCTGAAGTCCGTCGATCTTCGGCATCATCAGATCCAGCATGATCAGGTCGAAGCCGCCCTCCCGGGCCAGCTCCACGGCCTCCTGCCCGTCGTAGCCCACCTCCACCTGATAGCCCTCGTTCTCCAGATTGAATTTGATGCCCTTTACCAGCACCTTTTCGTCGTCTACCACAAGGATCTTTGCCATGTCGTCCTCCCTGTATCAGCGGGGGCTGCCCGGCTCGATATACGGCAGCAGCCCCTCCAGCGTCTTTTCTCCGATGCCGCGGATCTCCAGCAGCTGCTCCGGTGCGGAAAAGCTGCCGTGCTCCCGCCGCCAGTCCAGAATGGCCCGGGCCCGCTTCTCGCCGATGCCCGGCAGGCGTATCAGGTCGTAGTACCCGGCGGTGTTCAGGTCGATGCGCTCCCCCTCCATCAGACTGTCGGGGCGGCTGCTGTCGCTCTCTGCTGCGGCTGCCGTCACCGGCTGGTCCGCCCGGGTCACCGACACCTGATAGGGCCGGGCCCGGCTCTCGCCGCCCAGACGGTAGCCCCCTGCCGCCAGCAGGAAGGCCAGCCCCAGGCCCAGAATTACCTTTTCATACCTGGACAGTCTGCTCATCCTTTTCCCCTTCCCATCTTGCGGAGGCGGCGCGGGTTTGCTATAATGGTCGCAGCTCTGATAAATCAGTATAACACAATCACGGAGATTTTCCTATGAAAAAATATCGTTTTTTCTCCGCCCTCATGGCGGTGGTCCTGTCCCTTGCCCTGCTGCCCGCCCCCGCCGCCGCATTGGACGACCCGGACATTCAGGCCCGGCATGTTATCCTGCTGGACGGCAATTACGACGAGGTGCTGTACGACAAGGCGGGGGAGGAGAAGGCCTATCCCGCCAGCATCACCAAGGTGATGACCGCCCTTCTGGTGATGGAGGCCATGGATGCCGGACAGCTGACCGCCGACACTATGATCACCGCCAGCGAGACCTCTCAGCAGGGACTGTCCATTTACGGCTCCACCCAGAACATCAAGCCGGGGGAGACCATGTCGGTAAAGGATCTGCTGTACTGCCTGCTGGTGCCCTCCGCCAACGAGGCCGCCAACATTCTGGCCGAGGCGGTGGACGGCTCTGTGGAGGAGTTCGTGGCCCACATGAACCGGAAGGCCGGGGAACTGGGCTGTCAGGGCACCCACTTCGTCAATCCCCACGGCCTGCACAGCGATGACCACTACACCACCGCCCTGGATCTGGCCCACATCGTAAAGGCCGCCATGGAGTATGACCTGTTCCGGCAGATCGTCTATACCTCGGTGTACGAGACGGCGGCCACCAACATGAGCGGCCCCCGCACCTTCTATAACACCAACGGCCTGATCACCCAGTGGCGCTTCCGGGGGTACTTATACGACAAAGCCATCGGCGTCAAGACCGGCTCCACCGACGAGGCGGGCTACTGTCTGGCCTCCGCCGCCGTGGACGGGGACGACTATCTCATCGCCGTGGTCCTTGGGGCCCAGATGCTCACCGATGAAAAGGGCAACATCACCGACCGCCAGCAGTTTTCCGAGAGCAAGCGTCTGCTGAAATGGGGCTTTGCCAACTTCAAGCGCACCACCATCACCAGGGGGGACGCCCCGGTGGCCAGCGTGAAGGTAACCCTGTCCCGGGAGCGGGAGGACGTGATGGTGCGCCCCGTGGGCTCCATCGAGCGCACCCTGCCCCGGGATCTGGATCAGGAGCAGATCGAAAGCCGCATCACCCTGTTCTCCGACACGGTAGAGGCCCCCGTCACCGCCGGACAGGTGCTGGGCACCATGACTCTGCTCTACGGCGATCAGGTTCTGGGCACCCTGGATCTGGCGGCGGACACCGACGTGTCCCGCTCCGAGCTGCTGTACAAAAAGGCCCAGTTCCTGGCCTTCTGGCACAGTATAGGGGGCAAGCTGGTGCTGGCCGCCGTGATCGTGGTTGTCTGTGTGCTGGTGTGGCTGCTGGCCTTCCGCCGCCGCCGTCCCGGCCGCCGCAGCTATGCCGGGTCTGCCCGAGGCCGGGGCAACTACCGCGGCGGGAGGAGATGACTGCCCGGCCATTCTATCCGTTCGCTTTCTCCCGCGCCGGCCTGTTCCAGCTGATTTTGTCAAACACTCTTTTTGAATCGCCCCTCCCGACCACACGCGCCGCTTTTCCGCAAAACGATGAAAGGAGCTTCCGTGATGAAAAAACGAGTTTTGATCATCCTTGCCGCCGCGATCTGCGTGGCCGCCGCCCTGGCTGTCTTTCTCCCCGGCCGCGGGATCGACTTCGCCACGAACCGTGCCCTTCGGGAACAGCTGGCCGCCCAAAACGCCTCAGACGCACTGTCCCTCCATCAGCACGTCTACCGCGCGGCAAAAGCCGCCGGTGAAGAGGGCACCCGCTGCCCCTACGGCGGAACCGTGCAGTATCAGACCACGATCAACGGCCAGACCGTCCAGGTGGGCATCACCTATCTGGACTTCGACAACTCCCTCTACTACGTTCTGGAGCAGCTGGAGACCGACCCCGGCAGCAGCTCCGCCGCCGGAGAATTGGCCGCCGCCCTGGGCAGCGCCAAAGCCGCCGTCACCAGCGGCGCGGCAACTTCTGTCAAAAAGGCCGGCGGATACGCACAGATCATCAGCATCCTGTGCAGCGGACAGTTGACCTCTACCATCAGCGGATGGACGGGGCACCCGTATATTTATCTGGACGACCCATCCGCCATCGACGTCAGGATCGTCAGTTTCCAGGAGCACGACCCGTTCGCATAAAACCGTCATCACCGGGGCGCAGCCTGCGCCCCGGTGGTTTCACAAAAAGGGGGGACTCATCCATGGTCGTATACGCCGCCCGCGGTCTGACCCGGCGGGAGCAGGTCTACGATCTGCTGGCCCTGGCCGTAAGGGAGCAGTACGGCCTGTCCCCCCTGCCGCCGGTAAGCCGCGGGGAGCGGGGCAAGCCCTACCTTCCCGATCATCCCGAGCTGCATTTCAATCTGTCCCACAGCGGCGGGCTGGCCCTGTGCGCCCTGGACGGCGCCCCCGTGGGGGCGGACATCCAGACCGTTTCCCCCCACCGCCCCGCAACGGTGGAGCGGTGCTGCTCCCCCGAGGAGCGGGCCTGGCTGGCTGAACGCGGGGACAGCTGGGAGGACTTCGCCCTGCTGTGGGCGCTGAAGGAGGCCATGGTGAAGCGCAGCGGGAGGGGGCTGACCCTGCCCGTCTCCGCCATCACCCCGCCCCTGCCCCGGGGGGACGAGACTCTGCTGGAGCAGGGCGGCCTGTTCTTCCGCCTGTACGCCGGTTCCGGCTGGCGGGGGGCGGTGTGCGGCCGCGTCCCTCCCCCCGGCGAACTGCTCTGGCGGCCTGTCCCGGTACAAAAAAACCTGTAATTCCCCCTTTACTTTTCGGGGAAAGGCTGTTATAATGATTAGGCTTTCAAGATGCGTCCGTAGTTCAATGGATAGAGCGTCAGATTCCGGTTCTGAATGTTGGGGGTTCGAGTCCCTTCGGGCGTGCCACGTCGGAGCAAAGTTCGCTTTGCTCCGACGTTCTTTTTTGTCAGAAGAACGTCGCCGCCCGTTCCCGTGCCCCTTTTCAGCGGCTGTGGCGAAATGGACGGGCAACGGTTGTATGTCCTGACCTTCTGCATCTATATTACCCACAGGGACCATGATGCCATGGACTCCGCTTATGGCGGGACGATATGTTGGCCCATTGCCGGCGCATAGCTGCGTCCAGCGGGCAAAAAGCCCCCCGTGCCTTGGCACGGGGGGCTTGCTGCTGTGTGTTTATTTGCCCTGATAGGCCTTGAACAGGAAGGTGACGATCTGAGCGCGGGAGCAGGGGTCGCCGGAGCCGAACAGATTGTCGCCCACACCGGCGGTGACGCCGTTCTCCACGGCCCAGGCCACGGCCTGCGCGAACCAGTCGCTGCTGGCCACGTCCTTGAAGTCCGCCTGGCCCTTTGCCACGGCCTTCAGCGCCTTGAACAGGAAGGTCACGCTCTGGGCACGGGTGCAGGTATCGTCGGAGCCGAACAGGCCATCGCCCACACCGGCGGTGACGCCGTTTTCAACGGCCCACGCCACAGCCTTGGCGTACCAGGTGTCAGCGGGGACGTCGGTGAAGCTGCTCAGCGCCTTGGGCTCCGGGGAGCCGGCGGCCCGCCACAGGAAGGTGACGATCTGGGCCCGGGTGCAGGGGTCGTTGGAGCCGAACAGATCGTTGCCGATACCGCTGGTGATGCCCTTCTCCACCGCCCACTTCACGGCCTCGTAGTAGTAGGCATCGTTGGGCACGTCGTAGAAGAAGTTCAGAACAGAGTTGTCCTCCATGAAGGCGGCCTTCACGGTGACTTCGCCGCGGGGCATGGTGAAGGTGTACTTGCCATCGCCCTTGTCGGTCAGTTCAAGCTCCTTGCCGTCCTTGTCGGTGACGGTGATCGTCTCCAGCACATAGCCGCTGTCAGGCGTGACGGTGACGGTCACGGTGTCGCCCTTGCTGGCCCGGGAGGGGGTCACGGTCACGGTGCCGTGGTCCGCCTTGGGGGCGGTAACGTTGTAGCGGCTGCTGGAGGAAATGTAGCTCCAAGAAGCAGTCAGGGTAACATCGGCAGAAGCCGTATAGGGATTGCTTACCTTGGTGCTGCCGTCATACCAGCCGTTGAAGGTGTAGCCGCTGCGCTTGGGCGTGGGGAGGGTGATGGTCGTGCCGCTGGCCACATTGTATGTGATGTCAGCAGTTGCGCCATCGTTATACTTCATGGTAAGCGTGACTAAGTCTTCTTCCTTGACACCGCCTTTATAGATCACGCCCTTAACTGGCGTGACTTCAATGGACTGACCATTTCCGTTTTCTTTGGACAGATACAAATGCTCAATCGTACCATCGTTGTACTTGAATGTTGCGCCGTAGTTGGCATCATGCTCCACATAGAGATTGGTGACCGTACCACCGTTCATCGTGAAGCTGCCAGGATTGTTGGCCGACCACGCATTGGCGTTTACAAACACGTTACCGATCGTGCCGCCGTTGATCGCAGTCAGCGCGCCGTTGGCATTGGCGCCGATCCACAAATCGGAACTGTACTGCAAGTACTTGTCATTCTGATACCGTTCAGCGTTCTTGTTGCCAGTAATGCTGCCGGACTTCATTTCAAAGGACGCGCTGCTGGTCATGTAAACGCCGCCGATAAAGTTAGGAGCCTTGCCGTTCGTGATTGTCGCACCGTCGATGGTCAGCTTACCCTTATCACAGAAAATCACGCGGCACTTCTCATTGCCGTTAACTGTAACATCTTTCAGCGTGACCTCGCCGGAAACGTAGAGAACGCAGTAGGTTTTGTTATCACTGCCGACAGCAAAGCTGTTGGCAGCCTTGATCGTGTACTTGCCCTGACCGTCGATGGTGATGTTCTCTGCAAGATCGAGCGTGGAGGTCAACTCCGCGTCCTTCAGCAGCGTGACGGTATCGCCATTGCCTGCGGCGTTGATGGCCTCGGCGAGGGTCGTGTAATAAGTTTCACCGACCTTGGCAACAAAGAACTTCTCAATGCTGCTGTCGCCCTTTACAACAGGTTGATTGGTCGAGATGATGCTATTCTTATAGACATAGAACAACTGATCGCTTTGAGCGCCGATTGTGTCAAGATTCTTAATATTAACTGTCAGCTTGGTAAAATTATCATTGTAGTCTGGTAGTTCTTGGAAGAAAAGCAGACCGGCATAATCTTTGTTGCCATTGCTCCCACTGTCGCTATAAGTATCATCAATCAGATTGATCGTGGCGTTCGCACTGCCATAATTGCTGACACGGATTGCATTTGTAGTATCCCAATTTGCATTCAGGAATTCATTTCCCTTGATGTCGATTGTAGCACCCTCTGTAATGCGGTAAAAGCTGATGAAGTTATGTCTAAAAGACCCACCATAGAAAGTGCAGTTGCTGATTGTAGTTCCATCAGCCATGGGGTAGTCTTCGCTCTGGGAAAACTCCAACCCATTATACATGAACTGTTTTGTGTCATCAGCCTCGCCAAAAACGCACTTATCAATAATGACCTTGCCCTTTACCTGAAGATCGATCGCAGCATTTGCCTCTACTTTTTCAGTGGGCAAGATCGTCGCATTCTTCATGGTAAAATTGCCATCGGTTTTTACTGTGATAAAGCTGGTTTTTCCACTCGAAGGCTTTCCCGTAATTTTGTGGTTCGCACCATCTAAAGTGATGGCCTTGTTAATGTTAAGTGTTTCGGTCAGTTCGGCATCCGCCAGCAGTTTTACAGTATCGCCATCGTTGGCTGTACTGACAGCTTCCGCAAGCGTACCATAATGCGTACTGCCGATCGCTGCCTGATGAGCACAGGACTCATTGCCAAGGCAGCTTTCGGTAGTCTCCGCCAGCGCGGCCGCCGGCAGCATGCCCAGCGCCATAGTCAGCGCCAGGACGATGGATAACAATTTGCGTTTCATACAGAACCTCCTTATAAAATGTTCGCCCTCTGCTTTTTTGGAGGGGCGGCGGGGCGTGTTTCCCATGGGAAACACAAAAGGGACTGCAGTCCCTTTTGATCGGCTCGAAAAAACAGAACGGGGAGCCCATTCCCCGCGGTCCTCCGGCCGATATGCCCCTGCCTGACAAGGACAATATGGCATGAAAGGCGGGACTTGTCAAGCGGGATTTCCACTTTTGTCACTGCCGGAGGCGGAAATTTTTTAGTCACAAAATAAAGCGGCTCCCCCAAGGGGGAGCCGCAGGTTTTAAGTCGCGTTGGCCGGGCTTACAGGTGCAGGACCCGGGCCTTGATCTCCTTGGTCTTGCCCACGTTCCAGAAGTTTTCGCCCAGATAGCCGCAGGTGCGGCGGGTGACATTCATCTTGGACTGGTCCTTGTTGTGGCAGCAGGGGCACTCCCACTGGTTGTCGTCGTTGATGATGATCTCGCCATCGTAGCCGCACACCTGGCAGTAGTCGCTCTTGGTGTTGAACTCGGCGTACTGGATGTTGTCGTAGATGAAGCGGACGACCTCCTTCAAGGCCTCCAGATTGTGGCGCATGTTGGGGATCTCCACATAGGAGATGCAGCCGCCGGTGGAGATCTTCTGGAACTGGCTTTCAAAGGTGAACTTGTCAAAGGCGTCGATCTTCTCCCGCACGTCCACGTGGTAGGAGTTGGTGTAGTAGCCCTTGTCGGTGATGTCGGGGATGGTGCCGAAGCGCTCCTTGTCGATGCGGGCGAAGCGGTAGCACAGGCTCTCGGCGGGGGTGCCGTACAGGGCGAAGCCGATGTTGGTCTGCTTCTTCCAGTCGTCGCAGGCTTTGCGCAGGCGGTGCATCACCTTCAGGGCGAACTCCTGCCCTTCGGGGGTGGTGTGGGAGCAGCCCCGCATGAGCTTGGTCACCTCATACAGGCCGATGTAGCCCAGAGAGATGGAGGAGTAGCCGCCGTACAGCAGGGGCTCGATGGGGGCGTTCTTGGGCAGGCGGGCGATGGCACCGTACTGCCAGTGGATGGGGGAGGAGCCGGCGTGCACCTTCTTCAGGGCGTTGTGGCGGCACATGAGGGCCTCGAAGCACAGGTCAAGCCGCTCGTCCAGCAGGGACCAGAACTTCTCCTCGTCCCCCCGGGCCAGAATGCCGATCTGGGGCAGGTTCAGGGAGACCACGCCCTGGTTGAAGCGGCCCTCGAACTTGTAGTTGCCGTGCTCGTCCTTCCAGGGGGCCAGGAAGGAGCGGCAGCCCATGGGGGAGAAGACGTTCCCCTCGTAATTCTCCCGCATCTTCTTGGCGGAGATATAGTCGGGGTACATACGCTTGGCGGAGCACTTCACCGCCAGCTCGGTGATGTAGTCGTACTTGCCGCCCTTCAGGCAGTTGTGCTCGTCCAGCACGTACACCAGCTTGGGGAAGGCGGGGGTGATGTACACGCCCTTCTCGTTCTTGATGCCCTCCAGCCGCTGGCGCAGGACCTCCTCCACGATCATGGCGTTTTCCTTCAGATAGGGGTCGTCCTCCTGCAGGTTCAGGAACAGGGTGACGAAGGGGGACTGGCCGTTGGTGGTCATCAGGGTGTTGATCTGATACTGGATGGTCTGCACGCCGCTTTTCAGCTCGTCGATGGTGCGGGCGTGGGCCAGCTTCTCCACGGTGGCGTCGTCCAGCTCGGGGGCGGTCTCCCGGGTCTTGCGGATGTATTTTTCATAGGTCATGCGCAGATACTTGCCCAGATGGCGCAGATCCACGCTCTGCCCGCCGTACTGGTTGGAGGCCACGCAGGCGATGATCTGGGTGACTACGGTACAGGCCACCTGGAAGCTCTTGGGGCTTTCGATCAGCTTGGCGTTGATCATGGTGCCGTTGTCCAGCATATCCCCGATGTTGATCAGGCAGCAGTTGAAGATGGGCTGGACGAAATAGTCGGCATCGTGGAAGTGGATGGCCCCCTCGTCGTGGGCCTTGGAGATCTTCTCCGGCAGCAGGATGCGGCGGGTGAGATCGCGGCTGACCTCGCCGGCGATGTAGTCCCGCTGGGTGGAGGCGATCATGGTGTTCTTGTTGGAGTTCTCCTCGGCCAGCTCCTTGTTCTCGTTGCGCAGCAGGGACAGGATGGACTCGTCGGTGGTGTTGGCCTTGCGCACCAGGGCGCGGTTGTACCGGTAGATGATGTAGGTCTTGGCCAGGTGGAACTTGTTTTCGGCCACCAGGCCCTGCTCCACCAGATCCTGAATGTCCTCTACCAGCATGCGGGGGCGCTTCAGCGCCTCGATGCCGTCGATGATGGCATCGATATGGGCCCGGTCGATGCGGTCGGCGGCGGGCACCTCGGCGTTGGCCTTTTCAATGGCGGTGACGATCTTGCTGCGGTCATAGTCCACGATGGTACCGTCGCGCTTGATGACTTTCATATGCTGCTCTCTCCTTCTCTTCCGCCGGCCCCGAAGGGCGGCTATTCAAAGCGGCCCGGGGCCGCAGGGCTGCCATGACCAAATTATAGCACAGGCGGAGAAACTTGTCCACTATATATTGTGGTGCCCGGAGAGACGGAATTGTGAACCGTAAAATCAACGGCGGCAATGGATTGGGCCGTTTTTTGTTGAACCGGGGCGGAAAATATGGTATAATCGCTAAAAATACTGCGCCCAGGACAGGGCAGAGGGGAGGGAGTGCCGTGGACAGACCGGTCCGGGCCGCCGTGGGCATGAGCGGCGGGGTGGACAGCTCGGCGGCCGCCTGGCTTTTGCAGCAGCAGGGGTACGAGGTGATCGGCGTGACCATGAAGCTGTTCGGCAACGACGACATCGCCGTACAGGGGGAGAGCCGCTGCTGCTCGCTGGACGACGTGGAGGACGCCCGGGCGGTGGCCCGGCGGCTGAACATCCCCCACTATGTGTTCAACTTCGGGGAGGAGTTCCGCCGCTGCGTCATGGAGCCCTTCGCCGCCGCCTATGAGCGGGGGGAGACCCCCAACCCCTGCGTGGAGTGCAACCGGTGTCTGAAGTTCGGGGCCATGCTCCGCCGGGGGCGGGAGCTGGACTGGGACATGGCGGCCACGGGGCACTATGTCCGCCTGGAGCGGGACGAGGGGGCGGGCCGCTGGCTGCTGAAGCGGGCCGCCCACCGGGAGAAGGACCAGAGCTACGTCCTGTGGTCCCTGGATCAGGACCAGCTGGCCCACAGCCTGTTCCCCCTGGGGGGGCTGTCCAAGGACGAGGTGCGGCAGATCGCCGGGGAGCAGGGCTTTGTCAACGCCCGCAAGGGGGAGAGTCAGGACATCTGCTTCGTCCCTGACGGGGACTATGCCGCCTTCATCCGCCGGTATACGGGGAAAAGTTATCCCGCCGGCCCCTTTGTGGACGAGGACGGGAAGGTGCTGGGCGTCCACGAGGGGATCATCGCCTACACCGTGGGCCAGCGCCGGGGGCTGGGGGTCTCCTCCAGCCGCGGGCGGCTGTATGTCAAGCAGGTACGGCCGGGGGACAACACCGTGGTGCTGTCGGACAACGACAGCCTGTTTTCCTCCGTGCTGGAGGCCGATGGGGTGAACCTTATCGCCTGTGGGCGGCTGGACGGGCCGGTGCGTCTGGCGGCCAAGGTGCGCTACCGCATGGCGGAGCAGCCCTGTACCGTGTGGCAGACGGGGGAGGACACCATCCGGGTCGCCTTTGACCGGCCCCAGCGGGCGGTGACCCCGGGGCAGTCGGTGGTGCTGTATGACGGAGAGACCGTGGTGGGCGGCGGCGTGATCCGCCGCGCCGAAGAATAAGGGGGAGGACCAATGAGCAAAGGGAAAAAGAGAAAGGCTGCCCGCCCGGGCGGAAAGATGACACAGGGGACGGAGCCCATCTCCAAACGCAAGCGCATGAAGCCCGTGGCCCGGAACCTGATCGTCTCCTCGGTAGTGGTCCTGGCGCTGGCAGAGGTGCTGCTGCGGGTGGGGCTGGTGGACGACGCTGTCAACAGCGCCATGTATGTTCTGGCCCTGATCCTGGCCATCGCCGCCCTGGTGGTGGAGTACAGCGGCATCGGCCGGAATAAATTTGAGTAAAAAATAATAAATATCCCCCGGCGAAGCCGGGGGATACAGCTCACGCAGGGCAGCCCGACTTTTTCACAAGAAATCGAGGGCTGTCCTGCGTGCATCCTGACTCGAAAAAGTGGCGAAGCCACTTTTTCGACAGTCTCAGGCGCTGTCCGCAAAGCGGACAGCGCCTTATTTTTGCTGTTCTCAGTGGCGGCCGGTGCGGCGGCTGCCCTTCTTCTCCATGTAGCGCAGCTCGGACAACTTGCTGTCGGAGGACTGCATGAACTGCTTCAGCTTATCTTCAAAGTCAGAGGGCTCCTTGGGTGCCGGACGGGGCGCAAAGGTGTTGGGCGCGCCGCGGCGGTCCCCCTGGGGCCGGGGCGGGCGATTGCCCCCCTGAAAGCCGCCCTGCGGCCCGCCCTGACGGGGGCGATTGCCCTGGGGGCGGGGCGGCGGCGGGGCCACCTGCTTGATGGACAGGTTGATGCGGTTGGCCTGGTCGATGCCGATGACCTTGACCTTGACCTCCTGCCCCTCGTGCAGGTGGTCGGAGACCTCGTTCACATAAGAATACGCGATCTCAGAGATGTGGACAAGACCGGATTTTCCCCCCGGCAGTGCCACAAATGCGCCGAACTTTGTAATTCCCGTAACCTTCCCGTCCAGAATGGACCCAACACCAAACTCCATATTGCCTGAAATGTCCTCCTTGTGTAATTCCCATGGACGCCGCGGCTCTCCCCTCCGCGGCGGGGGTCTTAGTTGGCCACGTCGATATACAGGGTCTCCCCCTGCTTCACATAGCCCTTTTCACGGGCCATCTGCTCCAGCGTCTCGGGGTCGTCCCTGTGCTCGACGGCGTCGGCCAGCTCCTGATTCTTCAGGCGCTGGGTCTCCACCTGGCCGGTCAGCTCGGTCAGCTGCTGCTGGGCGCTTTCGATCCTGCCCCGCAGATCCAGCAGAGAGGTGGCCATGTACACCAGCAGGACCAAGATCACCAGCTTGGTCAAAAAACCGGTCCGTTTCAGCTTCATGGGTCCACCCTCTCCCTTCCCGTTGACGGCGCCGGCGGTCAACCGTCTCCATCTCCTGGGTCATTTGGCTTATTCTATACCATTTCCGGCGGAAAAGGAAGAGCGAAATGAAAAGTTCTTTACATTTTTTCAAAAGGCGCAGCGCCAGACGGAGGGGGATTGTCAGTATCCGCCAAAAAAGGGCGGCCAGATCGGCGCACAGCCAGCCCAGCCGCAGCACCCACGGGCTGAACAGCAGGAAATAAGCTCCGCCGCCCATCAGGCAGAAGGCCGCGCCGTACAGCCGCACCACGCCGCCCCAGGCCCACTGGGACCAGAGGAACAGGGCGGCGGTGGCCGCGCACCAGAAGATCAGATCCAGCGCCGGGCCCAGCAGAGGCACGCGCACCCGCCGGCGCAGCACCCGGAACAGGTCGTACAGCAGTCCCATGGCCGCCCCCAGGGCAGCCCCCTGCCAAAGGGCGGCCAGCTGGGCGGCAATGTCGGCGCTCATCCCCCCAGCAGGCGGGCCAGCAGGCCGCCGCCCCGGCGGGGCTGCTCCTCCTCATAGGTGAGGGAGTCCACATAGCCCTCCACCTTCAGCGCGCCCCCGTCCAGAGACAGCTGCTCGATGTGCAGCTGCTCCCCCCGGACGATCAGCGCCCCCTTGTCCGTGACCATGACGATGGAGCTTTCGTCGAAGCTCTCCACCTCCTCCACGCCGGTGACGGTGAGCTGCTCCCGCCCCTCCAGCACCAGACGGTGCTCCGTCTCCGGCCGGGGCCGGCTGTCCTCATATGCCATGGGTTCCACCCCTTTCCGCTTTTACTGCCATTGTATGGGACAGGGGTGCGGCTTATGCCATCAGGCGGCGTTCAGCTCCTCCATGGCCTCCCGCTCGCTGTCGGCGGAGAAGCAGAACCGCCCCGCCCTGTCAAACACCTCGATGTGGCCTCTCACCCAGACAAACTCGTATTCCATGGTCTCTGCTCCTTTCATCGGGGCGTCTGTGCGTCCCTCTCTTTGTGAGCATAGAATACACTTTTATCAGTCCAATAAATCGGACTTTATTGCCTGAGGGAGAACTTTTTTCTCTGCTGCATCCCTTCCGGAGCATAAAAAATACCCTCCGTTTCACAACGGAGGGTATTTTTTGTCGAATCAATTACTTGTTGGAGCGGCGCCAGATGTGCATCTTCTCGGCGTCGGCGATGAGCTGCTCCCGGAAGTCGGGGTGGGCGATGTTGATCAGCGCCTCGGCCCGCTGCCAGGTGGACAGGCCCTTCAGGTTGGCCATGCCGTACTCGGTGACGATATAGTGGACGCAGGAGCGGGGGTCGGTGGCGATGGAGCCGGGGGTCAGGGTGGGGACGATGCGGCTCTTCACGGTGCCGTCCTTGCCGGTGACGGTGGAGGACAGGCAGATGAAGCTCTTGCCCCCCCTGGACAGATAGGCGCCCATGGCGAAGTCCAGCTGGCCGCCGGTGCCGGAGATGTGCTTGATGCCGGCGGACTCGGCGTTCACCTGGCCGAACAGGTCCAGATCGATGGCGTTGTTGATGGAGATGAAGTTGTCGATCTGGCTGATCACATGGACGTCGTTGGTGTAGTCCACGGGGGCGCCCATCACGTCGGCGTTGTGGTCCATATAGTCGTACATCCGCTGGCTGCCGGCGGCGAAGGCGAACACCTGGCGGCCACGGTCCAGAGCCTTGTGCCGGCCGGTGATCTTGCCGGCTGCGGCAATGTCCACAAAGCCGTCTACATACATCTCGGTGTGCACGGACAGGTCCTTCAGGTCGGACTGGGCGATCAGGCTGCCGATGGTGCTGGGCATGGCCCCGATGCCCAGCTGAAGGCAGGCGCCGTTGGGGATCTGGGGTACCACCAGATTGGCCACGGCCTTGTCCACCTCGCTGGCGGCGCCGCCGGCGCCCAGCTGGGCCACGGGGGGATTCTCCCCCTCCACCACCATGTCCACGTCGGCGATGTTGATCTCGCCGCCGGTGAGACTGTAGACCACAGGCATATTCTCGTTGACCTCGACAATGACCTTCTTGGCACAGGCGAGCATGTCAGCCAGATGGGAGGCGGCCAGGGCGAAGCTGAAGTTGCCGTGCTTATCCATGGGGGCCACCTGGATCATAGCCACGTCCACCTCGGCGTTGCCGTCCCGGTAGAACCGGGGCAGTTCGGAGTACCGCATGGGGATGAAGTAGCCCATGCCCTTGGCGATGATCTTGCGGTCCACGCCGCTGCAGTGCCAGCTGTTCCAGGTGAAGTGCTCGCCGGCGTCCTCCGCCTTGCAGATCTCGGGCATCCACATGGTGACGCCGCCCCGGACCTTTACGTCCCGAAGCTCGTTCTGCCGGGCGGCCAGAGCCTTATCCAGAGCAATGGGGTGGTTGGTGCACCAGCCGTAGTCCACCCAGTCCCCGCTCTTGACCGCCTTCACCGCCTCTGCGGCGGTGGTCAGCTTCTGCTGATATAGTGCGCTGTAGTCCATGATGATCTCCTCCGTATTTCGATCTGTATTTTAGATTGCGTTCTGAGAGCTTGTTTCAGAGCCGTCCCGGGGTCACCGGCCCACATTGATATAGAAGGGCTTGATCAGACTGGCCTGCTCGGTGGAGTCCTTGGTCTGGCCAGAGTGGAAGGGTTCCACCGGGCTCCGCCCGGCATTGGAACGCCGATTGTTCTTCTGCTTCTGCCGCGGCGCGCCGCCCTTAGCCGGAGCTTCCTTCTGGGTTTCGGTCCGCTCCCGTTGTGCCTGCTGGGACTTCTTCCCGCCCCTGTGCTTCTTGCCGGAAGGGGTTTTCTCCTGTGCTGGAACGGGCTCTTCCCGATGCTTGGGCTGCTGCGCTCCGGACTTTTTCTGTCTGCTGCGCTCCCCCTTCTGGGGCCGCGCAGTTTCCGCCGCGCCGTACACCGGACGGCGCGGGGCCAGCAGTCGGGCCGTTGCGTCCATAATAATATCACTGTCAAAGGGGTTGGGGCGGCTAAACTCCGTGTTGGGCATGGCGTCCCCCGTGTCCAGCAGGGCGCCGGGGCGGGTGAGCTTGGGCCGCTGGGGCAGATAGTCGTCCAGGGGCTCATCCGCCACAGGGGGCAGGGACTGAGCCGCAGCCTCCGGGGCCGCCTTCTT
This sequence comes from uncultured Oscillospiraceae bacterium, assembly GCA_934659445.1. Taxonomy (GTDB): domain Bacteria; phylum Bacillota; class Clostridia; order Oscillospirales; family Oscillospiraceae; genus Lawsonibacter. The sequence goes on along the minus strand of CAKUHV010000001.1, from coordinate 49,159 downwards.
CTTCCTGCGGCGGCGGGACCTGGGGGCGGGCTCCTGCTGCTCCAGCACCTGGGCGGCGGCCTGCTGGCGCTCCAGCTCCTTCTGCCGCTTCTCCTTTTCCGCCGCCTGGCGGGCCTGGTCGCGCTCCCGCTTCAGCTGGCGGGCGGCGGCCCGGGCCTCGGCGTCCTCCTCGTTGATGATCTTGCCATTCTTGTCCCGCTTGGGGGCCTCGAAGATCTGCATGGGGAAGGGGTGCCCATCCAGCACGGGGACGGAGCGGCCCATCAGCTTCTCAATGTCCTTCAACAGCGGTTTCTCGCCGAAATCACAGAAGGAGATGGCCTCGCCCCCCCGGCCGGCCCGGCCGGTGCGGCCGATACGGTGCACATAGGTCTCGGGGACCTCGGGCAGGTTGTAGTTGAATACGTGGGACAGCTCTTCGATGTCCAGCCCCCGGGCGGCGATGTCCGTGGCCACCAGGCACTGGATGCGGCCGGCCTTGAAGTCGCTCAGGGCCTGCTGCCGGGCGGTCTGGCTCTTGTTGCCGTGAATGGCCGCAGCGGTGACGCCCTCCTTCATCAGGTCCCGGGCCACCTTGTTGGCCCCGTGCTTGGTGCGGGTGAACACCAGGGCGTTTTTTACGCCCTCGTGCTCCAGCAGCCAGGCCAGCAGGCGGGTCTTGTTCCCCTTGTCCACAAAGCACACCCGCTGCTCGATGGCCTCCACCGGGGAGGAGACGGGATCCACCGCCACCCGGGCGGGGTCCCGCAGGAGGGAGTTCACCAGCTCCATCACCTCGCCGGGCATGGTGGCGGAGAAGAGCATGGTCTGCTTCTTGGCGGGCAGCCACTTCAGGATCTTCTTCACGTCGTGGATGAAGCCCATGTCCAGCATCCGGTCGGCCTCGTCCAGAACGAAGATTTCCAGCTGATCCAGAGAGACAAAGCCCTGCTGATACAGATCCATCAGCCGGCCGGGGGTGGCCACCAGAATGTCTGCCCCCCGCTTCAGGGCCTCGACCTGGGGGTTCTGGCCCACGCCGCCGAAGATCACGGTGTGCCGCAGCTTCAGGTATTTGCCGTAGGCGTCAAAGCTCTCGCCGATCTGGATGGCCAGCTCCCGGGTGGGGGTAAGGATCAAAGCCCGGATGGGACGGCCCTGTGCGGGGCGCTCATCCAGCCGCTGCAAAATGGGGGCGGCAAAGGCGCAGGTCTTGCCCGTGCCCGTCTGGGCGCAGCCCAGCACGTCCCGGCCCGTCAGGGCGGGGGGAATGGCCTTCTCCTGAATGGGGGACGGATTTACATAGCCCTGCTCCTTCAGGGCCTTCAGAATGGGGGCGCTCAGCCCCAGCTGTTCAAATGTCATGTGTTACTTCCTTTTCATACATGCCCGGGACCGCATCCCGGGGCCCGCTGTCTGAATGCCCCGCGGGCTGGGGCGATAAAATAAGAATACAAGATGGACTATACCACATAATTCGGGAAAAGAAAAGAGAAAAAGCTCGTCCCCACAGCAATACCGCCCATGTCCCGGCCCTTTTGGGCGGGGACATGGGCCGGTGTGTCACCTTTGCTCGGTCTGATACAGCTCCTCGAAGGAGGTGATGTAGTAGTCGCTCAGGGCGCGGATCTCCTCCTGATCCGTCTCGGAATCCGGGTCGTATACGCCGGCCACCCGGAAGCCCGCCTTTTTGGCTGTGCGGATGGCGAACAGGGCGTCCTCGAACACCACGGTGTCCGCTTTATTGCCCCCCATGCGCTTCATGGCCCACTCGTAGATGTCCGGGCTGTCGATCTTGTTCTTGCCCACCTCTGCCGAGGTGATGATCCCCTTGAAATAGGGCTCCAGTCCGGCGTGGGCGATGGCGCGGCGCACCAGCTCCCGGTGGGTGGCGGTGGCCAGATAGCACTGCACCCCCTCCATCTTCAGCAGGGACAGAAAGTTCTTCACCCCGGCCTTGGCCTGCACACGGCTGCAGTAGAAGTCCCTCATATAGGCGGCCACCTCGTCCCCCAGCTTCTGATCCGTGAGCTCGGGGAGATAGTTCCGCCGCAGATAGACCGCCACCTGGGCGCCGTTCAGGGGACGGGTGATCTCCCGCAGGTCGGCGGGGGGCGTGATGCCCCGGCTGGTGAGGATGTGGCCGATGGCGTCCACCCAGGCCTGCATGGAGTCCAGAACGGTGCCGTCCATATCAAAGATCGCGCAGTTCAGGCGCATGGTATCCCTCCTGTAAAGCGCCGGGGCTGCATCACAGCCCCGGCGGCGGGTATTCTCAGCACATCTTGGCCCCGGCGGGGATCTTGTCGTCCAGCATGATCAGGTTCAGCTTCTCCTCCCCGTGCTCGGTGTGGACGGCGGAGATGAGCATACCGTTGGACTCAAAGCCCATCATCTTCCGGGGGGGCAGGTTCACGATGGCCACCAGGGTCTTGCCCACCAGCTCCTCCGGCTCGTAGAACTTGTGGATGCCGGACAGGATCTGCCGGTCGGTGCCGGTGCCGTCGTCCAGCGTAAAGCGCAGCAGCTTATCGCTCTTCTTCACCGCCTGACAGTCCTTGACCTTCACGGCGCGGAAGTCGCTCTTGCAGAAGGTATCGAAATCCACCTTTTCCGCCAGCTGGGGCTCCACCTCCAGGGCGGGCCTGGCGGCCCGCTTGGCCTGCTCCTGGATCTCCTCCAGCCGGGCCAGGGCCTTTTCTGCGTCCACCCGGGGGAACAGGTTCTCGCCCCGGTTCACGGTGACGTTGTCGGGCAGAGCGCCGTAAACGCCGGCGGCCTGCCAGGTGGAGCACCCCTCGTCCGCGCCGATCTGCTTGAGCACCTCGGCGGCGGAGGTGGGGATGAAGGGGGTCAGCAGGATGGCGGATACCCGCAGCACCTCCAGCAGGTTATACATCACCCGGGCCAGACGGGGACCGTTGGCGTCCATATCCTTGGCCAGAACCCAGGGGGCGTTCTCGTCGATATACTTGTTGGCCCGGCCAATGACCTTGAAGATCTCTGCCAGAGCGTTCTGGAAGGCGAAGTGCTCCATCTGCTCCTCATACCTGTCCCGCAGCCCGGCGATCAGGCCCTCCAGCTCGGCGTCCTTCTCGGCGTCCACCGCCTGGACCTGGGGCAGGGTGCCGCCGAAGTACTTGCCCACCATGGACACGGTGCGGCTGAGCAGATTGCCCAGGTCGTTGGCCAGATCCACGTTGATGGTGCTGATCAGCGCCTCGTTGGAGAAGTTGCCGTCGCTGCCGAAGGGGAAGGTGCGCAGCAGGAAGAAGCGCAGGGCGTCCACCCCGAACATCTCCGCCAGCACATAGGGATCCACCACATTGCCCTTGGACTTGGACATCTTGCCGCCGTCCAGAAGCAGCCAGCCGTGGCCGAACACGTGCTTGGGCAGGGGCATCTCCATGCTCATCAGCATGGCGGGCCAGATAATGGAGTGGAACCGCACGATCTCCTTGCCCACAAAGTGGACGTCGGCGGGCCAGTACCTGTCATAGTCGTGGTACTTCTCGTTCAGAAAGCCCAGGGCGGTGGTGTAGTTGAACAGGGCGTCCACCCACACATAGACCACGTGGCCCGGGTCGAAGTCCACGGGAATGCCCCAGGTGAAGCTGGTGCGGGACACGCACAGGTCCTCCAGACCGGGCTTGATGAAATTGTTCACCATCTCGTTCACCCGGGAGCGGGGCTGCAGAAAGTCGGTGTCCTCCAGCAGGTGCTGCACCCTGTCGGCATACTTGGACAGGCGGAAGAAGTATGCCTCCTCCTCGGCGTCCACTACATCCCGGCCGCAGTCGGGGCACTTTCCGTCCACCAGCTGGGTCTCCGTCCAGAAGGACTCGCAGGGCTTGCAGTACTTGCCCACATATTTGCCCTTATAGATGTCGCCCTTCTCATACATCTTCCGGAAGATCTTCTGGATGGACTCCACATGGTAATCGTCGGTGGTGCGGATGAACCGGTCGTTGGAAATATTCATCAGCTTCCACAGATCCTTGACGCCCCGGGGGCCCTCCACGATACCGTCTACAAACTCCTTGGGGGTGACGCCGGCCTCCTTGGCCTTGTCCTCGATCTTCTGGCCATGTTCATCCGTTCCGGTGAGGAACATGACGTCGCAGCCCTTCAGCCGCTTATACCGGGCCATGGTGTCGGTGGCCACGGTGCAGTAGGTGTGGCCGATGTGCAGCTTATCGCTGGGGTAATAGATGGGCGTGGTGATATAGAACTTTTCCCGTTCGCTCATAGTCGATCATTCCTTCCATTTTATCGGTGACGCCACGGTGGGCGGTCATTCATCGGCATCTTCGCCGGGGTCCTCCTCGTCCTCATGGGCCAGACTGCGGGCCAGCTCCTCCTCCGTCCAGGCGGGGCCGAACCGGGCGCGCAGGGCGGGGCAGACAAGACCCATGGCCGTCAGCAGAAAGGCGGTGCGCTGCAAAAGCTCCAGCCGGGTCAGAGCCGGGTCGCCCATGGCGATGAGCTCCAGAACGATCCCCACCAGGGCGAACAGGGGGAACAGACCGGAGAACCGGGCGCCGAAGGCCCCGGCAGCAAAGAGGTAAAAGGCCAGCAGCAGGCACACACAGGACAGAACGGTCCACACATACTGCATGGGGTAGGGGGAGATGGCGTTCTGCTGATAGGCGGACACGGCCCAGAACACGGCGGCGTACCCCGGCAGGGCGGTCATCCAGCGGTCCTCCTGAGTCAGGCTGCCCCGATAGCCCCCCTGACCCAGCTTGAGCATGGCCAAAGCCGCAGGCAGGCAGGACAGGGCCAGCAGGCCGTCCATGATGGGCAGGGCGTTGCGGTCGGGGTCCATGCGCCACAGGGCCAGCCGCCGGATGGCGGAGGAGACGGTAAGTCCCCCGCAGGCCAGCAGAAGCAGGGCGGCGGCCACCATCAGGGCCATCCAGCCGGACAGGGGGCAGCGCAGGCCGTCCCGCCAGTCCTTCGGGGCGCAGCCCCCCCGGCACAGAAGCGCCAGCGCCGCGGTCAGGGCGATGGCCAGTACGGCCAGAACCGCGGTGGCGGGCTGGCCGGAGCCGAGCAGCCCAGTGGCCTCGTCCGCAGCCAGAGAGAGCTCCCACCGGTGCAGGACCAGACCGACGCCGCCCCCGGCCAGGGCCAGCAGGGGCAGCAGGATATGTTTTTTCATAGGAGCGCCCTCCTTCGCGGCAAAAAACGCGCAGACTATCGCCGAATCTATATAGTATAATAATTTTCCCTAAAAAGCAAGGTGTATTGTAGACATACAAAGAAAAACGGGAAAACATGAAAAAAACTCTTGCAATTTCCGGAGAGAGGTGCTATACTGACCAAGCTGTTAAGAGGGGATCCTCTTTTCGGTATGCGGCTGTAGCTCAGTTGGATAGAGTGACTGGCTACGAACCAGTAGGTCGGGGGTTCGAATCCCTTCAGCCGTACCAAGTCGGAGCAAGCTTTGTATCGCTTGCTCCGACTTATTTTATAATCCCAATTTCATTTCGTGTCCCTTTGCAGAAGAAATACCGGTGTTCCCCGCCCCCTGCGGGGCGGGGAACACAAAAAAGAATTGGGAGGACGTTTATTGCAGGGGGTACGCCATGATCCTGATGGCTGCCGTAGACGACAACATGGGCCTGATGTTCAACCGCCGGCGGCAGAGCCGGGACCGCCTGCTGCGGCAGCGGATGCTGGAGCTGGCCGGAGGCCGCACCCTCTGGATGGACGGCTGCTCCGCCGCCCAGTTCCGGCGGGAGCTGGAGGGCCGCAGCGTCCGGGTGGACGAGAACTTCCTCGCTCAGGCCCCTCCGGGGGACTTCTGCTTTTTAGAGGACCGCTCCCCCCGGCCGACGGCGGAGCGGATCGAACGGCTCATTCTGTTCCGCTGGAACCGCGTCTCTCCCGCAGATCTGTCCTTCGATCTGGATCTGAGCGGCTGGCGGCTGGCGGAAAGCGGGGACTTCCCCGGCTCCTCCCACGACAGGATCACCCAGGAGGTGTACGTCCGTGCATAAGCTCAAACGTGCGCTGCTCCCCTTGATGCTCCTTCTGGTCCTGCTCACCGGCTGCGAGACCGCCGGCCCCGCTCGGCAGACAGTTATCGACCAGTCCGCCCTTCCGGAGTACTCTGGACAGCCCTATGTGGAGCTCAACGGAAACGTCCCCTTCTTTACTCAGGAGGAACTGACCGCCGGATCCTTCGAGGAGTACAGCCCCCTGGACGAGCTGGGCCGCTGCGGCACGGCCTATGTCTGCATCGGCGCCGACCTGATGCCCACCGAGCCCCGGGGCGCCATCGGGCAGGTGAAGCCCAGCGGCTGGAAAACCGCAAAGTATGACTTTGTGGACGGGAAGTACATCTATAACCGCTGCCACCTCATCGGCTTTCAGCTCACCGGCGAGAACGCCAACGAGGGCAACCTGATCACCGGCACCCGCGACCTTCTGGAGGCCCAGGGCTACGCCCCCTGCGGCCGGTGCAAGCCATAAAAATTTTGCTGTGAGCCCCGCCCCCGCAGGGGGCGGGGCTCACAATACCTAAAATGCACGGCCATGCCGCGCATTTTTCATATAGTTCCGGGCACACTACTCCCCAACGACTGAGATCGGAGGGGACCTTTTATGCCTGATATGTTCTGTTTCCAGTGTCAGCAAACCGCCGGGGGCAAGGGCTGCACCCAGGTGGGCGTGTGCGGCAAGCAGCCGGACACCGCCCTGCTCCAGGACGGCCTGATACAGGCCCTGATCTGCCTGGCCCAGGCGGCCCAGGCCGCCGGACCGGCGGACGGCGAGACGCTGCGCCTGCTGGCGGACGGGCTGTTCACCACCCTGACCAATGTAAACTTCGATAACACCGCCATCCGGGACTTCACCCGCCAGGTGGAGGACAAGACCGCCCGGCTGGGGGGCCGCAGCTTTGGCCGCCCCTTCCCCCTGTGGAAGGGGGAGACGGACATCGTCTCTCTCCGCTCCACTTTGCTGTTCGGCATGAAGGGCATGGCGGCCTATGCCCACCATGCCGCCCGGCTGGGCTATGACGACCCGGACGTATCCGGCTGGTTCGTCAAAGGGCTGTGCGCTCTGGCGCAGGAGCACACCGTGGAGGAGTGGCTGGCCCTGATCATGGAGTTCGGCCAGGTGAACCTGAAGTGCATGGCCCTGCTGGACCGGGCCAACACCGGGAGCTTCGGCACCCCGGAGCCCACCCGGGTGAACGTGGACGTCAAGGCCGGGCCCTTCATCGTGGTGTCCGGCCACGACCTGGAGGACCTGCACCAGCTGCTGGAGCAGACCCGGGACCGGGGCATTAACGTATACACCCACTCGGAGATGCTGCCTGCCCACGGCTATCCAAAGCTGAAGCAGTTCCCCCATCTGGCGGGCAACTTTGGCACCGCATGGCAGAACCAGCAGAAGGAGTTTCAGGATCTGCCCGCCCCGGTGCTGTTCACCACCAACTGCATCATGCCGCCCCGGCCCAGCTATGCCGACCGGGTATACACCACCTCGGTGGTGGGCTTTCCCGGCCTGCGGCACATCCCGGCGGACGAACAGGGGCACAAGGACTTCTCCCCCATCATCGAGCAGGCCCTGCAGCTGGGGGGCTACCCCCACGACCGCAGCATGAGCGGCATCAACGGCGGCCATATGCTGACCACCGGCTTTGCCCACGGGGCGGTGCTGGCCCGGGCGGAGCCCCTGATCGCCGCCATCAAAAGCGGCGCGGTAAAGCACATCTTTCTGGTAGGCGGGTGCGACGGGGCCCACCCCGGCCGCAACTACTACACCGACTTTGTCAAGCACACCCCCATGGACACCCTGATCCTCACCCTGGCCTGCGGCAAATACCGCTTTAACGACCTGGACCTGGGGGAGATCGGCGGCATCCCCCGCATTCTGGACATGGGCCAGTGCAACGACGCCTACAGCGCCGTCAAGGTGGCTCTGGCTCTGGCGGACGCCTTCGGCTGCACGGTGAACGATCTGCCCCTGACCCTGGTGCTGTCCTGGTATGAGCAGAAGGCGGTGTGCATCCTGCTGACCCTGCTGTCTCTGGGGATCAAAAATATGTATCTGGGGCCCACCATGCCCGCCTTCCTGTCCGAAAGCGTGGTCAAGGTGCTGGTGGACACCTACGGCCTGCGGCCGGTCACCGCCCCCCAGCAGGACCTGGATGCCATTCTGGGCCGGGGCTGAGACAAAATTCCCCTGTGCCCTTGACTTTTTCGGCGCAAAGCGGTAAAATGACAAAGCTGTCTGCTATGAGAGCAGGCAGCTTTGTGCATTTTGTTCGTAGAATTGAGAAGGGAGCGTCGTCTGCCCCCGGCAGGCGGCACAGGAGCGACATGAAAAACACAAAGAGCTTTGCAAGCCGCTGGGGCTTTATCCTGGCCTCTGTCGGCTCCGCCGTGGGCATGGCCAATGTCTGGGGCTTTCCCAACAAGCTGGGCAGCAACGGCGGCGGCGCTTTCCTGCTGATCTATCTGCTGTTCGTCTTTATTTTCAGCTATGTGGGCCTGCCCGCCGAGTTCGCCATGGGCCGCCGGGCGGGCACCGGCACCCTGGGCGCCTATGAGAACGCCTGGGCCACCCGGGGCAAGTCCGCCGGAAAGGCGGGCGGGCTGCTGGGTTGGCTGCCCCTGGCCGGCTCCCTGTGCATCGCCATCGGCTACGCTGTCATCGTCACCTATGTGCTGAAGGCCCTGGTGGATTCCCTGGTGGGCACCCTGATGACGGCGGATACCGCCGCCTGGTTCGGTGCGTTCTCCTCCACCCCCTTCTCGGTGGTCCCCTTCCACGTGGTGGTGGTGGTGGGCACCCTGCTCACCCTGTTTCTGGGGGCCCACAGCATCGAGCGCACCAACAAGATCATGATGCCCCTGTTCTTCCTGATCTTCCTGATCCTTGCCGTCCGGGTGGCCTTTCTGCCCGGCGCGGCCGAGGGCTACCGCTTTATGTTCACCCCCCGGTGGGAGGCGCTGAAGGACCCCATGATCTGGATCTGGGCCATGGGGCAGGCCTTCTTCTCCCTGTCTGTCACGGGCAGCGGCATGATCGTCTACGGCGCGTATCTGTCCAAGGAGGAGGACGTGGTGGGCGTGGCCCAGCACACGGCCCTGTTTGACACCATTGCCGCTCTGGTGGCCGCGCTGGTCATCATCCCCGCCTGCTTCTCCTACGGGCTGGATGTGGGCGCCGGGCCCAGCCTGCTGTTCGTCACCCTGCCCACCATCCTTCAGGACATCCCTATGGGCCGGCTGTTTGCCATCATCCTGTATGTGGCCATGATCTTCGCCGGGGTCAGCTCCCTTCAGAACATGTTCGAGGCGGTGGCCGAATCCCTGATGCACCGCTTCCCCAAGCTCAGCCGCACGGCGGTGCTGCTGATCCTGTGCGTCCTGTGTCTGGGCTTCGGTCTGGGGATGGAGCCCATCTCCAAGTGGGGGCCCTGGATGGATCTGGTGTCCATCTACATCATCCCCATCGGGGCCACTCTGGGGGCCGTGTCCTGGTTCTATGTGATGAAGAAGGACGAGCTGCTCTCCGCCGTCAACACCGGGGCGGACAAGCGGCGGGGCCGGCTGTGGTACAGCGTGGGCCGGTATGTATACGTCCCCCTGGCCATCATCCTGTGCTGCGTGGCCCTGTTCATGCACGTGTCCTTCTGATCTTGCCGCAGAATAAACCGCGCCATCTTCCCGAAAACGGGAAGGTGGCGCGGTTTCATTTGTTATACGGGGGACTGCCCGGCAGGCGGGAAGACGGATTTACACCATCAGCTCGCTGACCAGACGGGCATACTCCGTCGGGTCCTCCAGAGGCAGGCCGGCCATCAGCTCCGCCTGACCGTACAGCAGCTTGGCATACCGGGCCACCTTATCGGTATCCCCGGCCTCCTGGGCCTGCTTCAAAGCGGCGTAAGGGGCGGAGTCCAGGTTCAGCTCCAGCACCCGGTCGGCCTTCATCTTCTCGCCGCCCTCCAGCTTGCTCATATACTTCTCCATTTCCAGGGAGACGGGCCCCTCGGCGGACAGGCAGCAGGCGGCGGACTTCAGGATGGAGGAGGCGCGCACCGCCTTCACCTCGTCGCCCAGAGCCTCCTTCACGGCGTCCAGCACAGCCTTGCCGGCCTCGGCCTTCTCCTCGGCCGCCTTCTTCTCCTCGTCGGACTGGGGCAGAGCGTCGTCGTCGTTGACGGACTTGAACTTTTTGCCGCCCTGCTCGTCCAGGGCCTTCATGACGAAGTCGTCCACGTCCTCGGTGCAGTACAGGATCTCATAGCCCTTGTCCAGGATACGCTCCACCTGGGGCAGCTTGGCGATCTTGTCCACGCTCTCCCCGCAGGCGTAGTAGTAATAGGGCTGATCCTCAGGCATACGGTCCTTATAGGCGGCCAGAGTGGTGTTGCCGTTCTCCTTGGAGGACCAGAACAGCAGCAGGTCCTTCAGCAGGTCCTTCTTGGCGCCGTATTCGCCCACCACGCCGTACTTGATCTGGGTGCCGAAGGCCTTCCAGAACTTCTCATACTTCTCCCGGTCGTCCTTCTGCATCTTCACCAGTTCAGCCTTGATCTTCTTTTCCAGGGCGGTGGCGATCACCTTCAGCTGGCGGTCGTGCTGCAAAATCTCACGGCTGATATTCAGGGAGAAGTCGGGGGAATCCACCACACCCTTCACAAACCGGAAGCAGTCGGGCAGCAGGTCGGCGCACTTGTCCATGATGAGCACGCCGGAGGAGTAAAGCTGAAGTCCTTTCTCATACTCCCGGGTGTAGAAGTCGTAGGGAGTCTTCTCGGGGATATACAGCAGCGCCTTATAGGTCACCGCGCCCTCGGCGCTGGTGTGGATCACCGCCAGGGGGTCGGTCCAGTCGCCGAACTTCTCCTTATAGAAGGCGTTATACTCCTCGGGCTTCACCTTGGACTTCTGCCGCTGCCACAGGGGCACCATGGAGTTGATGGTCTTCCACTCCTTCACGGTCTCCCACTCGGGCTTGTAGTCCTCCCCGGCGTCCTCGGGCTTGGGCTTCATCTTGTAGTCCTCTACCTCCATGGTGATGGGGTAACGGATATAATCGGAGTATTTTTTGATCAGTTCCTGTAATTTATAGGTCTCAAGATACTGATCGTAGTTTTCTTCGTCGGCATTTGCCTTGATATGCAGAATAATGTCGGTACCGGGCTTGTCCTTCTCGCACTGGGTCAGGGTATAGCCGTCAGCCCCGTCGGACTGCCACATCCAGGCCTCGTCGCTGCCGTAGGCTTTGGAGAGGACGGTGACGTGGTCGGCCACCATAAAAGCGGAGTAGAAGCCCACGCCGAACTGACCGATCACATCGATCTTCTCGGCAGCCTTGTCATCGGCGGCCAGGTCGGCCTTGAACTGGCCGGAGCCGCTGTGGGCAATGGTGCCCAGATTGCGCTCCAGATCTTCCTTTGTCATGCCCACGCCGTTATCAGAGATGGTCAGGGTACGCATCTCCTTGTTGGGGATAATGGTGATCTTCAGGTCGCTCCGCTTCACGTCCACCCCCTCGTCGGTCAGGGACTTATAAGCCAGCTTGTCCTCCGCGTCGCTGGCGTTGGAGATCAGCTCACGCAGAAAGATCTCCTTGTGGGTGTAGATGGAGTTGATCATCAGATCCAGCAGGCGCTTGGATTCCGCCTTGAATTGTTTTTTCGCCATAGTACATGCCTCCATATATGAATGTGTGTAAAAATAAACTCGGTGCGTGCCTCGCTCCCCAGCGGAGGAGCACACAAAAAATACCGTTAGCACTCATATACTACAAGTGCTAACGGTATCATAGCGCGGTCGGGGGAAAAATGCAAGTACCCCCAGAGAATTTTTACACTCTGTTCATTGTTCTGCCAATTCCGGGTTGGGCAGATCCACATACACCGGCTCGTGGCCCACAGCGGCCACATACTTCAGCATGTCCTCCCGGGTCAGGCGGACGGTGGCGGTGGACAGGCCGGGGTGTCCGCTGATGTACTCGTCCGCCATCAGGTCCCGGTCGATGACCAGCTGCACCCGGTTTTCCGGATCGAACAGCAGCTCCAGAGCGGAGACAGAGCCGGGAATTGTGTGCAGCAGCTCCTTCATATGATTTTCGTCGGCAAAAGACAGCCGGGAACACCCCAGCTGTGCGGACAGGAACTTGGTCTTGAAGGGCTTGTCCCCGTGCATCATCAGCAGGTAGAATTGGGTGCCCTGCCGGTTGCACAGGAACAGGTTTTTGCAGATCCGCGCCCCCAGCTGGGACTCGATGAGCAGGCAGTCCTCCATGGTGTCCGCGTGGTCATGCTCCACCCGGATGTAGGGGATGCCCAGCTGGTCCAGCTTGTCGTAAATGGCCCGCTTTTCGGGGTTCTCCTCATGGGTCGGACGGCCCGTATATACCTTGGGATCAATATTCATAGCACTATGGTCTCCTTATTACAGAGCGCCCGCCCACAGGGCAGGCGCTCTTGATATGGTTCAGTTTTTCAGGCTCTGCATGGGGGCGGGGATGCGGCCGCCCCGGGCCACGAAGGCGGCGCTGGAGAAGGGGTGTACCGGCTGCACCGGGGCGGAGCCCAGCAGGCCGCCGAACTCCACCGTGTCCCCCACCTTGCAGCCGGGGGCGGGGATGATACGCACGGCGGTGGTCTTGGAGTTGACCATACCGATGGCCGCCTCATCGGCGATGATGGCGGAGATGGTCTCGGCGCTGGTGTCCCCGGGCACGGCGATCATATCCAGACCAACGGAGCACACGCAGGTCATGGCCTCCAGCTTGTCCAGAGTCAGGGCCCCGGAGCGGGCGGCGGCGATCATCCCCTCATCCTCACTGACGGGGATGAAGGCGCCGGACAGGCCGCCCACGCTGGAGGAGGCCATCACGCCGCCCTTCTTCACCGCGTCGTTCAGCAGGGCCAGAGCGGCGGTGGTGCCGTGGGTGCCGCACACCTCAAGGCCCATCTCCTCCAGAATGCGGGCCACGCTGTCGCCCACCGCGGGTGTGGGCGCGAGGGACAGATCCACGATGCCGAAGGGGGTGTCCAGACGGCGGCTGGCCTCCTGGGCCACCAACTGGCCCATGCGGGTGATGCGGAAGGCGGTCTTTTTCACCGTCTCGGCCACCACGTCGAAGGGCTGGCCCTTCACCGCCTGAAGGGCGTGGCACACTACGCCGGGGCCGGAGACCCCCACGTTGATGACCCGCTCCGGCTCGCCCACGCCGTGGAAGGCGCCGGCCATGAAGGGGTTGTCCTCCACCGCGTTGCAGAACACCACCAGCTTGGCGCAGCCGAAGCCGCCCCGGTCGGCGGTGCGTCCGGCCAGCTCCTTCACCGTCCGGCCCATCAGGGCCACGGCATCCATGTCGATGCCCGCCTTGGTGGAACCCACGTTCACGCTGGAGCACACAAGCTCCGTGGTGGACAGGGCCTCTGGAATGGAGCGGATCAGAATGCGGTCGGCCTCGGTCATCCCCTTCTGTACCAGAGCGGAGAAGCCGCCGATGAAGTTGACCCCACAGGTCTTGGCCGCTCGGTCCATGGCCTGAGCGAAGGGGGTGTAGTTGTCCGTTTGGGCGGCGGCGGCCACCAGAGCGATGGGGGTGACGGAGATGCGCTTGTTCACGATGGGAATGCCGAATTCCTTCTCGATGGCCTCTCCCGTGGCGACCAGATGCTCGGCATAGCGGGTGATCTTGTCGTATACCCTGTCGCAGGCGGTCTTTACGTCGCTGTGGGCGCAGGACAGCAGGGAGATGCCCATGGTGATGGTGCGGACATCCAGATGCTGCTGGTCGATCATGTCGATGGTCTGTAAGATCTCACTTGAGTTGAGCATGGTCATCACCCCTCAGATCCTATGCATAGCGTTGAAAATGTCTTCACGCTGGATGCGGATGGACAGGCTCTGCTCCTGCCCGTCCTTCTCCAGAATGTCCCGCATTTCGCCGACGGAGACGGGACAGGCGGAGGTGTCCACCAGCATGACCATGGTGAAGTAGTCCTGTAAAATGGTCTGGGTGATGTCCAGAATGTTGATGTTATACTTGGCCAGCAGGGCGCACACGTTGGCGGTGATGCCCACCCGGTCCTTGCCCAGCACGGTGACGATGGCTCTCATACGTCTGCCTCCTATAAAGTGATAATAATTGAAAAATTCAGTTCAGCTCGTCCAGCGTGAGGGAGAAGTCCGCCAGGAAGTGCTCCATGAAGTACCGCAGGGCGGGGATGGGGTTCTGGCACAGGGCGGCGTAGGTCTGCTCCTTGGCTTTTTTGAACTCCGCGTTGCCCGCCTTCAGCTCCTCCACACATTTCAGATAGGCGTCCAGCTTGTCCGCTGCCTTCACCAGAGCCTTCACCTCGGGGTCAGGGATGGTGATGGCGTCCTCATAGGCGGGGCGCAGCTCCTCTGGCAGCATGGACAGCAGCTTCTGCTCTGCCACCGCCTCTACCTGCTGATAGGCGCTCTGGATGGCGGGGTTGTCGTATTTGATGGGGGTGGGCATGTCGCCGGTGAGGATCTCGCTGGCGTCGTGGTACAGGGCGGCCACGGCCACCTGCCCCGGATCCACCTGTCCGCCGAACTTTTCGTTTTCGATCACGGCCAGGGCGTGGGCCAGCACGGCCACCATGTGGGAGTGCTCCTGAATGTTCTCCGTCTGGGTGTTGCGCATCAGCCCCCAGCGGTTGATATACCGCATCCGGGCGATCATAGGGAAAAAGCTTTGGGCCACAGTGCGGGCCTCCTTTCGTCTCTGTCACGGGCATTTTATCACAGTGAAGTCGGGATGTAAATAAATCAGTTGACGGCGGGACAAAAATCTCGGATAATATAGAAAATCGCCCGCCGAAGGGCGCGTTTTTTGGAAGGAGGAGCGTCCATGCCCAGAAAAAGCACCCGGAATACCAGGGGACGCATCATCTCCGCAGCCTGGAAGCTCTTTTATGAGCAGGGCTACGAGGACACCACGGTGGAGGACATCGTCTATGAATCGGGCACGTCCAAGGGCTCCTTTTATCACTACTTCGACGGCAAGGACGCCCTGATGGGCACGCTGGCCTATGTGTTCGACGAGAAGTATGAGGAGCTGATGCCCACCCTGGATCCGGAGATGGGGGCCATCGAGACCCTGTCCTACATCAACCACGAGCTGTATGTGATGATCGAGTCCAGCGTGTCCATCGACCTGCTCACCCGCCTGCTGTCCACCCAGCTGCTGGCCCGGGGAGAGAAGCACCTGCTGGACCGCAGCCGGGTCTACTTCAAGCTGCTGCGGAGGATTGTCCGTCAGGGGGCCCAGCGGGGGGAGTTCCGGCCGGAGCTGACCCAGGACGAGATCGTCCGGGCCTTCGCCATGTGGGAGCGGGCCCAGCTGTACGACTGGTGCCTGTGCGGCGGGGATTACTCCCTTGTGGCTTACGCGGACAAGACCACGCCCCTGTTTCTGGCCAGCTTCCGGGCAGGATGAGGGAAGAAGCTTGATGGGAAATGCCGGGGAAAAGGCGGGGCTGTATGTGCAGTCTGCAAAAATTTTATTTTTGGTTTTACAATGAAGTCGAATATTCGTTCAGCTTAAAACGCTTGATAATAAAAGGAAAATTAATAAACTACAGAACTGTGTACAGGATAAATTCTATACATGGTTCTGTATTTCATTCTTGTTTCGATTGTGTTATGATCGTCTCCGTTGCAGATCCCTGTGTGGAACGGAAAAGGAGAGACATAACATGAACAGCGCACAGATCATCATCTGCGCCACCATCGCGGCCTATCTTCTGGCCATGGTGCTGGTTGGCGTATACTTCAGCAAAAAGGGCGGCAGCGGCAGCTCGGACGACTTCTATCTGGGCGGCCGGAAGATGGGCCCCCTGGTCACCGCCATGAGCGCCGAGGCCAGCGACATGAGCAGCTATCTGCTTATGGGCCTGCCCGGTCTGGCCTACCTCTGCGGCCTGCCGGAGGTCACCTGGACCTGCATCGGTCTGGCCGTGGGCACCTATCTGAACTGGCTGATCGTGGCCCGCCGCCTGCGCCAGTATTCCGCCCGCCTGGGGGCCATTACGGTGCCCGACTTCTTCTCCCGCCGGTTCGGGGATCAGAAGCATCTGCTGGGCTGCATCGCCGCGGTGCTGATCCTGATCTTCTTCGTGCCCTACACCGCCTCCGGCTTCAAGGCCATCGGCACCCTGTTCAGCAGCCTGTTCGGCGTGGAATACCACACCGCCATGGTGGTGGGCGCTCTGGTGGTCATTCTGTATACGGTAATGGGCGGCTTTATGGCCGTGTGCTTTACCGACCTGATTCAGTCCATCTTCATGACCGTCGCCCTGATCATCATTGTCTTCTTCGGCATCCGGCAGGCCGGCGGCGCGGCGGCTGTGATGGAGAACGCCCGGGCCCTGCCCGGCTACCTGAACCTGACCCGGGGGTATGACGCGGCCACGGGCAGCGCCGCCAGCTTCAGCCTGCTGTCCATCGTGTCCACTCTGGCCTGGGGCCTGGGCTACTTCGGTATGCCCCACATCCTGCTGCGGTTTATGGCCATCGAGGACGCGGAGAAGCTGAACACCTCCCGCCGCATCGCCACCGTGTGGGTGGTCATCTCCATGGCCATCGCCGTGGCCATCGGCGTCATCGGCAACGGCGTGACCGCTGCGGGCAAGGTGCCCTTCCTGTCCACCAGCGCCGAGGCCGAGACCATCATCATCAAGCTGTCCGACCTGATGAGCCAGCATGGGCTGTTGCTGGCCGTCGCCGCCGGCGTGATCCTGTCCGGTATTCTGGCCGCCACCATGTCCACCGCAGACAGCCAGCTGCTGGCCGCCGCTTCCAGCGTGTCTCAGGACCTGATGCAGGATTTTCTGGGCATCAAAATGGATGAAAAGGCCACCATGCGCGCGGCGCGGATCACCGTTCTGGCCATCGCCGCCGTGGGCGTGCTTCTGGCCTGGGACCCCAACAGCTCCGTGTTCCGGGTGGTGTCTTTCGCATGGGCGGGCTTCGGCGCCAGCTTCGGCCCGGTGATGCTGTTCTCCCTGTTCTGGAAGCGCACCAACAAACAGGGCGCTCTGGCCGGCCTGATCGTAGGCGGCGGCATGGTATTCGTCTGGAAGTACCTTATCGCCCCCATGGGCGGCGCCTGGGCCATTTACGAGCTGCTGCCCGCCTTCCTGTGTGCCTGCGCGGCCATCGTAATCGTGTCCCTGCTCACCCCCGCCCCGGACAAGGCGGTGGTGGACACCTACGAGGAGTGCCACAAGGCTTAAAAAGCCCCCCGATTTCATTTCGTGTTCCCTTGCAGAGGGGATACCTGTGCTCCCCGCCCTCTGCGTGGCGGGGAGCACGAAAGGGATGGATTAGGAGTAAAAACTGCTCCCCCGGCAGCGCCGGGGGAGCAGTTTTTTACAACTCAGTCAAAGTAAGGGTAGCCGTCCTTCAGCCTCTCGTCGTAGATGGCCCGGTCACCGCCGATGAATTTGGGCCGGGTGCGGGCGGCCAGAAGAATGGCCTGACCAATGTGGTCCTGCTCCAGCCGGACAGGCACCGCCACCTTTTTCAGGTGCATCCCGATAAGGGTGCCGCCGATGTCCAGCCCGGCGTCGGCCCGGATCTCCTCCAGAGCCACGGGAT
Organism: uncultured Oscillospiraceae bacterium; assembly: GCA_934659445.1. GTDB lineage: Bacteria > Bacillota > Clostridia > Oscillospirales > Oscillospiraceae > Lawsonibacter. Next base: position 31,559 of record CAKUHV010000001.1, on the reverse strand, counting down.
GGCGGAAGCTCTCATAGGCTGCCGTGGCGAAGGAGCTGCCCGCCTTGGGCTGGGGCAGCACATTGACGATCTCCCCGTCAGGCACGGCCTCGTGCTCCACGATCAGGGCGCGGTTCAGATGCTCGCAGCACTGGGCGGCGATATACACTCCCATGGGGGCGAACACGCCGTTCAGCCCCCGGAAGATGGCTTGGGCCACCTCCGGTGTGGACCAGCTGCCCACCTGATGGCCCACCACCTCGCTGGTGCTGCACCCCACCACCACGATCTGGCCGCGATGGAGATGGGCCGCCTGGGCCAGCTGCCGGGCGGCGCTGGCCGCCTCCTGTTCCGCCTGCTGCACCAGCAGGGGATTCTCTGCCGGATGTACCGTTCCTGCCATGGTCATGTCCTCCTTGCTCCCCGCCGGGGGCGAAGTGATGTTTTTCATAGTATAGCTCCTTTTTCCCCGCCGGGCAAGAGGAAAAGCAAGGACCCGCCTGCTGTGCAGGCGGGCCCTTGCTGTTATTGCGTATCAGTCCTGAAACAGGGGGGTGGACAGGTAGCGGTCGCCGGTGTCGGGCAGCAGGACCACAATGTTCTTCCCCTTGTTCTCCGGCCGCTTGGCCAGCTGGATGGCGGCCCAAACCGCCGCCCCGGCAGAGATGCCCACCAGAACGCCCTCCTTGTGGCCGATCAGCTTGCCGGCGGCAAAGGCGTCGTCGTTTTCCACGGGGATGATCTCGTCGTACACCTTGGTGTCCAGCACCTCGGGGACGAAGCCCGCGCCGATGCCCTGGATCTTGTGGGATCCCGCAACGCCCTTGCTGAGCACGGGGGAGGTGGCGGGCTCTACCGCCACCACCTTAACGGCGGGGTTCTTCTCCTTCAGATAGCGGCCGGTGCCGGTGATGGTGCCGCCGGTGCCCACGCCGGCCACGAAGAAGTCGACCTTGCCGTCGGTGTCCTCCCAGATCTCGGGGCCGGTGGTCTCGTAGTGGGCCTTGGGGTTGGCGGGGTTGACGAACTGGCCGGGCACAAAGCTGTTGGGGATCTCGCGGGCCAGCTCGTCGGCCTTGGCGATGGCGCCCTTCATGCCCTTGGCGCCCTCGGTCAGCACCAGCTCGGCGCCGTAGGCCTTCATGATCTGGCGGCGCTCCACGCTCATGGTCTCGGGCATGACGATGATGATGCGGTAGCCCCGGGCGGCGGCCACGCTGGCCAGCCCGATGCCGGTGTTGCCGGAGGTGGGCTCGATGATGACGGAGCCGGGCTTCAGCAGGCCCCGGGCCTCGGCATCGTCGATCATGGCCTTGCCGATGCGGTCCTTCACGCTGCCGGCGGGATTGAAATACTCCAGCTTGGCCAGAATCCTGGCCTGAAGCTTTTCGGCGGCTTCGATGTGGGTCAGCTCCAGCAGGGGGGTATGGCCGATCAGCTGGTCGGCGGAGGTATAGATCTTACTCATAACAATATCACTCCTATCGTAATATTCAGAATGATCGCTTACGGACGTTCAAAAGTCTCACGGGGCCGACATCGGCAGCAAAGCAGGAGGTAGCCCGTTCAAATACCAACCTTTCATATAGGTTTGTCGGTATTCTACATCGAGCTACCAGAAATGTCAAGAGAAAAATGGAAAAATTTACGTTGAAATCCTATCAACCGTTTGGTATAATAGGTATAACAAAACCGAAGGACCTGCGTCCCCGCCTGTGGGGGGCGGGGGAACGAGAAAAGAAACAAAAAACGGCGCTCCGCAGCCCGGAGTCTGGGGCGGAGCGCAGAGAAAGGCGGCTTTTTTATGATGATCTCCACAAAGGGGCGGTACGCCCTGCGGGTGTTGGTGGATATGGCGGAACACCAGGGGGAGGGCTATATCCCCCTGAAGGAGATCGCAGCCCGGCAGGAGATCTCCGAAAAATATCTGGAGAGCATCGTCAAGGAGCTGGTGAAGGCCCGCGTGCTGGAGGGGGTGCGGGGCAAGGGCGGCGGCTACCGGATGGTGGGCTCGCCCGACCAGTATACGGCGGGGGAGATCATCCGGCTGATGGAGGGCTCGCTGGCCCCGGTGGCCTGTCTGGAGAAGGGCGGCGCTCCCTGTCCCCGGGCTGCCCAGTGCCGCACCCTGTCCCTGTGGCAGGGGCTGAACGATCTGGTGAACGACTATCTGGACAGGTTCACCATCGCCGACCTGACCCGGCGGGAGGATGCCGGCTTTGACTATGTGATCTGAAGCCATCGAAAGAACGGCTTCGCCACTTCGCCACTTTTTCGACAGTCTCAACAGCCCCCGGCCATCAGGCCGGGGGCTGATTTTTACTGTTTGGGCCGGAAGCTCCTGATGCAGTCCATCATCCAGCGGGCAAACATCTCCCGGTCGGCGTCCAGAGCGAAGGTGGCGTTCTTGGGCCGGTCGGTGTAGGTCCGGGGGTCCACGATGGTCTGCCCGTCGGCAAAGCCGCCGGAGATGTCGATGTCCACCCGGGTGAAGATGGACTTGGTGATGATCTCCGGGTGGGCCACAGCGCACACGGCCAGAGCGTCGTGGATGGGGGCGGAGTCCAGCCGGTCCATGGGCTGCAGGTGGCTGTAGGCCAGGATGCGGTGGTCCACGCAGTCGGCCACCGCCTTGCCCAGGGCGGTGCCCAGGGCGCGGAATTCGCGGCTCTCGTCGGAGTTGATGCAGCCCCCGTGGTGGGTGGCGTCCAGGGGGATGATGCGGATGGGACAGCCGCTGTCCATAACGATCTGGGCGGCCTCAGGGTCGGCCCAGATGTTGAACTCGGCGGCGGCGGTGGTGTTGGTGCGCTGGTAGCCGCCGCCCATCAGGACGATCTCGCGGATCTTCTTGCAGATCTCCGGCTCCAGCCGCATGGCCATGGCGATGTTGGTCAGGGGGCCCACGGGGACCAGGGTGATGTCCCCGGCGCTGCGCATCAGGGTGTCGATATAGAACCAGACGGCGTGCTCCTTCTCCACCGTGCGGGTGGAGGGAGGCAGCTCCAGATAGTCGGTGTGGATCTCGATGGGCTTGTCCATGCCCGCTACCATGGTGCGCTGACCGGAGTAGCCGCCGTGGCGGTTGGGCAGCAGGGTGGACACCATGGGGGTGGCGCAGCCCTTATAGACGGGGAAGTCCGCCTGCAGCACGTCCCGCACCCGCAGGGTGTTCTCCGTGGTATAGGGCAGGGGCTTGTTGCCCGCCACGGTGCACACGGCCAGCAGGTCAAGTCCGGGGTCCAGATAGGCTGTCATGATGGCGATGGCGTCATCAGTGCCAGTGTCCACATCCAAAATGATCTTTTTCTTTTCTGCCATGGGAAAGCTCCTTTCCTGGCGGCCTGCGCCGCCGCGACCTGGGATGATGCGGCCGGAGACGGCCGCCGGCACCCATCATACCACGGCCGGGCGGCCTTGACAAGGGCGGGGATTCTGCTATCATAGGGGGCGAAGGACCCGGCGCTGTCCGCGCCGGGCGTACAGGATCAAAACGGGCGCGGAGCGCCCACAGGAGGATAGCTATGGCGGTTTTATCCGGGCTGAAGCCCGCAAAGGTGTTTGAGTATTTCGAGGCCCTGTGTTCCGTGCCCCACGGCAGCGGCAACACAAAGCAGATCAGCGACCTGTGCGTCAGCTACGCCAAAAAGCTGGGACTGCGCTGCCGGCAGGAGCCCTGCAACAACGTGGTCATCTGGAAGGACGGCTCCGCCGGATATGAGGACGCTGCCCCCATCATGCTTCAGGGACATATGGACATGGTGTGCGCCAAGACCGACGACTGCACCAGAGACATGGCCAAGGAGGGCGTCGCCCTGCACACCGACGGCGAGTGGGTCTGGGCGGACAGGACTACTCTGGGGGGCGACAACGGCATCGCCGTGGCCATGATCCTGGCTATCCTGTCCGACGACACCCTGCCCCATCCCCCCATCGAGGCGGTGTTCACCGTGGAGGAGGAGGTGGGCATGGACGGCGCCCACGCTCTGGACCCCGCGGGCCTGAACAGCCGGAGGCTGCTGAATCTGGACTCTGAGGAGGAGGGGGTATTCACCGTCTGCTGTGCCGGTGGGATGCGGCTGGACTGCCTGCTGCCCGGAGAAAAGCAGCCCCTGACGGGGGAGACAGGCTTCCGTGTGACCCTCTCCGGCCTGCACGGGGGCCACTCCGGCTGCGACATCAACCTGGGCCGAGCCTCCGCCAACCAGCAGATGGGCCGGGTGCTGTACTCCGCCATGGAGAAGTTCCCCGGTCTGCGTCTGGCGGACATCCGGGGCGGGAGATTCGACAACGTGATCTGCCCCCGGAGCGAGGCGCTGGCCGCCGTCCCCGCCGGGAGCGGGGAGGAGTTCCAGGCGTTCGTTCGGGAGTTTGACGCCATTTTGAAGAATGAGTACGCCGGCTGTGATGACGGCATCACCCTGACCTGCGAGCAGGCGGACCTTGCCGCCGCGCTGGATGCCCAGACCACCGGCCGGATGCTCCATGTGCTACTGGCCCTGCCCCAGGGGGTACAGGCCATGAGCGCCGACTTCCCCGGGCTGGTGCAGACCTCTCTGAACCTGGGGGTCATGGCGCTGGAAGGGGACGGGCTGCACTTCAGCTATGCGGTGCGCTCCTCCGTGGCCAGCCAGAAGGCCATGCTGGAGCAGCGGGTGCGGTCTATCGTGGAGTATGCCGGCGGCAGGGTGGACAAGCGCAGCGAGTACCCCGCCTGGCAGTATCAGCGCCAGTCCCGGCTGCGGGACACGGTGGTCGGCGCCTATGAGGCGGTGTACGGCAGGAAGGGCGTCATCGCCGGGACCCACGGCGGGCTGGAGTGCGGCCTGCTGACGGAGAAGTTCCCGGGGATGGATGCCGTGTCCCTGGGGCCGGAGCTGCATGATGTCCACTCTCCCCGGGAGCGGCTGAACGTGCCGTCCACCCAGCGGACCTATGAGCTGGTGTGCGAGGTGCTCAGGCGCAGCAGATAAACGGTGCAAACTGCCCCCCGGACTGCCGTCCGGAGGGCAGTTTTCCGTCCAAAAGCCGGAAAAGATGTCCACAGGCGGGAAATGCTGGACTTTTTTTCGGGAAACCATTATACTGTAGCACACATTATGAAATCTTAACGGAGGATATTCATATGGGCCAGCTGTATCAGTTCCTGTGCATTTTCTTTATATACGCCTTCCTCGGCTGGTGCACCGAGGTGAGCTACGCCGCCCTTCAGACGGGCAAGTTTGTAAACCGGGGCTTTCTGAACGGGCCGGTGTGCCCCATTTACGGCTTCGGCGTGGTCATCATCCTGGCCTGCCTGACCCCCCTGAAGCAGCACTTCATCCTGCTGTTCCTGGGGGCGGTGGTGCTGACCTCTCTGCTGGAGCTGGTCACCGGCTTTGTGCTGGAGAAGCTGTTCCACCAGCGCTGGTGGGACTACTCCGACGACCCCTTCAACATCGGCGGCTACATCTGCCTGAAATTCTCCATCGCCTGGGGTCTGGCCTGCCTGTTCGTGGTGGACATCCTGCACCCCACCATTCAGTGGCTCATCGCTCTGGTGCCCCGGGGGCTGGGCTGGGTGCTGCTGGGGATATTCGCCGCCGGCATGGCGGTGGATCTGGCCGCCACGGTGAGCACCATCGCCAAGCTGAACCGCAAGCTGGAGCACATCGACCAGCTGGCCGCCAGGATCCGGGAGACCTCCAACGAGCTCGGCGAGAACCTGGCCGACAGGGTGCTGGACGCCGCGGAGAAGGGCGCCGACTTCAAGGAGAGCGTGCAGGACTTCAAAGAGGGCATGGAGGACTGGAGCGAGGACGTCCGGGGCGACCTGAAGGAGAACCTGGACGGCGCCCGTCAGGCCATTGCCCAGTACAAGGTGGAGTCTGAGCTGCAGCGGGCGGAGCGGCAGCAGCGCCGGCAACAGCGCCGGCAGGAGCTGGAGCAGCTGTTCAACTCCATGCGGGGCGAGCTGGATGGCCGGGTGCTGGGCGAGGGCCGCCTGATGAAGGCATTCCCCCAGATGCGCTCGACCAACCACCGGCAGGCCATGGAGCGCCTGCGCCGCCGCCGCGTCAACCGCCGCTGACGGTATGGTTGAAATCCCCCGCGCGGCTGTGATATAATCGGCCTGAAGTTCCGCCTGCGGGCGACCCATTCACAAGGAGTGAAACGACATGGCGTCTTATGTGATCGTGACAGATTCTTCGGCAGATCTCTCCGCCCAGATGGCGGAGAAGGCCGGCGTTCAGGTGCTGCCCCTGCGCTTTACCGTGGGGGGAAAGACCTATTACAACTGGCCGGACAACCGGGAGATGGACCCAAAGGTATTCTACCGCATGCTGCGGGAGGGGGAGGTGGCCACCACCGCCGCCGTGAACATCTCCCAGTATCTGGACATGCTGGAGCCCATTTTGCAGTCCGGCACCGACGTGCTGGTGCTGTCCTTCTCCTCCGGCCTGTCCGCCACCTATGACAGCTCGCGCCTTGCGGCGGAGGAACTGCGGGAGAAGTACCCCCAGCGGAAGATCTTTGCCGTGGATACCCTGTGCGCCTCTCTGGGCCAGGGCCTGCTGGTATGGCACGCCGCTCAGCTGAAAGATCAGGGAAAGAGCATAGAAGAGGTGCGGGACTGGGCGGAGGAAAACAAGCTGCACCTGTGCCACCAGTTCACCGTGGACGACCTGCACTTCTTAAAGCGGGGCGGCCGCATCTCTGCCACTACCGCCGTGGTGGGCACCATGCTGAAGATCAAGCCGGTGCTCCATGTGGACGACGGGGGCAAGCTGGTGAACATCGGCAAGGCCCGGGGACGCAAGGCCTCTCTGAAGGCTCTGGTGGACCGCATGGAGGAGACGGCCATCGACCCGGCCGGCCAGACTGTGTTCATCAGTCACGGCGACTGTATGGAGGACGCGGAGTATGTGGCCGGCCTGGTGAAGGAACGCATGGGCGTACAGGATGTGCGCATCAACTATGTGGGCCCCGTCATCGGCGCCCACTCCGGTCCCGGCACGCTGGCCCTGTTCTATCTGGGCAACCGGCGCTGAGCAGAGAAAAGAAACGGAGGGGCCCATGGAGGACGTAAAGTGGCTGGAGATCGCCGTGAATACCACGGCGGACAGGCTGGATGAGGTGACCGCCCGTCTGGCGGCCAACGGAATGGACAGCATCGTCATCGAGGAGGAGGGCGAGTTCCGCCAGTTTTTAGAGCAGAACCGCCAGTACTGGGACTATGTGGACGACGAGCTGCTGGAGAAGATGAAGGGCGTGGCCCGGGTGAAGTTCTACGTCACCGACGATGAGGACGGCCATGCTCAGCTGGCCCGGTATACCCAGGGGCTGGACTGCGAATACAGCCAGACCGTGCTGGGAGAGAACGACTGGGCCTACAGCTGGCAGAAGTACTATAAGCCGCTGACCATTGGCCGGCGGCTGTATGTGGTGCCCCAGTGGGAGAAGGACCAGCCCGTTCCCGCCGGGAAGACGGCCGTGTATCTCGACCCGGGCCTGACCTTCGGCACCGGCTCCCATGCCTCCACCCAGCTGTGTCTGGAGGGGGTGGAGGAGCACACCGTCCCCGGCTGCTCCGTGCTGGATCTGGGCTGCGGCAGCGGCATCCTGTCCATTGCCGCCCTGGTGCTGGGGGCGGGATATGCCGCCGCCGTGGACATCGACCCCAAGGCGGTGGGGGTGGCCTATGAGAACGCCGCCCTGAACGGCATCGGAAAGGACATCTACCATGTGTGCGCCGGGGACGTGATCGGGGACGAGGAGCTGGCGGGCCGGCTGGCCGAGCGGCGGTACGACCTGGTGCTGGCCAACATCGTGGCCGACGTGATCATCCCCCTGTCCGCCCGGGTGCCGCAGCTGATGGCCCCCGACGGCGTGTTCCTGTGCTCCGGCATCATCCACAGCCGGACGGACGAGGTGGCCGCCGCTCTGGCGGCCCACGGTCTGACGGTGACGAAGAAGCGGGAGAAGAACGGCTGGGCCGCGCTGGAGGCCCGGCTGGGCTGAGGGCGGTCATCCTTGAGGAAGGAGGGGGAAGGCTATGGATCGGGCGATCGTTGCCCGCCTGGAGTTTCAGCCCGGGCGGCGGATCATCGCCGTCAGCGATATTCACGGCAACCTGCCCTTCTTCCGCGGACTGATGGAGCAGGTGGGGCTGACCCGCCGGGACATTCTGGTGCTGGTGGGGGACGTGCTGGAGAAGGGGAAGGAGAGCCTTGCCCTGCTGCGGCATGTGATGGAGCTGTCCCGGACCCACACGGTGTACTGCATCTGCGGCAACTGCGACGGCCTTGTCCTCCGCTTTTTTGAGACGGACGCCCTGGACGACCGCTTTTTCTCCTCTTATCTGCCCCAGCACCCGGAGTCCTGCCTGCGGCAGATGGCCCGGGAGGGGGGCTTTGACCAGACGGAGGATCTGCCCCTGCTGCGCCGGCAGCTGCGGGCCGCCTTTCAGCGGGAGTGGGCCTTTCTGCGCGCCATGCCCACCATTGTAGAGACGGAGCACCTGGTGTTTGTCCACGGGGGCGTGCCCTCCCTTCGGAGAATGGAGGGGCTGGAGCGCTGGTCGTGCATGAAAAACGACGATTTTCTGGGGCAGGGGTATTCCTTTGACAAGTGGGTCATCGTGGGCCACTGGCCGGTGACCCTGTATGACCCCAAGATCCCCTCTGCCGCCCCCCTGTTTGAGCGGCGGCGGAAGATCATCTCCATCGACGGCGGCTGCGTGCTGAAGCTGGACGGCCAGCTCAACGCCCTGATCCTGCCGGAGGAGGGGGCGGAGGACTTCTCCTGGCGGGCCTATGACGGCCTGCCCACAGTCACCGCTCTGGACGGGCAGGAGGCGAGCGCCGACTCTGTGAACATCCGCTGGGGCCGCAGCGCCCTGGAGCTGGTGCAGCGGGGGGAGGAGACCTCCCTCTGCCGCCATTTGGAGAGCGGCCGGGTGCTGCCCATTCTGAACGCCTATCTGCGCCGAACAGAGGACAAGCTGTGGTGCGAGGACTCCACCGACTATGCGCTGCCCGTGGCGCCGGGGGACAGGCTGTCCCTTGTGGCGCGGACGAAAAAGAGCGGGCTTTTATGCAAGAAGAACGGCGTGACCGGCTGGTATTACGGCCGGACCGCCGGGAATAATACCCCGGAATGAGGAAACGATACAGATATGCTGAATTTTCAACTGCTGCAATTAGAGGACCTGCCCCGGCTGCGGCCGTACTTCAAGTACAGCGGCAGCCGCATCTGTGATACCACCCCCGGGGCCGTTGCCCTGTGGCGGGATCTGTACCGCACGGAGTGGGCCATTTACGATGGGTCGCTGTACTTTAAGGTGTACTACCCCGGCAAGGGGGACACCTTTGCCCTGCCCCTGGGTGGCGGCCGGCCGGAGCACTACCGCCAGATCGCGGAGTACTGCCGCCGCCGGGATATGCCCCTGCACTTCTACCCGATCCCCAAGGACGAGCTGGACCGTCTGCTCCGCTTCTTCCACAGCAGCACGGCCGAGCCAGACCGGGACTCCTTCGACTATCTGTACCGGGCGGAGGACCTGATGTACTTCAAGGGCAAGAGGTTCAGCGGCCAGCGCAACCATGTGAACAAATTCCTGAAGACCTACGGCAACTGGTCCTTCCGGGCCATCACCAGGGAGGACGTGCCCGCCCTGCACGCCTTCCTGGACCGGTATCTGGCCGGCCATGACAAGGAGTCCGCCGCCTTCCACGAGGACATCGCCAAGACCAGGGAGGTGCTGGATCACTTGGATCTGTACGACATGCTGGGCGGGATGCTGCTGGTGGACGGCGAGATCGCGGGCTTCTCCCTGGGCGAAGTGGTGGGGGACACCCTGTTCGTCCACATCGAGAAGGCCGACCGGGAGGTGCAGGGGGCCTATCAGATGCTGGTAGCCCAGTATACCCAGCACTATGCCGGGGGCGAGGTGGCCTTTGTGAACCGGGAGGACGACACCGGGGACGAAGGCCTGCGAACCAGCAAGCTGTCCTATCACCCCGTGGCGCTGATGGAGAAATATCTGGTCACCGTGGCCCTGTAAGGGGCGGACGGAGAAAAGAGGAAGGCGAGAGGATATGAACGCAGGGTGGGACCGTATGGACCGGCGGAAGCTGACGCGGCTGCTGGCGGCCCTGGCCGCCGCGGCGCTGGTGCTGCTGGGGGGGATCGAGCTGTACCGCCGCCAAGGCACCCCGGTGCCCGTGCTCATGTATCACCACTTTATGGACGTGGACAGCAGCGATGTGGACACCATCGTTACCGTCAAGCGCTTTCGGGAGCAGCTGCTGGCCCTGAAGGCGGCGGGCTACACCCCGGTAGACCCCTTTGAGATTGCGGATTTTGTGGAAAACGGAACGCCTCTGCCGGACAAGCCGGTGCTGATCACCATGGACGACGGGTACAGCTCCAATCTGGAGCTGGCCGCCCCCGTGCTGGAGGAGTGCGGCATGAAGGCCACGGTGTTCGTCATCGGGGCCACCGTAGGCCGCACCACCTATCCGGGGTCTGAGACCGTGCTGGACCCGCCCCGGTTCAGCTGGGAGCAGGTGCGCCCCTGGGTGGAGAAGGGGGTCCTTTGCGTGCAGAGCCACACCTATGAGATGCATCACCGCTCCGGCGGCGAGTGGGACCGGGACGGCGTGCTGCAGAAGCCGGGGGAGGGCGAGCGCGACTACCGTGCGGCCCTGACGGCGGATGTGGAGCGGGCGAAAAGCGAGCTGGAGGACGGTCTGGACGTGCCCCTGATCGCCGTGGCCTTCCCCTACGGCCTGTGGTCGCGCACGGCGGTGCAGCAGTTCCGCCAGGCGGGCGTCAAGCTGACCTTTACCACCCACTACGGGTGCAGCCGGGTGCGCCAAGGCAAGGCGGGCTCTATGCAGGTGCTGGACCGCTGGTGGATCGGGGACGACATCACCGGAGCGCAGCTGGTAGAGGGCCTGGAGAAGATCGAGCGCCGGGCGGTGTGCCGCGGCGGGTTCTGAAAATATGCAAAAAACCGCCGCTGAGCTATTGACAGCGGCGGTTTTCACTGATAAAATACTAAAGCCGCATCGAATAGGGCGCGCCTTTGCGCGCGGAAAAAGCGGACATCCCCCCTATAAGAGCGAGCCCGTTAATGAAGGAGTTGAAACGTAATGCAGGCAATCATCGTGACCGGCGGCAAGCAGTACAAGGTGAGCGAGGGCGACACCCTGTTCATCGAGAAGCTGGAGGCTGAGGCTGGCCAGGCAGTCACCTTCGACCAGGTGCTGGCTATCCTGGACGGCGACAAGGCCACCTTCGGCACCCCCGTGGTAGAGGGCGCTTCCGTGGACGCTACCGTGGTGAAGAACGGCAAGGGCAAGAAGGTCCGTATCTTCAAGTATAACCCCAAGAAGGGCTACCGCAAGCGTCAGGGCCACCGTCAGCCCTACACGAAGGTCCAGATCGGCGCCATCAAGGCCTGAGTATGACCGTCGTCACTTTCTCATCTCAGGGCAGCCGCCTTGTGGGCTTTGAGGTCAAGGGCCACAGCGGCTATGCCGGAGCGGGAGAGGACATCGTCTGCGCCGCCGTTACCAGCGCTGTGCGCGTGGTGGAATGTACGGTGAACGACGTGCTGGGGCTGGAAGCCCCGGTCAAGGTCCGGAAAAAGGACGCATACCTCTCTCTCAAGCTCCCCAGCGGACTGGGACAGACCAACGAGAGCACCTGTCAGGCACTGCTGACGGGCCTGATGGTCTATCTGGTGCAGCTGGCGGAGGAGTACCCCCAACATATTTCAGTCATGGAGGTGTAAGACAATGCTGAACATCGGTTTACAGTTTTTCGCCCACAAAAAGGGCGTTGGCTCCACCCGTAACGGTCGTGATTCCGAGGCCAAGCGCCTGGGCGTGAAGCGCGGCGACGGGCAGTTCGTGCTGGCCGGCAACATTCTGGTCCGTCAGCGCGGTACCCACATCCACCCCGGTGTCAATGTGGGCAAGGGCAGCGACGACACTCTGTTCGCCCTGAAGGACGGCAAGGTGAAGTTCGAGCGGCTGGGCAAGGATCGCAAGCAGGTCTCTATCGTGGAGATCGCCCAGTAATCAAATGCGCAGAAAAAGCCGCAAACAGCTTCTGTTTGCGGCTTCTTTTTTCCCGCGCCGCCCCTGATAGAGGGCGGGACCGCGGGGAATACTGAGATAAAGGAGGTGCCCCTATGGCAGCACCCTTTGTGGATACCGCCCGGATCACCGTCCGCTCCGGCAGCGGCGGCAGCGGCGTGGTGTCCTTCCACCGGGAGAAGTATGTGGCCGCCGGCGGCCCAGACGGCGGCGATGGCGGCCGGGGCGGCAATGTGGTGGTCACAGTAGACGACCATATGTCCACCCTGATGGACTTCCGTTACAAGCGCAAATATGTGGCCGCCAACGGCATGGATGGCCAGGGCAAGCGCAGCTCCGGCAAGAACGGGGAGGATCTGATCCTGAAGGTGCCCCGGGGCACCATCATCCGGGACGCCGAGACCGGGGAGATCATCCGGGATATGTCACAGCCCGAGCCCTTCATCCTGTGTAAGGGCGGCCGGGGCGGCTGGGGCAACCAGCACTTCGCCACCCCCACCCGGCAGGTGCCCCGCTTTGCCAAGGCGGGTCTGCCCGGCCAGAGCCGGGACGTGGTACTGGAGCTGAAGCTGCTGGCCGACGTGGGTCTGGTGGGCTTCCCCAACGTGGGCAAGTCCACCCTGCTCAGCGTGGTCAGCCGGGCCCAGCCCAAGATCGCCAACTACCACTTCACCACCCTGTTCCCCAACCTGGGCGTGGTGTATGTAGAGGACGGAGTGTCCTTCGTCCTGGCCGACATCCCCGGCATCATCGAGGGGGCCGCCGAGGGCGCCGGACTGGGCCACGACTTCCTGCGGCACATCGACCGCTGCCGCCTGCTCATCCATGTGGTGGATGTATCCGGCAGCGAGGGCCGGGACCCGGTGGAGGACTTCAAGGCCATCAACGAGGAGCTGAAGCAGTACTCCCCCGACCTGGCGGGCCGGAAGATGCTGGTGGCCGCCAACAAGGTGGACATCATGCAGGACCCCGCCCTGCTGGAGCAGCTGCGGGCCTATGTGGAAAGTCAGGGCATGGAGCTGTTCGAGATCTCCGCTGCCGCCCACATGGGCACCCGGGAGCTGATGAAGCGGGCGGCCCAGGAGCTGCAGAGCCTGCCCCCCGTGGTGGTGTACGAGCCCACCTATGTGGAGCGCCCGCCGGAGGTGGACACCAGCGGCGAGGTGGACATCCAGCAGTTCGACGACACCTGGGTGGTGGAGGCCCCCTGGCTCCAGCGCCTGATGGCCAACGTGAACTTCGGCGACTATGAGAGCCGCAACTGGTTCGACCAGAAGCTGCGCCAGTCCGGCCTGTTCGACAAGCTGGAGAGCATGGGGATCAAGGACGGAGATATCGTGTCCCTGTACGACCTGGAGTTTGAATATCAGCGGTAATGAAGTTAAAAGCACCTGAGCAGCGCAGCGGCTCAGGTGCTTTTTTGCCTGTGGGAGTGGAAGTTTTCCACCGGCTGTGGCATAATTGGGGAGAAAATACAACTTGCAACCCCAGGTTGCGGAATTGTACGCCTGTGTATGTAGTGTTCCACCCGGAACTGCGGTATGCTCAGGGGGAAAGGAGGAAGGTATGGCTCTATCTGAAAAGCTGTATGCCCTGCGAAAGGAGAGAGGGCTGTCCCAGGAGCAATTCGCGGAGGGACTGAAGGTATCCCGGCAGGCCATCTCCAAATGGGAGTCCGGCCAGTCCCTGCCGGAGAGCGACAAGCTCCTGGCCCTGAGTGAATACTTCGGGGTCTCTCTGGACTACCTGCTGAAAGAGGACCGGGAGGAGAAGGAAACGCAGGCCCCCGCACCGGAGACTGCCGGAGGCAAGAAGGGGCTGCTGGGTCTGGTGATCTGTATCGGCGGCATCCTGTGCCTGATCTTGTGGGGACTGCTGTCCATCCTGCTCCCCTCGTCCGCCCAGCAGCTGGGGCAGTCGTCCATGCTCCGCATTGACGGAAACGGAATGTTCCTGATTGGCTGCGTCACCGCTGTTGTCGTCGGCGCAGTGCTGATTTTGAAGGACAAAGGGAAAAAATAAAAAGGAGGTATCCCAGTGAAAAAGCTGTCTTACCTGTTTGGCGCTCTGGCCGTCCTGCTGTCCCAGGTGATGTGCGCTGTGGTGGCCTATGGATACTGCGATATGCTGTGGGGCATCCAATATGCCTGTTACAGCGCCCCGGCCAGCGTGGCCTTTCTGCTGGCCATCCCCTACGCCGTGGGTATAGCCGTCTGTGTGATCTTAGCCGCGGTGTTTTACCGGAAAGCGAAGAGATGAACGTAACGCCCCCTGCGGTTTTCTCCGTAGGGGGCGTTACGTTTAAGATACTTGTCATTGCAAGCCAGTTCGAAAACTGGCACGGCAATCCGTTTTCTCAAACTTTGGGGATACGGATTCCCGCGGCAGCGACATCGGTCACTGCCACGGAATGACAACAGCTGAATAGAATGGAAATGCGCTGTGCTGTTTGTTATTGCAGTTCCAGAGCCGCATGGACCAGCCCGCAGAACAGGGGGTGGGGGCGGTTGGGGCGGCTCTTGAACTCCGGATGGAACTGGCAGCCCACAAACCAGGGGTGGTCGGGCAGCTCTACGATCTCCACCAGCCAGCCGTCGGGAGAGGTGCCCGACAGCCGCAGACCGGCCAGCTGGAGCTCCTGCCGGAACTGATTGTTGAACTCGTAGCGGTGGCGGTGGCGCTCGGAGATCTCCTCGGTGCCGTAGGCCGCCCGGGCCCTGGAGCCCTCGGATAGCATACAGGGGTACTTGCCCAGCCGCATGGTGCCCCCCTTGTCCACAACGTTTACCTGATCGGGCATCAGGTCGATCACCGGGTGGGCGGTGAGAGAGGTGAACTCCGAGCTGGTGGCGTCCGCCCAGCCCACCACGTGGCGGGCATACTCGATCACCGCGATCTGCATTCCCAGGCAGATGCCCAGATAGGGCACCTTGTGCTCCCGGGCGTACTGGGCGGCCAGGATCATGCCCTCGATGCCCCGGTCGCCGAAGCCGCCGGGTACCAGGATGCCGCCGCAGCCGGCCAGGGTCTGCTCCACATTTTCATAGGACAGCGTCTCGGAATCCACCCACTTGATGGATACCTTGGCGCCGTTGGCGGTGCCCGCGTGGAACAGGGACTCCACCACACTGAGGTAGGCGTCGTGCAGGCCCACATACTTGCCTACCAGGGCGATGGTCACATGGCGGTCGGCCTGCTGGATGCGGTCCACCAGGGCCCGCCACTCCGCCAGATCGGGCTTGCCGCAGCCCAGGGCCAGCTTGCGGCACACCACGTCGCACAGGCCCTCGCGGGCCAGCAGCAGGGGCACCTCATACAGGGTGGAGGCGGTAAGGTTCTGGATGACGCAGTCAGGCTCTACATTGCAGAACAGGGCGATCTTGTGGCGGATGTCCTTGGTGATGGGGCTGTCCGTGCGGCAGACCAGAATGTCGGGCTGGATGCCCTCCCCCAGCAGCTCCTTTACAGAATGCTGGGTGGGCTTGCTCTTCAGCTCCCCCGTGCCGGGGATGGAGACGATGAGGGAGACATGGATATACAGCACATTTTCCCGGCCCCGCTCGGTGGCTACCTGCCGGATGGCCTCCAAAAAGGGCTGGCTCTCGATGTCGCCCACGGTGCCGCCGATCTCGGTGATGCACACATCGGCGGTGCCGTCATCCATGGCGTACACCCGGCGCTTGATCTCGTCGGTGACGTGGGGGATGATCTGCACCGTGCCCCCCAGATAGCCGCCCCGGCGCTCCTGGTTCAGCACGCTCCAGAAGATGCCGCCGGAGGAGACGGAGGACTTGTGATCCAAAGCCTCATCCACAAAGCGCTCATAGTGGCCAAGATCCAGATCGGTCTCTGCCCCATCGTCGGTGACGAACACCTCGCCGTGCTGATAGGGGCTCATGGTGCCGGGGTCCACGTTCAGATAGGGGTCGAACTTCTGGTTCTTCACCCGCAGGCCGCACTGCTTCAGCAGCCGCCCCAGGGAGGCCGCGCAGATGCCCTTGCCCAGGCCGGAGACCACGCCGCCGGTGACAAAAATGTACTTCATCGTTCCATCTCCTCACAAAATTGACCCTCAGCCGAAGGGACGCTGGGCGCTGGAGCACAGGCGGGATTCCGGTCGGCTGAGGGAAATGAACAGCACAAGGCTCCCGACTCCGGCCTGCGGGCCGGAGGGGAGCATTTTGCAGCTTGCCGAAAAAGCCCTCCCGCAGGGAGTTCCGCCGCCCGCAGGCGGCGGAATAAATTTTGATCCGTCATTTCCGCCGACATGCGCGGCGGAAATGACACTTCTTGCGCAGACCAGCCCGACTTTTTCGTAAGAAATCGAGGACTGGTCTGCGTGCATCCTGCCTCGAAAAAGTGGCTTCGCCACTTTTTCGACAGGTCTCCCCCGCCCCGAAGGAGGGGCGCGGGAGACGTGGGGGTCAAACGGAGAACAGAATGTCGCTGAAGGTGGGGTAGGGCCAGTACTTGGAGGCCATCAGGGACTCCAGCTGATCCACCGTGCGGCTCACCTTCTCCATGCCGCCCTCCACCGTGTCGTGGTAGTAGCGCAGGGTATCCTCGCAGGTGTCCTCGGGGGCGGTCTCAAGAGCGGTCTTCAGGGCCACGGTCTGCTCCAGCAGCTGCTCGTTCAGCACGCCCACGGTGTTGACCAGAGAGCTCTCCACATGGCAGGACAGCTCCGGGGCGGCGGCGTGCTTGCTGAGGATGGTGTCGCACAGCTTGGCCTCGTACTCAGAGGCAGCGTTGAGAATGCCGTGCTGCACCATGTCCACCATGGTAGAGGCCTCAATGCGGATGACCTTGCAGTACTTCTCTATGTGAATCTCGTGGCGGGAGAGCATCTCCTCCCGGGTGTAGACCCCGTGGCGGGTCATCAGGTCGATGTTCTTGGGCAGGACGTAGGCGGGCAGGGCCTCGGCGGCGTTTTTCAGGTTGGCCAGACCGCGGCGCTCGGCCTCCTTTACCCAGGCGTCCTCGTAGCCGTTGCCGTTGAAGATGATGCGGCGGTGGGCGATGAAGGTGTCGCGGATCAGCTGATGCAGTGCGGCGGTGAAATCCCTGGCGTCCTTCAGCTTGTTGTAGAACTGCTCCAGCTCCTCGGCCATAATGGTGTTCAGAACGGTGGCCGGACCGGCGATGGACTGGCTGGAGCCGGGCATACGGAACTCAAACTTGTTGCCGGTGAAGGCCACGGGGGAGGTGCGGTTGCGGTCGGTGGTGTCCTGGGGGATGGCGGGCAGCACGTCCACGCCGATGCGCAGGGACTTGTGCTCCACCTCGGAGTAGCCGCTGCCGCCCACGATGGCGTCGATGATGCCCTCCAGCTCGCTGCCCAGGAAGATGGAGATGATGGCGGGGGGCGCCTCCTGGGCGCCCAGGCGGTGGTCGTTGCCCGCAAAGGCCACAGAGGAGCGCAGCAGCTCCTGATACTCATCCACGCCCTTGATGAAGGCGGCCAGGAACAGCAGGAACTCGGCGTTCTCGCTGGGGGTCTTGCCGGGGGAGAACAGGTTCTCGCCGGTGTCGGTGGACAGAGACCAGTTGACGTGCTTGCCGGAGCCGTTTACGCCGGCGAAGGGCTTTTCGTGGAGCAGGCACACCAGACCGTGGCGCTCGGCCACCTTCTTCATGGTCTCCATCACCAGCTGGTTCTGGTCGTTGGCGGTGTTGGCGTCGGTATAGACGGGGGCCATCTCGTGCTGGGCGGGGGCCACCTCGTTGTGCTTGGTCTTGGACAGTACCCCCAGCTTCCACAGCTCCTCGTCCAGATCCTTCATATAGGCGGCCACACGGGGACGGATGGCGCCGAAGTAGTGGTCGTCCAGCTCCTGAGTCTTGGGGGGCTTGCTGCCGAACAGGGCCCGGCCGCACATACGCAGGTCCTCACGCTTGAGATACAGCTGACGGTCGATGAGGAAATACTCCTGCTCGGGGCCCACCTGGGCGGTGACCTTATGGACGTCGGTGTCGCCGAACAGGTGCAGCACCTTCACGGCCTGACGGCTGACCTCGGCCATGGAGCGCAGCAGGGGGGTCTTCTTGTCCAGAGCCTCGCCGCCGTAAGAGCAGAACACCGTGGGGATGCACAGGCTGCCGTCCTTCAGGAAGGCGAAGGCGGTGGGGTCCCAGGCGCTGTAGCCCCGGGCCTCGAAGGTGGCCCGCAGGCCGCCGGAGGGGAAGCTGGAGGCGTCGGGCTCGCCCCGCACCAGCTCCTTGCCGGAGAAGTCCATAATGATCTTGCCGCCGCCGATGGGCTTGATGAAGCTGTCGTGCTTCTCGGCGGTCACGCCGGTCAGGGGCTGGAACCAGTGGGTAAAGTGGGTGGCGCCCCGCTCCAGCGCCCAGGTCTTCATGGCGTCGGCGATGTCGTTGGCGGCGGACAGGGGCAGGGGCTGTCCGCTCTTCAGGCACTCCCGCCAGGTCTGCATGGCATTGTGAGGGACATACTGCTCCATGGCGTCCTCATTAAAGACCATAGACCCGAACAGCTCGGGGATCCTGTTTTTTTCACTCATGTTCCATACCTCCTATAGATTTTTCTGTTTTCATATTTTCTTGCCTGCGCCCTGCGCTTCAGGGTGCGGACAGAATCGTCATTTTCCACTCTCGCCGTAGTTGGACAGTACCCGGGCGGAGGGGTCGTTTACCCGGCAGCCCTCCCAATCCCTGTTGGGCATCCAGAAGTCCTTGACCATGGGGGCCTGACCGGGGTAGTACTTCTCGAAGATCTCCCGGTACAGAAGGCTCTCTTTGGTAAAGGGTTGGGCAAAGGTGTACTGCTGCCGCTTCTGCTCGAATTCTGCATCGGTATACCTGGCCTCGGCGTACTCCTTCAGGTCGTCCACCATGGAGTGGCCCACGGCGTCGGAGAAGGCCGCCTTCTGCCGCCACAGGATGTCGTCGGGCAGGATGCGGTCATCGGCGAAGGCCCGGCGCAGCAGATACTTGCCCATGTGGTAGGTGTTCATCTTCAGCTTGGGGTCGATGGACATGACATACTTGACAAAGTCCAGATCGCCGAAGGGCACCCGGGCCTCCAGAGAGTTGGCGGAGATGCAGCGGTCGGCCCGGAGCACGTCGTACATGTAAAGCTCGTCTACCCGCTTCTTGGCCTCCTGCTGGAAGGCCTCGGGGGAGGGGGCGAAGTCGGTGTATTTATAGCCGAACAGCTCGTCGCTGATCTCGCCGGTCATCAGTACCCGCACGTCGGTGGTCTGGTGGATGGCCTTGCAGCACAGGTACATACCCATGCTGGCCCGGATGGTGGTGATGTCGTAGGTGCCCAGCAGGGAGATGACCTCCTCCAGACTGTCCAGCACCTGCTGGCGGGTCATGGTGACCTCGGTGTGGTCGGCGCCGATGAAGTCGGCGGCCCGGCGGGCATATTTCAGGTCGATGGGGTCCAGATCCATGCCGATGGCAAAGGTGCAGATCTTTTTGCCCAGCAGCTTGGCGGAGATGGCGCATACCAGACTGGAGTCCAGCCCGCCGGACAGGAGAAAACCCAGGGGGGCGTCGGCGTCCAGCCGCTTGTCCACGGCGGCGATCAGCTTTTCCCGGATTTTCCGGCACACGGTGTCCAGATCGTCGGTGCTGTACTGCTCCACTGTGGTCAGGTCGGCGTAGCGGACGAACTTGCCGTCGGCGTAGTAGTGGCCGGGGGGGAAGGGGCAGACCTCCTTGCACAGGCCGACGAGGTTTTTGGCCTCGCTGGAAAAGACGATGCTGCCGTCGGACAGGTAGCCGTAAAACAGGGGACGGATGCCGATGGGGTCCCGGGCGGCGATCAGGCTGTCCTTCCGGCTGTCGTAGAGGATCATGGCGAACTCCGCGTCCAGCTTTTCAAACATCTTCAGGCCGTATTCCCGGTACAGGGGAAGGATGATCTCGCAGTCGGACTGGCTGCGGAACACATATTTTTTGGACAGTTCCTGCCGGATGGGACGGAAGCCATACAGCTCGCCGTTGCACACCACCATGTCTCCGTCCAAATGGAAGGGCTGCATCCCCTCCTCCGTCAGGCCCATGATGGCCAGCCGGTGGAAGCACAGCATGCCGGAGCCCGCGGGCTCCATGCGGGACTGGTCGGGGCCCCGGGAGAGGGTGCGGTCAAAGAACGGCTTGACTGCTTCAGGCGTAAGGGTGGGGGACGTAAACCCCATGATGGAACACATAAAAAGCACCTCCGAATAGCGGCAGCGACTCCTAAATATTTTAGGACGAATCGCTGCATATCCGTGGTGCCACCTAATTTGCTGAAAATCAGCCGCTCACAGGGTTCTGACAAACCCCTGCGCATTAACGCCGCGCCGCGCGTCGCCCCTACTTGGATCGCTCCGTTGGGTTTGCTGCTCCCGAGTGTTATTCCCGCGGCCTCTTGGGTCGGGCTTCCACCATCCCCGACTCGCTGCGTCCGGCTGACGCGCGGTACTTGTCTCGATCATCACATTTCGCTGTATTGCTTAAAGCGTTTGTCGCCCTAAAAAATATAGTCCGATTCTACTACGCGGGGCCCCACCGGTCAATGCGGGATTTTTTTCAAGGTTTTGCCCGCAGATTTCCCATTTTTTAGAAGGTTCCATAAAATTGTGCCGGACAAAAAAGTTTTTCTTGCAATCCTGGGGAGCGCGGTGATATGCTATAGGCAGTCTCCCCTTGAGAAGGGGAGGCTTTTTCATGAAAACAGAGCAACGGGCGGCCCGTTTGGGACCGACCCGCCGCTTTTGCTGACTGACCGTGAAGGAAGGACAGAATTTTCCTGCAAGTCCGTCACAGGTAGAAGCGGTGACAGCCGATGGTGGTGTAATAGGTGCGGCTGCTGCGGATCCAGCTGCCGGCGGAAAGGGCGGGGGCGAAGAAGTACAGGCTGTCCCCGGCGGTGCTGGCCCCCTCCAGACACAGCTTGGCCGCCAGAAGGGCGGAGTCAGTGGGCTGGTCATAGACGGTGCCGTTGGACACCGGCTCAAACTGGATGGCGTAGCGGTCGTCAAAGACGACCTCCTTTACAGAATCGGGAAAGCTGCCGCTTTTGACCCGGTTGAGCACCACATTGCCCACGGCGATCTGCCCCGCAAGAGGCTCCCCCCGGCTCTCGGCGGAGATGATCCGGGCCAGCCAGTACAGGTCCTCGCCGTCATAGTCCGCCGTTTTCGGGGCGGCCAGAGCGGTGTTCAGAGCGGCAGTGCCGGTGTCGGCGTCCCAGGTGAGGGGGCAGCCCAGAGCATCGGCCAGCAGGGCCAGGGGGAGCACCGTCCGGCCGTCCCGGCACTGCACGCCCCCGGGAACATACAGAAAGCGGCCGTTGACCTGGATGTACTCCTGCCCCGGGGCGGCGGTCAGGGTGAAGCCGGGGCCGGAGAGGGCGGCGGCGGCGCCGTCCCAGGACAGGTCATATTCGGCGCTCTGGCTGAGGGACAGCAGGGTGACCCGGCTGGCGCCGTCCTCCACCCAGCCCTGTCCGGGGGAGAGGGCAGTCCCGTTGATCTCCACCCGGGCGGCGGAGGCGGGAACGATAAGGGCCGCGCCCAACAGGACGGCGGCGGAAAGAGTTCGCAGCTTGCGGTTCATGGGGTTCCTCCTGAAAAGATGTTGTAACCAAATTGTAACCTTTTCACGGGGAAGGGGCAACCCACACATATTGGCAGCCAAAATTTCACAAAAAACATCCCGCCCGGTACGCCGGGCGGGACACATATTTTTTGTTTTCCTTCCCGGGGACCGGGAGAAAGGGGATCTAATATCTGTGGGCGCTGTCGGAGATCAGATAGGCCGGCACGAACCACAGCAGCATATAGATCAGCAGATTCAGGGGGGACAGAGAGCCGAAGGCCAGCGCCGCAGTCAGGTAATAGGTGAGCAGCAGGCCCAGGGCGGACGCGGCGCAGCACAGCAGGGCGCCCTTCCGGGCGGCACGGCGCAGGCGGCGGGCGGCAACGATGGACTCGGCATAGGGCAGCAGGCCCTCCCGGCACAGCAGGGCGGTGAGCACCTCGCTGTGGGGCTGGTCAGGGGCGGACAGCTCCCGCCGCCGCTCCACCGGGGGGAAGTCCATGCGGTCGGCGGCCAGGTGGAACCGCTGGCGCAGCATGGCGGGGATCAGATTGAAGTCCCGGGTAGCCAGCACGGGGCCTACCTTCTCCCGCAGGAGCATATCCATAGCGGGGAAACAGGTGTCCGGTAGGTCGTAATTCAGGGCGAAGATGCCGGCCAGCTGCCCCTCGATGGCGCAGAACACGGCACTTTTTACGTTCAGGCCGGGGGGGAGCTGGATCTCCATCAGCTTCATAAAGGCGGCGGAGCCCACCAGCACCTGCTCGCCCCGGATGTGGGCGGACAAGCCGCCCCCCTCGTAGCAGCACAGGCCCTCGGCCTTGCGGTACAGCCCGCCCTGGGTGCGCAGCAGGTCGTAGAAGGGCCGCTCCAGGCCGCAGCCGGAGTCCCGGATCAGGGTAGCGGTATAGCTGACCACCCGCTCCCGGGGAAAGTCCCCCAGCACCTTAAAGCCGTTCAGGGTCACATACCCCGGGGGGAACAGGTCCAGGTCGGTGACCACCACCCGGCTGTCCCGGGGGGCGCTGGCCGCCCCCGGCCAGCCCGCCAGAGCGGCCCCCTCCAGAGCCAGACGGCGGGAGAGCAGGTGGAAGGGCCGGCCATAGACCAGCCCGCCGGCGAAGGCGGCGCACACGGTAAAGTTGCAGGACAGGCACCACAGCAGCCGCTCCGGCCGGCCCATCCCCACGGAGGCCACCGCGGCCAGCAGGACATCGGCCAAAGCCAGCAGGGGACACAGCACCCGGTAGATCCGTTGAGCACCGTCGTCCATCTGGATCTGGCTGCCGAAGCCGTCAGCGGGGCCGTATTCCTTGGTATAGGTGTGCTTGCCGTTCCACTTGCCCTCGTCCAGCGTCAGGCGGTAGGGCTGGGCCGCTCCGGCGGCGGTGCGGCAGGCAAGGCGCTGACCGCAGCGCTTGTGATAGCGGCCGTTGAGCTGGAACAGCAGAGCAAAAAGCACCACGGCGCAGCAGGGCAGCTGCCCGCCCCGGTCCCGGGTCAGAGCAAGCTGAAGGGCGTCGGCCAGAGTGGTCCCCGCGGCCAGGGCCAGCAGGGTGTCCATGCCGAAGCGGCCCCGCAGGGCGCGGAGCAGCCCCTCCAGCAGCAGATCGGCGCTCAGCAGCATCCCGGCCCCCAACAGCCCGGCGGAGATCCACACCTGAAGGACGTATTCATCCAGCGGGGGCAGCCACACCAGCCCCAGGGCGGGCACCAGCAGTTGGGCCAGGGCGGGGATACACAGCAGAGCCACCAGCACCACCCGGATCCGGATGACCTTCAGCCCCCGGCCAAAGCGTCTGGCCAGCTCCTGGGGGGGCGTGTCCGGGGGCGGCGGCTCCTGCCGCCGGGGGCGGGGGGGCAGCTCCTCCTCCGGCTCCTCCTCCCGGTCGGTGCCGGGGATCAGCTCCTCCAGACGGCGGACCTCCTCCTGGTCGGTCTGCTCCGCCTGCTCAAACATGTGGTCGGCGTACTCGTCCCCCTTGCGGGTCACGTCCTTGACGAAGGCGGACAGAACGGTCTCCTCCTCCGGGAAGGACACCACGGCGGGGCCGTCCTCCTCCTGCCCGGCGGAAGCGTCCTCCTCCGGATGGCCGTCCTCCGGCGGGGTGTCCGCTGCGGGCGGGCTGCCGGCATCGGCGGGGACTGCGCCGGGGAACTGCACCAGCTTGCCCCGTCCCTTCTGTCCCGGCTTTGCCTGGGGCCAGGGCAGATCGGGCTGCACCGGAACGGCAGAGCGCTCGGTGCTGCGGCGGGTGCCGTATTCCGCCAGAATGTCGTCCACGGAGAAGCCCATGTCCTCCGCCCCCTGGGTCAGGGACTTCAGCTGGCTCAGTTCGTCCTTGCTATTCGGTTTTTTGGTGTCCTGTTCCAGCATAGGGTTCTCTCCAGCGGTCGGTAAAGCAATGGGTGGAATGGTTCAGTTCCCCGTGCGCTGACGCACGGCCTCGTACAGCAGCACGGCGGCGGCGGCCGAGGCGTTCAGGGAGTTGATCTTGCCGAACATGGGGATGGAGACGGTGAAGTCGCAGGTCTCGGTGACCAGACGGCCCATGCCGTCCCCCTCGCTGCCGATGACGATGGCGGCGGGGCCCTTCAGGTCGGCCTTGTACAGGGGGGTAGAGCCGTTCATGGCCGTGCCGAACACCCAGACCCCCTCGTTTTTCAGCTCCTTCAGCACGGCGGGCAGATTGGCCACCCGGGCCACGGGCACATGGGCCACCGCCCCGGCGGAGGTCTTGCCCACCACGGCGGTCAGTCCGGCGCTGCGGCGCTTGGGGATGATGACCCCGTGGGCCCCGGCGGCGTCGGCGGTGCGGATGACGGCCCCCAGATTGTGGGGGTCGGACAGCTCGTCGCACACCACGATCAGGGGAGCTTCTCCCTTTTCCCGGGCGGCGTTGAGAATGTCGTCCACCGTGGCGTACTCCCGCACGGCGGCCAAAGCGATGACCCCCTGATGGGAGTGGGTGCGGCTCATGTTGTCCAGTTTGCGCCGGTCGGCGTCCACCACCACGATGCCCTTCTCCCGGGCGGTGGAGGCGATGTGGCCCAGAACGGAGTCGGTCTCGCCCTTCATGATGAAGATCTTGTCGATGGAAACGCCGGCCCGCAGGGCCTCTACCACGGCGTTGCGGCCTTCGATCACGCCGTCATTCTCCGCCTCTACGGGGGCGGAGCGGCGCAGGGGCTGCTTCTTGTTCATATGGGTATCCTCCAGCGGAAAACAGTCGTAAGTGTGCCCCGCCGCAGAGCGGGCAGGGGTGACCTACATTATAGCACAGCCGCCCCCGGAGGAAAAGCATAAAATTCCGCCATCGGGGCAAAAGCGGTGAAACTGCAAAATTCTTCATAGGCAGGTTACAGAAAGTTTACAGCTGGATTTCTTGTTTTTGCAGCAAAACTATGGTATGCTATCCTTTGATATTTTTCACGCAATACAGAGATGGGAGGTCGTCTCCTTTGCAGTCAAACAACAATAACAAGCCCAAGCGGCCCAACGGCAACCGCAATGACAAGCGCAGGAACATCGTGGGGATCCTCAGCATGATCCTGTGGGCACTGGCTATCACCATGCTGTTCCGCAGCTGTATGTCTTCCTACTCCACGGCTAACCAGGTGATGGTGGATTACTCCACCTTCCGCCAGTGGGTCACCGAGGATAAGGTAGAGCGGGTGCTGATGCAGTCGGGCCAGTATGTCATTACCCTGAAGGACGGGGTAGAGGTAGAGGTGCCCGGTCAGACCCAGTCCCCCCTGGCCAACATGCCCTGGATGGTGGGGCAGAACACCGAGCCGGAGTATGTCACCGTGCCCACCCCGGTGAGCGATCTGGAGATCTACTCCCTGATGGACGAGCACGGCGTGGAGTACTACGATGAGCCGGTGGATGCCTCGGCCTATCTGTGGTCGCTGATGCTGACCACCATTCTGCCCGTGGTGATCATGGTGGCTGCCATGATGTTCATGTTCCGGGGCAAGGGCGGCATCGGCGGCATCGGCAATGTGGGCAAGTCCAACGCCAAGGTGTATGTGGAAAAGTCCACCGGCGTCACCTTCAAGGATGTGGCCGGACAGGACGAGGCCAAGGAGTCTCTGCAGGAGGTCATCGACATCCTGCACAACCCCAGCAAATATACGGAAATCGGCGCCAAGCTGCCCAAGGGCGCGCTGCTGGTGGGCCCCCCGGGCACCGGCAAGACCCTGCTGGCCAAGGCCGTGGCCGGAGAGGCGGGGGTCCCCTTCTTCTCCATCAGCGGCTCCGACTTTGTAGAGATGTTCGTAGGCGTGGGCGCAAGCCGTGTCCGCGACCTGTTCAAGGAGGCCGCCAAGATGGCCCCCTGCATCATCTTCATCGACGAGATCGACACCATCGGCAAGTCCCGGGACAACCGCATGGGCGGCAACGACGAGCGGGAGCAGACGCTGAACCAGCTGCTGGCAGAGCTGGATGGCTTCGACCCCTCCAAGGGCGTGATCGTTCTGGGCGCCACCAACCGGCCCGAGGTGCTGGACAAGGCCCTGTTGCGGCCCGGCCGCTTCGACCGCCGCATCACCATTGACCGGCCCAACCTGGCCGGACGTCTGGCCACCCTGCAGGTACACACCCGGAAGATCAAGCTGGCAGAGGACGTAGACCTGAAGAAAATCGCTCTGGCCACCGCCGGGTGCGTGGGTGCCGATCTGGCCAACCTGGTGAACGAGGCCGCCCTGCGGGCGGTGCGCCAGGGCCGCCGTCTGGTGACGCAGGAGGACCTGCTGGCCTCCTTCGAGTTCGTCATCGCCGGCAGCGAGAAGAAGAACTCCGTGCTCACCGAGTTTGAAAAGAAGCTGGTGGCCTATCACGAGGTGGGCCACGCCATGGTGGCTTACAAGCAGAAGAACGCCGAGCCGGTGCAGAAGATCACCATCGTCCCCCATACGGAGGGCAGTCTGGGCTACACCCTGCTGATGCCGGAGGAGGACAAGACCAACCTGCGCACCAAGGACGAGCTGATGGCCAAGATCACCGTGTCCATGGGCGGCCGCGCCGGCGAGGAAGTGGTGATGCACACCATGACCAACGGCGCCAGTCAGGACATTCAGGAGGCCACCAACATCGCCCGGAACATGGTCGCCATGTTCGGCATGAGCGACGAGTTCGGCATGATGGCTCTGGGCTCTGTGCGCAATCAGTATCTGGACGGCGGCTACGGCCTTGACTGCGCCCAGGACACCGCGGCCATTATGGACCGGGAGGTCAAGACTATTCTGGACAAGTGCTATCAGGAGGCCCTGCAGGTCATCCGGGACAACCTGGACGATATGCACAAGGTGGTGGCCTATCTGCTGGAGAAGGAGACCATCACCGGCGGCGAGATGGTGGCCATCATCGAGGGCCGGGACCCCGCCCTGGTAGAGGACGCCTATGCCTCTACCCGGAAGACGGAGAAGTCCTTCCGCCCCTCTCAGCCCGACCAGATCGAGGCCCCCGCTAAGCACATTCATATCGTCAGCGAGGAGATCAAGCCCCCCAAGACCGATGAGGATGGGGAGCAGCCCAAGCCCGAGCCGGAGTCCGGCGATCAGCCCGGCGAGGGCCAGCCCGAGCAGCCCGCCGGCGGAGATCAGCCGGAGCAGCCCAACGCCCCAGACGACAAGAACTGAACCCTGTAAGTTAAGCCCCGGACGGATGCCTGAAGCTCCGTCCGGGGCTTTTTTGGGGCTGCGGCGGGAAAACTGGCGGTGATCCTTCTGGGCGGGCAGTATCTGCGGGGCTACGTGTGGGACTGCTTCTTCGGGGGCATCCAGTTCAGCTTCAGCGGCTACTTTTGCGCCCGGGGCCGGTCGGAGCTGTCCTTCCAGTACAACCTGCTGTCCATCCTGCTGGTGCGGGTGCCCGGGGCCTATCTGGCGTCTGAGCTTTTCCCCGCCACCCTGTTCCCCATGGGTCTGGCCAGCACCTGCGGCTCCGTCCTTTCGGTGCTGGTGTGCGCGGGCCTGTTCCTGCTCCTGCGGCGGGGCGACCGGAGGAACGGAGCGGAAGCCGGGGGACGCTGAGTCAGAAAGCGGCAAAGCCGACTTTTCGGCGGGCACAGGACCTGTGCCGTGCCGCAGAACAGACCGGGGGAACGGCTGATCACAGGGCCCTGACGGCCGCGCGCTCCACCTCCAGAGCGGCCTTGTACCGGGTCAGAAATACGGCGAAGCCGTCGATGTCCCTCTGGTCGGCCATCAGGGTGCGGCAGTGGGCATGGGCGAAGACCTCCCGGTCCAGATAGTCCTCCAGACTTACGCCGTCGGCCCGATTCAGCATATAGGCCGCCAGCAGCGCCATCCCGTAAGGGCCGCCCTCTCCGGCGGTCTCCATGACGGAGACGGGGGCGGCCACGGCGGCGGACATCATCCGCTGGCCCACTTTGGGGGTGCGGAAGAACCCCCCGTGACCGCAGAGCCTCCGGATGGGGATGTTCTCCTGCTGCGTAAGAATGTCCAGCCCGATCTTCAGGGTGGCCAGAGCGGAGAGCAGGTGGGTGCGCATGAAGTTGGCCAGACCGAAGCGGCTGTTGGGGGCGCGGAGGAAGACCGGACGGCCGTCGTCCAGGTCGGTGATGCCCTCGCCGGAGAGGTAGTTGTAGCTGAGCAAGCCGCGGCAGTCCGGGTCCCCCTCCAGCGCCTTGCGGAACAGCATCTCAAACAGACGGGACTTGTCCATGGGACAGCCGGCGCAGGCGAGGACCTCCGCGAACAGCTCCGACCAGGCGTTGATGTCGGAGGTGCAGTTGTTGCAGTGGACCATGGCCACGGGAGCGCCCGAGGGGGTGGTGACCATGTCGATCTCGCGATGGACCTTCAGCGGGCGATCGACCACGATCATGGCGAAGTCGGAGGTGCCGGCGGACACATTGCCGGTGCCCACCGCCACGGAGTTGGTGGCCGCCATGCCGGTCCCGGCGTCGCCCTCGCAGGGGGCAAGCGGGATGCCCGGCCGCAGGTCGCCGTCGGGGTCCAGCAGCAGGGCCCCCGCTGGGGTGAGCCGCCCGGCGGCTTCGCCGGCGGTCAGCACCTTGGGCAGCACGTCCCGGATCCTCCAGGGGAAGCCTTTGGGCGCGATAAGGGCGTCAAATTGATCCAGCATGTGCTGATCATAGTCGTGGATGCCGCTGTCAATGGGGAACATGCCGGAGGCATCTCCGATGCCTATGACCCGCCTGCCGGTCAGCTGCCAGTGGATATAGCCGGCAAGAGTAGTGATGTGACCCAGACGGGGCAGGTGCTCCTCGCCGTTGAGGATGGCCTGATAGAGGTGGGCGATGCTCCAGCGCTGGGGGATGTTGAAGCGGAACTCAGCTGTGAGCGCCCCGGCAGCCTGACCGGTTACGGTGTTCCGCCAGGTCAGGAAGGGGTAAAGCTGGTTCCCCGCCCCGTCGAAGGCCAGATAGCCGTGCATCATGCCGGAAATGCCGATGGCCCCCACCGTTGTCAGCGGCAGGCCGAACTTTTCCCGCACATCCCGCTTCAGCTGCCCGTAGCAGGCCCGCAGCCCGCGGTGAACATCCGCCAGATCATAGGTCCACAGACCGTTGACCCGTTGATTCTCCCAGCTGTAGCTGCCGGACGCCGCCGGCTTAAGACTCTCGTCCAGCAAAACGGCCTTTATCCGGGTGGAGCCCAGCTCCAGCCCCAGAACGGAGCGCTCCAGATCCAAATGCATGTTCAGCTTCCTCCTAAACAGTTCCGCAATGAATGCAAGTAAATGCCTCTTGAAGAGATCTTCTGTTTGAACGGCTGCGTTTTCGACGAGAAAAGCTGCTTTTTATGCTGTGTGCGCGTAAAAAGCAGCTTTTTCCGTCTTGGTCAGGGCCTGCAAAATGAAGCGGGCCCCGACACTGCGTGATATCAGGATTTTAACACAGGCAGATGCCGTTCTCCATTCGCAATATGCATAAAATTATGTAAAATGTTTTAGCAAAATAAACTAATTGAATTGCGGGGATAGAGATGGTAGAATTGTGAATCGAACAGGGTATTACGGCAGCCTGACAGACAAAAATGAAAATCTGAACTGACAGAAAGAGGGATCGTCATGGGGATCGTGGAAAAAATGCGGCTTGACGGCAAAAAGGGCTTTGTGACCGGGGCGGCCAGAGGCATCGGCAAATGCACGGCCACCGCCTTTGCGGAGGCCGGCGCGGATGTGGCCATTGTGGATCTGGATCTGGAGACCGCCCGAGAGACGGCGAAGGAGATCGCGGAGCACACCGGGCGGAAGGTCATCGCCATCCGGTGCGATGTGACCGACGAAGCGCAGGTGCAGGCCATGGTGGATCAGGTGGTCAGCGAGCTGGGCGGGCTGGACTTCTGCCACGCCAACGCGGGCATCTGCATCAACGCCCCCGCGGAGGAGATGACCTATGTCCAGTGGAAAAAGAATCTCGACGTCAACCTGAACAGCGTATTTTTAACGGATACCATCGCCGGCCGGTATATGCTGACGCATGGCGGCGGCTCCATCATCAACACGGCGTCCATGTCCGCCCACATCGTCAACGTGCCCCAGCCCCAGTGCGCGTATAACGCATCCAAGGCCGGCGTGATCCAGCTGACCAGATCGCTGGCCGTAGAGTGGGCCAAGCGCGGGGTCCGAGTGAACAGCATCAGCCCCGGCTACATCGGGACGGACCTGACCCTCAGCTCCCCCACCCTGAAGCCGCTGATCGAAAAGTGGAACGCCATGGCGCCCATGGGCCGCCTGGGCAAGCCCGAGGAACTGATGTCCATCTGCGTGTATTTAGCGGGGGATACCTCTACCTTTACCACGGGGGCCGACTTCGGCGTGGACGGCGCTTTTACCTGCTTCTGATAATCTGCCCTTGTTGACCGATAGCAGAAAAGACGGATCAACGCGCCGGTCTGCGGACTGGCGCGCAATGTGAATGACATTGGGCCGGTTCCTCTTGATTTCGTGGACCCGATGTGTTTTAATGAAAAAGACGCCGGGGCAAGCCGCACGCCGCTTGCCCCGGCCTTTTGATGGGCGGTGATAACGATGCCCTGTGACTACAGGTATTTTTCTAACCATTCCTGCGAATACTTCCCCTGCCACAGGGGGGCGGACCCCGACAACTTCAACTGTCTGTTCTGCTTCTGCCCTCTCTACCCCCTGGGGGAGCGCTGCGGCGGACAGTTCGTCTATCTGTCCAACGGCTGCAAGGACTGCAGCGGTTGTCTCTATCCCCACCTGCGGCAGAACTACGACAGTCTGCTGGCCCGCTGTCAGGAGGTCCTGTCTCTGATGCCACGTCTGCAGGAGGGACACCGGAAGCAGACGCCCGCTTCCGTTCACGACGACTGAGGAGGTATTTCCATGTGCACTGCTGTATCTTACCGGACCCGAGGCCTCTACTTCGGCCGCAATCTGGATTATGAGGTCGCCTTCGGCGAGAGCGTGACCGTTGCGCCCCGAGGCTTTCCCTTCCGCCTGCGTCATCTGGGGACCATGGACCGGCACTACGCCATGATCGGCATGGCCCATGTGCTGGACGACTACCCCCTGTACTACGACGCCATGAACGAGAAGGGGCTGTGCATCGCGGGGCTGAACTTTGTGGGCAATGCCGTCTATCATCCTCCGGTGTCCGGCAGGGACAATGCGGCCCAGTTCGAGCTGATCCCCTGGCTGCTGGGCAGGTGCGCCACGGCGGCCCAGGCCCGGGCCCTGCTGGAGCGCGCCAACATCACGGACGAGCCCTTCTGCGAAGGTCTGCCCCTGGCCCAGCTGCACTGGCTCATCGCCGACCGCCATGAGACCATCGTTCTGGAGACTGCCGCCGACGGCCTGCACGTCTACGACGACCCTGCGGGGGTGCTGACCAACAACCCGCCCTTTCCCATGCAGCTGTTTGCCCTGAACAACTATGCCCGGCTCTCCCCCGACTCCCCCGCGCCCCTGTTCGC